>CAYHIZ010000014.1:2758-16707 GCA_964356695.1 uncultured Candidatus Saccharibacteria bacterium | reverse complement strand
GCTTTTTGATGTTATCCACAAGAAGTGAGGGTGTTGCATTTCCGAAGTCAGGAAACGATTGCACGACATCCGGCGTCGCACCGACTACATAGCCTTTTTCAAGCCGAAGCGCAGATTCGAAAACCTGTACCACGGCGTGCTCTTTGAGCAGATGTACCGTGTCGACGGCCCACTGCTAATTTTCGAATAGGATGTCGGTATCTAGCCATGCGACGCATGCGCACTCGGGGGGCAGCCAGCTTGCGGCAAGATTGAGCAAGCGCTCTTTTTGCCACATGACCGAATTGCTTCGAAAGCGAACGACATCTAGGCTGGCAGGCAGTTCGAACTCGTCGTCTCCGAAGGCGCATTCGACCGTCAAGATCGGGATTCCCGATCTTTTCAGTGCATGCGCGAACAGGTCATACGCTACGCGACGCGTCGCGTAGCGGCAGGGGTTGAAGTAGGCGGTGATGACCCATAGACCCGGGACATGCGTGTACCGAGGTATCCTCAGTTTCGCCAACTGGCGATCCGGATGATTAAACATCGGATAGATACTCCTCTGTTGGTGGTGACAGATATATGTTTGTCGAAGAACTAAATCCTGAATCTTAAATGCGGACGCTTGATTTCAAGCATTTCCGCACCCAAGACGGACCGGCTCGGTATTGAGCGGGTCGAGGAATGCCATATTTATAGGCACTTCTCGACCCGTTCAATGAGCTTACTGTCAAAAAACGGCTTACTTACTATATATCGTACGATCTTCCGCACTTGGTGGAATATAGAAAAGTACTAAATTACGTCTAAATCAATACTACTACTTAGCGACCCTCGTTGCCTCCTCCAGCTTGACCGATAATATCTTCGACACCCCGTTTGAATCCATCGTAACGCCGTAGAGTTCGCCTGCGGACGCCATGGTGGCACGATTGTGCGTAATGACAATAAGCTGACTTTTTTGTCCAAGCTCCGTTATCATATCGGCATAACGCTTGCTGTTGGCTTCATCGAGTGCCGCATCCGTCTCGTCCAAAATCAAAAACGGCGGAGGATTCACTTGTGTCATTGAAAATATGAGCGCTATTGAGGTAAGCGCACGTTCGCCACCGGAGAGACTCTCCAGTCCGCGGATTTTCTTGCGCGGGAGCGATACATCTATTGCAAGCCCTGCATACAACGCATCCTCTTCTTCAAGAATAACGTCTTCATCCTCGTCATCTTCGAGGCCTGCCCCGTGGCGCGCTTCGCGCGCTTTACGGGGCTCTTCTATAAAAAGTTTGGCATGTCCACCCCCAAAAAGCTTCTGAAAGAATCCGGCAAGTGCTTCGTTGATTTTCTTTAATCCATCGTGGAAACTGACATCGATAGTTTTTTCTAATTCGACAATGATACCTTTGAGCGCGGAGGCGGAGCGCTCCAAGTCTGCAAGTTCTTTAGCAAGAAATTCATCGCGCTCTTTCGTCTGCCTAAATTCATTGACTATCTGATCCCCGCTACCGACGCCCGACTCCTCTATCTTTATCTTGAGACGCTCGATATCACGTCGTCTCTTTTCTTGCACGTTTCTGTCTTCTGATAAAGCGCCGAGCGGAATTTCTGCATTATTCCAAGAGTGAATGTCGGCGCCCACAAGAACTATGCCCTCGCGAACCTCTTCCTCGAAACGGCGTTTCGCTTCCGCAATATTCGCACGCGCTCCCCGCACAGTCGAAAGCCTGCCCTCTACTTCGCGCACCGAAGATTCAAGAGAGATCAATTCTCGTTCGGCACTAAATCCGCTCTCGCGCGCCTCCGCGATCCCACGTCGCAGAGATACCAGATCTTCTGCAAGATTCGTCTCTTCTAACTGCACGCGCGCAAGCGAATCTGCAAGCGACTTTACCTGACGCTGGATTTCATCGTCTGTGGCCGGAGCGGCACCTGCGAGCCCCTCGATGAACGACTTGATTCGAGAACGAATATCTTTAAGTGCCAAGCGCAAATGAATGAGGTCGTCCATGTGTTCAATATCTGCAACGGCCGTGTCTAACTCGCGCACAAAATTCCTTACATGTGGCACCGGAGTAATCGCTTCCACGGTAACATTATTAGCTTCGAGTGCGCCTTCTGCGCGGCCAAGCTCGCGCGCCAAATGCTCGCTCTCGCGCCGTGCGCCGACAAGATTGCCCTCCCGCTCCGCAAGCGTATCCCGCAATCCCGCAAGAGCGGTATCGTTTACGCCCAAATGCCTGCCACGCACCGCACTCACATTCTCCGAGAGATTCCGCAGATCCGTTTCATGCGCACGCATCTCATCCAAAAGACGCGCGTCCTCTTGAGTTATCCACGCATGCTCGCGCGCCAAATACTCGTTGAGTTTTGAGGCTAACTGCTCTTTGAGCTCGCGGGCTTTCTCTATTTTCTCCACCTGCACGCGAAGAAAATTGATGTGCGGCGCAAGCTCCCGCCGAAGCGATTTGGTTTTGTCGATATTGACTCCTGTTTCTTCGAGTTTGCGTTCGCTTTCGGTCTTCTTGTGTTGATAGAGTTTTAAACCAAGCGCATCTTCAACCATCTCTCTACGCTCGCGAGACGAAGTGTTTAATATTCTGTCCGCTTCGCCCTGCGAAATGATTTGGTATCCGGAACCGCCGATATTGGCCCCTGAGAGAAGACGAATAACGTCTTTGAGACGCACTTGTGTACCGTTCAAAAGATACTCGTTTTGTCCGTCGCGATGGACGACTCGTTCTATAACGACTTCTTTGAAATCAATATCCAGCAAACGGTTGAAATTGTCTAATACTACTTTCACCGCACCGCGATTAGCTCTTGCAAAACTTGGGCTCCCGGCCCAAATAAGATCCTCGCCTTTTTTTGAGCGCAGAGATTTCATCGATTGCTCGCCTAGACAGAAACGGAACGCCTCTGCAACGTTCGATTTTCCTGATCCATTCGGCCCAACCACCGCAACTATGGGACTATCGAAAACAATTTCCGTCTTCTTGCCGAAAGATTTAAAACCTACAAGCTCAATAGACTTCAAATACATTACCTGGAATTGTACCAAAAATTATTGCCTATTGATGGGATGGTTCCGGTATATCGGACGAAACAACCAATCCTTGCTTCGGGATTCGCAAGCCCACCTCATCTGGACGTACATTTCCATTTGCTATTTTCTCTTCTCGCTCATATAGATCATCATTGTTCATACAATCCCTTACGGTCCGAACTTCCATATGCCACTTCAGAAACATTGCTTCACTATATCATCGGCATAATCTGGAATTTGTATCGTATTTAGACCACTTGGAGAGCCAGTACGAATAATAATCGTGTCGTCATGGACGTTGATAGCATGCATATTTTGATCCCACGCCCCATTGTTTATGGCTGCATAATCACCAACAACCGCATTCGAAAGATAAATCACATCGATTGGTATGTCGTCCTTTTCAAATTGCAACGAGATAGATTTAAGAGAATGTCGGCCCTCCAGATCTCCACGAATTGGGATAAGTCTACCGTTTTCATACATGCGAACAATACGCGCAATTGACGCTTCGTCTGTAACCCATGAACGATACGCGGATTGCTTTGATTTTAGAGAAAGATATGATTTCAACTCATTTGACTCAATGTTACTTTCAATATATTTAATATCGTCCCCAGAAAATTGATTTGCCAACATTTCGATCGTCCAACGAATGTTTTTCGGGGAGACATATGCAATAAACTCATCGGGAGTCGGGTATCTTTTGAACAGCTCATGATGCCTCCTTCCAATCTCCAGGAAAGCGCGGGTTGTAGCCGAAACTGCAGGACTAGCGTCTAAAGCAACAATCCTTGCACAGTTTTCGTGTTCACAGCGAAATCAAGCGCTTGATCTGAACCTACAGCGATGAGCGCGCCCTTGCAATGCTGGAGATACGGAAATGTTTCAAAAAGCGACGGCTCATTGGAAGTTATAAAATCCATTCCATGAAAAACACTCGATGATTCATCATATTTATTGGAACGGAAAAGCTTGCGATTAGGTTTGTCCCGCTTAAGAACTTACGCTAATAGATAATGGGGCAGGTCGCTTGCATTGCGCTTTTCTAAACTTCGCTCTTCAGCAAGTTTTTGTCGAGCACCTGCAACGTTTCCACTCTGTCGTAAATCACGAAGCCTATTCGAGAGATCTGAGCGATACAAATCTGACTCCTTCATAATTACCACCCTTTTACCAACAGAGCTTTTTGGGCCGCGTCTTGTTCCGCTTCTTGCTTCGATTTCCCTTCGCCCGTTGCGACACGCTCGCTTCCGAGTCGCGCGGTAACAACGAACTTTTTGTCGTGATCAGGACCGGATTGATTTGACACTTCGTAGGTCGGTGTCACGCCAAGAAACCCCTGCGCGGTTTCTTGAAGCCGGCTTTTTGAATCTTGCCACAGACGTTTTTCCACTACCTCGTCGGTCTTATGAAAAAGCTGCTTGCCGATGAAGTCTTTTGCGCTCTCGTATCCAGAATCAAGATATATAGCGCCAATTAGAGCTTCGAATGCATTTGCGAGAATTATTTGCCGTGCGCGACCAGTATCGCGCGCCTCACCGCGGGAAAGCAGAAGAAATTCATTCATGCCGAGCTTTGTGGCAGCATCCGATATCGACTGCGTATTCACCAAAGCGGCGCGATATGCTGTCAAATCCCCCTCCGGTTTATCAGGATATTTTGCAAAAAGAAATTCCGTAACAACAAGTTCCAAGACGGCATCGCCCAAAAATTCCGCACGCTCGTTGTGTTCACGGCGTGCCCCTGCATGCCCTGCATGCGCAGGCATGGCAGGCATGGCAGGCAGGCGATTTTCATTGAGGTACGAGCGATGAGTGAAAGCGATTTCAATAAACCGCTTATTTTTAAACGAGTAACCGATTCTTGTTTCAAATGTCGAGAAGTCCATACGTAAGGATATTAGCGTCAATCCGATTTAGTGCTTTCGCCTGCCTCCCCTGCTTTCAATTCGCGCCTCCCAAGTTTCTTCGCGTTCTTCAACAGGCTTTTCCGTTTCTACCGGCTTTTCGGCATCTGGCGTCTTTCTGGCAAGCGCATTTATCGCGGGGATGATGATCTTAAGCGTATCGTCATAAAAATTTAAGTCGCCGATCACGGAGAGCGGAAACCATTGTGCGTCATCGAGCCCGCCCGAGGATCCTAATTTTAAATCTGTGAACGGCGATTCCGCGAGAAAATACGTTACTCGTTTGCGCTTCTTTCCGCCTTCGACCTTAGAATCGTTCGCGACATACTCATTGACACCGAGCTCCTCAATTATCGATATGTCGAGACCAAGTTCCTTTTTTATCTCACGCACAACACCTGCCCGCGCACCCTCTTTCTCATCGATCGTGCCCTTGGAAATGGTCCAATGGCCGAAAATGTCATGGACGAACGCAAGATATGTTACATCGCCCTGTTTGGCATAGACTACGGCTCCTGCAAGATGTTCGGTGAGAATTTTTCCAGACTTTGGCGCCGTGTCTTTACGAGTTGTTCCTTCGCTTTTTCCCGGTTCTCCCAATTCCAAATAAACAGCCCCCAAAACGCCGTTAACGAAACGTCCCGAAGAATCACTGCCAAATGATTTTGCGAGTTCTATTGCTTCATTGATGGCGACTTTTGCAGGCACTTGAGCGCGATCTGCAAAGAGAAGTTCCGTGAGTCCGAGACGGAGAACGTTTCTGTCGATTATCGCTATCTTATCGAGCGGCCATTCCGGCGCCGCGCGAACAATGACATCATCTATCTCGCGCTGTTTCGCGATGGCAATCTGGAGAAGTTGCTTCATGAAAGGCATGTCGCTTTCTCGCGCGCCAAATTCCAATGCATAGTCCCCCAAACGTTTCTCCGCATCCTGTAAGGTCATATTTGCACCGGAAGTGTCCCGTTCAAAAAGAACTTGAAGGACGACAGAGCGGGCTAAGTGACGATTTGCCATGATAAAAGATCAGAGAAGCAGGATGCGAACTATTAGTGGTATCGATTATTTTTCTTGCTTTTCAGCATTTTTAGTTTCGGTAATTTGTCCGCTTTCTTTCAATTCTTTTTCACGACGCTTGGTGCGACGCGCTTCGCGCGCCACAAGAGCCACAACGTCGATCACAACTCGGCCTTTGTATTTTCCACACTCGGAACAAGCGTTATGCGGACGGCGAAGCGCGCCACATTCGCATTTTGAAGTCTGGACGGACGTAAGCGCATGATGGCTTCTGCGCTTCGCTGTCTCAGAGTGATTTCTACGCATTCGTACAACCATATTAGGGGCATTATATCAATCCTGTACCAATGTGCAATCTCGAACAGAATGTCGCACGATGCATTTCCGAAAGTCCATACCGCGCAATTGCCGACAGATGCAAAGCGGTGCCATATCCTTTGTGCTTCTCAAAATTGAACGTAGGATATTTCGACGAGATACGCTTCATCAATCTATCGCGCGTTACCTTAGCCATAATGGAAGCGAGAGAAATGATAGGTTCGCTTTCGTCACCTCTAATAATCGTTTCTTGGTGAATGTACTCGACGGGTGCCTTTAGACTTCCATCCAGCAGTATTCGACATTCATTGGGCGCAACTTCTAGCCGAGCAAGTGCCTCATCCAACGCGCGTTTAATTGCATGGACTATTCCATACTTATCGATATACGTTGCGGAAGACGTGGACACCGCAAAACGCAATAGTGAGCGATTCTCCAGTTCGCGTGCAGATTCATAAATCTTTTCACGCATTTTTTCCGAAAGCTTCTTGGAATCTCGTACATTCTCTAGGAGACTCCAATCGAAATCCGCAGAAACCATTACAGCCCCCACGGCGACAGGTCCTGCAAGAGGTCCCCGCCCCACCTCGTCAATGCCAATTATGCATCGGGCCATAGGGGTGTTTTTTCTTTCTCGGCCATTCTTTCTCTTTCTCTTTGTTCGCTTCGCACGTTCTCCAATGTTTTTACAGCATCCGCGACCCCCGTCCCCATTTCTTCCGGCTTCAATTCACCAGATGGATCTAACGCATTATTTCTGAGCCCCTTTTCATACAATTGATCAAACTCATCTCTTACTTCTTTAACAGCATTCTCTTCCTGTGTTGGCGGATCCTTAAATACTGTACCCGCCTTCTCAATCGCCCGCTTGCCCAATCTCCCGAGTTTTTCGAAACCTTTCATGCTCCGATTATAACCTGTCCCTGCCCATAATTCACTAGAGTATACTGCTCACATGAGCGCGCGCGAATTCGTCCACCTGCATACGCACTCGCATTATTCTCTTCTCGAGGCGATACCAAAAATACCTGAACTTGTCGCAGCGGCGGCAAAAGACGGACAGCGCGCGCTCGCACTCACCGACAACGACAATCTTTACGGTGCGATAGATTTTTATAAAGAATGCAAAGACAACGGCGTCAAGC
The DNA here is from genome assembly GCA_964356695.1 of uncultured Candidatus Saccharibacteria bacterium. Taxonomy (GTDB): domain Bacteria; phylum Patescibacteriota; class Minisyncoccia; order Phycocordibacterales; family UBA2100; genus UBA10103. The sequence continues at coordinate 9,299 of CAYHIZ010000014.1, read as the reverse complement.
CGATTATCGGCGTCGACTTTCACGTCTCGCCACGCAGAAGGGACCAAAAAGAACACGGCATAGACGACCAGCTATCACGTCTTATTCTTCTGGCAAAAAACTTGACCGGTTACCGCAATCTCATCCAGCTCGTATCCTACGCACATATTGAAGGCTTTTATAATCGCCCGCGCATCGATAGAGAACTAATCGAACGATATCGAGAAGGCATGGTTGCGATACTTCCCTCATATGGAGGCGAACATGCCTATGCGCTCCGGCACGGAAACATCGCACGCACCGAGGAAGCATTGCACTGGCACAAAAAAATTTTTGCCGGCGATTGCTACGCGGAAATCACGCGACATCCTGAGATTGATGGACATGAAGAACAAATGCAAAAGATATTGGCGCGTGCAGGGGACGCCGGAATGCCGACACTTGCTTCCCAAGAGGTGTATTACCTCGCACAGGAGGATTCGCTCGCGTGCGATCTCGTCAACAAAATTCGCACTGGCGGTACCCTAAGCCGAGACGGCGAAACTGCACCGCGAGATTTTTCTTTCATGTCTCGCGAGCGCGCGCAAGAAAAATTTGCGGATATTCCGGAAGCAATCGACAACGCCCTGAGGGTGGCGGAGTCTTGTAATCTCGAATTGGAGCTTGGATCATGGGTATTTCCGGATTTTCCAATCCCGCACAAAAGTTCACCCGATAAGGAGTTGCGATTACTCGTCGAATCGGGATTAAGAAAACGTAACATGGAAAAAACCGAAGAAGTAAAAACGCGCATCGATTATGAACTTTCGATCATAGGAAAAAAGGGGTACACGCCATACTTTCTTGTCGTCGCCGATCTTTTACGGCATGCGCGAGAACAAAAAATTCTTACCAACACTCGTGGAAGCGCGGCGGGCTCTCTGGTTTCTTATCTATGTGGCATAACAACCATCGATCCGCTCGAATACAGGCTTCCCTTCGAGCGTTTTCTAAATCCAGAACGCCCTTCTCCGCCCGATATCGATATGGATCTAGCGGATGACAAGCGTGACCAACTTATTGAATATGTTCGGCATAAGTACGGAGAGGACAGAGTCGCGCAGATCGGCACTTTCGGCACAATGATGGCGCGCGCCGCGGTTCGCGATGTCGCGCGTGCACTCGGACACTCCTACGGCACGGGAGATCGAATAGCTAAACTCATTCCATTCGGCAAGCAGGGATTTCCCGTCTCAATCAAGAGCTCTATGGATAGCGTGCCAGAGCTCAAGCAAGCATACGAAAACGATACCGCGAGCCGCGAAATATTAGATCTCGCGCAAAAAATAGAGGGCAACGCAAGACATGTCGGTGTACACGCGGCAGGCGTCGTCATCGCCCCCACTTCTGTCAAAGATTACACGCCTATCCAATTTGACCCCAAAGGAGGAAAGACTATCACGCAGTACGACATGTACGCTGTCGAAGAAGCGGGACTTCTAAAATTCGATTTTCTCGGTCTTAAAAATCTTTCCGTACTTGCCGATGGAGTTGCAAGAGTTCGAGAAAGACTTGGAATTGAGATCGATTTGGACAAACTTCCGCTCGACGACGCGAAGACATACGAGATGCTTTCTCGCGGAGAAACACTGGGCGTATTTCAACTCTCTGGAGGCGGAATGACAACCCACCTTATCAATCTGGAGCCTTCGACTATCCACGACATCAATGCAATGGTCGCTTTGTACCGTCCGGGTCCGATGGCATTCATTCCGGCGTACATTGAACGCAAAAAAAACCGAAAGCTGGTTGCATATCTCGATCCGCGCATGGAGGCAATCCTAAAGAATTCCTACGGAATAATCGTGTACCAGGACGACGTATTGCAGATTGCACGCGAGCTCGCTGGATACTCTTGGATGGAAGCCGACAAATTGAGGAAAGCGATGGGCAAAAAGATACCGGCGGAAATGCGCGCGCAAAAAGCGAAATTTCTTTCAGGTTGCGTAAAGCACGGAATGAAAAAAGAGACCGCGCAAACTCTTTGGGAACAAATAGAGACGTTCGCCGCCTACGGTTTTGGAAAAGCACATGCGGCAAGTTACGGCAATCTCTCATATAAAACGGCGTACATGAAAGCGAATTTTCCGGTGGATTATATGGCGGCTCTCCTTACCGCCGACGCAGGCGACGTGGAGAAAATCTACGAAATCGTCGCGGAGTGCAAACGCATGAATATCAAAGTGTGGCCTCCTTCGGTGCAGGAAGGCAAAGGAAATTTCACGGTCATTGACGGACAAAATATCCGTTTTGGCCTGTATTCAATAAAGAATTTCGGTACGGGCGTCGCGGATTCTATTATTGAGGCACGCGGCCTGGAGTGGGTGTTCAAGGATATCGCGGATTTTCTTTCGCGTATAAAGGATAAGAATTTAAATAAAAGACAACTTGAATCACTCATAGAATGCGGTGCCCTGGACGAGATTGGAGAGCGCGGACAACTCCTCTTCAACATCGACCTGCTCCTGAACTATCATCGCGAATGCACGAAAGCGCCGACAGATCAAAGTTCACTTTTTTCCCCGACCACACTAGACATAAGCAGTCCCGCCAAACTCAAATTGACGATTGTACAGCCTGCCACACTCGAAGAACGTCTGAAGTGGGAAAAAGAACTTCTCGGACTATATATTTCAGGACATCCTCTGGACAAACACAAATCGAAATTTACCGATCCGAAGAAAACAATAAAATATGCCAAAGACAGCTTGCGCGGAGTCGAAACCGTAATTGCCGGATTCGTCGAAACTACGCGCGTCAACATGACAAAAAACGGCGAGAAGATGGGGTTCCTGAAAATCACCGATTTCTCGGGCGGGATAGAAGCGATCGCGTTCCCGCGCACATTCAAAGAATACGAAAACATTTTGATCCCCGGTTCGTGCATCGCGATCAAGGGAAAAATATCCGAGCGCAATGGCGAATCCAGTTTTGTCATCGAAAAAGCGAAGGTGCTATAGACCATCATCACAATTCATGTTATCTTCTCGGATGAGGGTGCTGGTGCTCTCAAAAAAAGAGAGGGATAGGATATGCAAGATCTCGACTTGCATCTTGACATTCTAGTTGACATGGCGAATCAACTAGAGGGATTCTTCAACGGAGAGCAGGTATGCCCGTACGCACTCCTGCTGGGAGCGACTTCCCTTGAGGGTTTGGCACACTCGTGTGCCGAACACGAAGAATTCGCGAGCCTCGTAATAAGCTCGATCTCAGTTTGTGTGGAAGCAGAGGAGTTTACGTTCCAAATAAATTCGAGTTGCGCAAAAACTTCATTGCTTCATCTAGCAAATATAGTCCAGGGCATGTCGTCATTCAAGCTCGAGCTAGATGTTCATCACAATCACGTCATGAGCACATTGTTCTTTTCGAATACATTCTTGCCTCAATTGGAGGCATTCCTGAACTCGATGCAGGAAACGCCCAACACATAATCGTGTTTGGGGACCAACAATCGTGGCGGCTTACGAGCCGTCGCGATTTTATTTTTCGATAAACCTAGGCTATGATGAGTGCCACTATGGCTGAAGAGAAAAATCTTTCCGATCATCTTACTGAGCGCGATCATAAAAAACTTGGACGCGAACTCGGTCTTTTTACCTTCTCCGATGCCGTGGGAAAAGGACTTCCACTATGGACAGCAAAAGGTTCCGCTATCCGGCGCGAACTTGAGCGCTTCATAATTGACGAAGAGATACTGCGGGGATACCAACACGTGTACACTCCCGACATCGCAAAGCTAGATTTATATCGAAAGAGCGGTCATTATCCGCACTATAAAGATTCTATGTACGCGCCGATCCAGATCGACGACGAGGAATATATGTTGCGACCGATGACATGCCCGCACCATTTCGAGCTGTATCTCGATCGTCCACACAGTTATCGCGAATTGCCCATGCGCATCGCGGAGTTGGCCAAGCTTTATCGTTATGAGCAGTCCGGCGAATTGATGGGCCTCCAGCGCGTGCGGACATTCTGTCTAGCCGACGCACACATCATCTGCGCCTCTGAAGAGCAGGCGGCGGAAGAAGTATCGTCCGCACTCGACCTCATCGTGTATGTTGCGAGCGTTTTCGGTCTCAAACAAAATAATCAGTATCACTTCCGGCTTTCTCTCGGAGACCGCGCCAATACCGAAAAGTATTATAAAAACGATTCCGCGTGGGAAAAAGGCGAGATACTTTTGCGCACTCTTCTCCAAAAACGCGGAGAAAAATTCGAAGAAGTGAAAAATGAAGCGGCATTTTACGGACCCAAGATCGATATTCAGATGAAAAATGCAAACGGCAAAGAAGATACTGCCTTCACCGTACAATATGACTTCTGCATGCCGGAGAAATTCAATCTCGATTACGTGGCACAGGATGGTTCCAAGAATCGTGCGTTTGTCGTCCACCGCTCATCAATCGGCGCGATTGAGCGCATCGTCGCATTTCTGATCGAGCACTATGCCGGTGCATTCCCTCTTTGGCTCTCGCCGGTGCAGGTGAAAATTCTTCCCATATCAGAAAAGCACGCAGGGTATGCAAAAGAAATATTCCAACAATTTCTCGTTGCGGGGATTCGTACCGAACTCGATCAAAACGATGCGCTAGGCAAACGTATTCGCAATACGAAACTGCAAAAAGTCCCCTACTTTCTCGTCATCGGTGATGAAGAAGTGGACGCCGGTACGGCAACATTGGAAGGTCGGATTGGAAAAATCGGCTCATTTGCTATTTCGGATATTGTCCACAGATTAAAAGAAGAAATTCGCACACGGGCGATGTGATAGACTGATGCTCTATGAAAAAGAAAAGAAATAACATGGATGTGCAGGAAAGTCTTGATTTCATCGTCCAGCACATGGCGACGAAGGATGACATCAGAGACATGGCGACGAAGAGTGATATTAAAGACATGGCGACGAAGAGTGATATTAAAGACATGGCGACGAAGAGTGATATCAGGGAAATAAAAATAACTCTTGCCGACCACACACGCCAACTGAGTACGATTCAAAACGATTTAGATATTATGCGCGACAAGCGCCTGCAATTGGAAGTGCGAACGGACGCAGTTGAGAAATATCTTGGCATTAAGCCTCCTATGGGAACGGTGTCTCGATAACAAAAACTCCCCAACTGGAGAGTTTTTGTTACTTTCTTTGCCCTCCCGAAGCTTCCTCGTCCTCCGTAGTTTTAACGAAGCAGGATAACGAAGGAGGGGGAGTGGTAGCACTCAACCTCTACTAATTACAATACGCGGAGCATCGCCATGTTTTCCATGCGCAATAGTCATTGAATCTTTCACGCCCGAGATATTATTCGCGGGAATGTTCTCAAAAGTTGCTACTGGATGCTGAACTTTTGATTCAACTTTTGATTCCACTTTGCTGTGCGAGAAAAACATTTCTGGAGTCGCAACTGCTTCTCCACCCCCGCTAATCACGCTAATCGATCGATGAATACGTGCGCCAAGTATCGATGGAACGAAGTTGGATACGCCACCCCTGTAGTAGAACACAAGGTAGCTCGCGGCTACAGCAAAGGATAGAAGTCCCATCCAATATATTGCGTTGCCGAATGTTCCGAAGTCAAAGCCCGTATACGGGATCTGCGAGAGCGCTACATATTGTCCGGAAACGCTTACGTACGCAGTACAAGTGCGCGTTCCGCCGAAGCCAGAAACCGTGAGCGTATATGTCGTCGAACGATTCGGACGTACTGCAAGTGTTCCTGTCGGAGCAACCATGCCGATACCGTCGGATAGCCATGCGGAAGTTGCGCCGTAACCCGTCCAGTTAAGGTGGGACGCTTGCCCATTCTGAACGTTGCCCGGAGAAGATGTGATGGTGCAGTAAGTATTTTGGTAGGTTGGCGTCGGAGTGTAGGTAGTCTGCGGAAGCGTGTACTGCACCGGATAGTGTACGGGATACGAACTTACAGGAGTAACCGGCGCGACACTCGTGTTGAAGCTACCGTTGATGCTGTTGTTTGTGTTTCTGGTAGTGTTGCAACTATTGTTCACACAGGAGTTCGTGGTCGTGACGACGTTGCTCGAAAGCTGTGTGCGTTGCTGTTGTTGCTGTTGTTGCTGTTGTTGTTGCGGATAACTTGGATTTCTCACTGTGATCGGAGTAGAACCGCCACCGTAACTATACCTAGGCGTCGAGTAACTTGGGGTCGAGTAGCTGGAACGCGGAGTGGAGTAACTCGGGGTTGAGCGCGAGGTCGTGTAACTCGGGGTCGAATAACGTGGCGTTGAATAGCCGTAAGAACCGTAGTCGTAACTCGGCGTGTATGAATATCTCACGCCATCATAGGAATAAGAGTAACCGGAAGTGTAGTAATCGTCGTAACCTGAGTTGTAATAACCGTCATCGTAACCGGAAGTGTAGTAATCGTCGTAACCTGAGTTGTAATAACCGTCATCGTAACCGGAAGTGTAGTAATCGTCGTAACCTGAGTTGTAATAACCGTCATCGTAACCGGAAGTGTAGTAATCGTCGTAACCTGAGTTGTAATAACCGTCATCGTAA
>CAYHIZ010000014.1:0-2658 GCA_964356695.1 uncultured Candidatus Saccharibacteria bacterium | reverse complement strand
GTAACCGGAAGTGTAGTAATCGTCGTAACCTGAGTTGTAATAACCGTCATCGTAATCAGCAGCATTGGCGAAGATTGGTGCAAGAACGCTTACAAACGCAAAGATCGCAAGTAGCAGTGAAGCAAGCGTAAACGAGCTAAAACCAAAGGTTTGTGTTTTCATATTTTACCGATCTGATTATTCTTATAAATAATGATTTTTAATGGAACGATTTCTTATTTATCACAAGAGTCGATTATTGTCAAGACCGTAAAAATTTGGTGGGGCGAGCTTCCTTACGGAATGTTGCTCGCCCCTGACCTGTGTTGCTATCATCCATCACCGTTTAGAAACGACGGCGGATTCGTCGACATCCGTCGGGGTCTCCCCGACTCGTGTCACGCTCAAACCCTGGCCTGCAGTCCAAGGGTCGCGACGGAGGCGAATGATCGCCGTAGCCACCATGATCGCCGTAGCCACCATGATCGCCGTAGCCACCATGACCGCCGTAGCCACCACCCTGACTGAGAACAAACCTATTTCGCTTTACTTCTTCGATTTCTCGAAGAAGTTCGTCGAATTTGGATGTCAATTCACCCAATTCTTTCTCCATTTTTGAGGGAGCAGGCGTCGGTGGCAAAACCACAGGCGTCGGAGCCGGTGCAGGTGGCGGAGCCACAGGTGCCGCAACCGGGGCCGCGGGCACAACAAGTCGCGCCTCCAGCTCGCCTTGCTTTCTGGCCAGCGCGACTTGCTGATCCTCGATTTTTTTTAGGCCACCAAGAATTTCAACCATCGCGGTTGAAGTAGTTTCTGGCATCCCGCCAGAAGTTTTTTTCAAGTCCCTCCATGGATTAAAAATCCACAGTATAACAAGAAAAAATGCAACGGCCAGTATGGCCGCTACTACGTTTCTAGAGATCCCCATGACTTTTCTCCTACATTATCTGACCGGTTCCATGTCAGATGATCATTGTGTAAAGGAACTTACGGAACCGTCTGGCACTATATCATCAAAAATGCGCCTGTCAAGGCGCGGTGCTATTTATAAAAAGTTGAGGCGCGGGGAGACAAGTCCCTCCGCGCCTCTTCGAGTTGCACTGTCAACACCGCTACTTATCGTCTCGAGTCCCAGCGGATTGCGGTCGCAAAAGTGCGGCCGCATCTGCGAGTGGATTTCCGCTGGAACGGACAACGATTTCATCCGTCCGACCGCGGTCGATTCTCACCCACTCCGCAATCTGCGCAATGAGAGACACTCGTTCTTTTATTGACATGATCTCTAGGTCGGTATCAGTAATTTTCATTGCCCTTAGGAATTCCTTGACCAGGTTTAATCCTGTGTTTGTGTCAGCCACTTCAGCCGGCATCTGCACAAGTTCACGCGCGGCTTTCTCAGCGTCTCTTTTTAAATCACCCTCGAGTTCAACCTCCTCAATATTGAGTCGAGTGATTTTTATGCCTAGATCTTTGATGTCTGCGACCCCATTTACGAGCGCTTCTTTCAAAAACTTCTTGATGTCTACCGGAGATTGGCTGTACGGTTCTAGGCCCGTCAACATGGTAATTAGCTTGACGGAAAGCTCCGACTTTGCAAAGGTGAATTCTTCCCACGTCATGTTACCGCCCTCTTCACGTACAGCTTGACCAGCCATTGCAAGGAGCTGAGTGGATATAATAGGATTTCCACCCTTGTTTAAGAAACTCCTGAATCGCTGTGCGCTACTAATGTCCGGGACATAGGTGAGGGAGCCCTTGACAGTTGTAAGTCCGCCAGAGATCTTCTCTCCTGTGTCCTTCCTCTGTAAAAGACATCTGACCCCATCGAACGTAAATGGGAGCACTATTGGGAGATAGTCCCTTACGATCAATAGCTCGATTTCAGGCAACACAAAAGCCGGCCCTTCTCCAAGAAGCACGTCGTATCGCCAACTTAGGAAAGTTGGCATCGCGACACTAGGCGGCTGTGCGGGCACTTCGGTGTATGAAATAACACCAATGACAATGATTATTCCAAGAATGCCGATGAAGAGAAAGTATTCGAGAAATGCATCTTCGTAACTCATCGCGTTCAAATCAGACAAGATCGCGATCATGATCAAAATGACCATGATCCACTCCGTGATTGTACGTGGCATGACTGCCTCCTTTGAGTTGTCAAAGAGCAAGGGGCACTTGCCCTTTGGATTTTCTCCGAGAAATTTGTACCACGAAGATAACAAAAAGGCAACCCTCAGGCAACGCGGTGCCTGAGGGTTTTTTGTGGAGCGATTCGTTGCACGAATCACGCTCATTTGATCTTCTCAGAGAACCAGTTCCAGATTGAAATAACTAGCGCAAGAGCAAAAAGAGCTTTCACCCATTTTCCAAGTTCTCCCGAAGATAGTTTATCGAAGAAGATCGGTAGAGAGCGGTTTACCCGATCCGTGATCGACGTGAAAACACGTATAGCTTGATTTTGAAATCCGGGTTCGAAAACATCAATCACAGCGATACCAACAATGATAATCATCGCAACAACCAACCACCCGATGATACTTTTGATCATCACACATCTCCTTTTTTGACCTGTCAGCCACAAGATTTATAACAAATTAAATCTAAATGTCAATACCAAAAACAGGCCGTAAACCCACCCTGCGCAGAGCGCAGGGCGTTGACGTCTGAGTCCGTTGATTA
>CAYHIZ010000013.1:0-17289 GCA_964356695.1 uncultured Candidatus Saccharibacteria bacterium | reverse complement strand
CTATTCCGGGAGATATTAGCGAGTCGGATATCACAGCACTATTCAATTAAGAATATATTTATGGGAAAAACAATCAATCAAAATCAGCAAATAGTTTACACCTGCAGCGAGTGCAGGATGAAATATCATGACGAAGCGACCGCCAAGAAATGTGAAAATTGGTGCAAGAGAAATAAAAGCTGCAATTTGGATATCATAAAGTTTGCAATCAAGGAAGAGGAGCATTAAAACATATGAAGTCAAAAGAAATTCTAAAATTAGTCGGTGTTCCAGTTGTTGTTGCGTCATTGTGCTGTCTAACGCCAATTATTGTTGTTCTGTTTGGGCTTGGATCAGTTGCAATCGCTGGGTCACTTGCTGATTCTTTGTATGGAGACTACAAGTGGGTATTTCGCCTTGCGGGCATAATTCTTTTGGGGTTATCTGTATTCACCTATATCCGAAGGCAGAAAGGAATATGCACGTTTGATGAAGCGAAAAAGCGACGGAATGAAATTTTCAATATCATTGCTGTGGCGTTCACTGTCGGAATCGTCGGATATTTTGTATGGCTTTACGTGATTTTAGAGTATGCAGGAAAATTCTTGAATATTTGGTCATAAATTTATGGAAACAAACATGAATCAAATCAAAATTATACTAGTAATCATCGCTCTTCTGGGAATCGGAGTTTTTTGGTATCTCGGAAAGAATACTCAAAATACAAGTCCAGAAATAAATGTTTCGGGCGACAGTTCACCAAAAGACTTCGCTTTCAAGAGCAAGGGTTTGAGTACTAACACAGCCAAAGCTTCCATACCGCTTGATAAGGTTCTCGACGGAGGTCCCGGCAAAGACGGCATTCCAGCACTCACTAATCCGAAGTTTGTCGATATAAAAGCCGCGGAGAAAAATACCAAAGATGACATGGATGGGATAGTTGTTTTGGTAGGAAATTCGGCAAAATTTTATCCCTACAGCATCATGGTTTGGCACGAAATCGTTAACGATGTTGTTGGAAACAAGCCGCTCGTTATTACTTTTTGCCCCCTGTGCGGATCGGCCATTGTATTTGACACAGCAGATCAGTTTGGCGTTTCCGGCAAACTCTATGAATCAAATCTCTTGATGTATGACAAAAAGACGGAGTCTCTTTGGTCGCAATCTATAGGTACTGCCGTTGTCGGCGACAGAACTGAAGAAAAACTCAACGTGTATTCATCACAAGTGCTGTCATTCAAAACATTTAAAGAGAAGTGGCCGAATGGTCAAGTATTAAGCACCGATACCGGCTATGGCAGAAATTATGACCTCTATCCTTATGGAGACTATGACAGTAATGATGATATTTCCTTCCCAATTTCTGTCAAAGATAATCGTCTACCGCCGAAAGAAATCATGTATGTGGTTAATGCACATGACCGATCTGTCGCATTTCAAGTAAGTGGACTCGGCGCAACGCCCGTTTCTGTTGGCGTCGATGATCAAAAAGTTACCGCGGCTATAGTTCTCGGAGAGATTGTGGTTAAAGATTCTTCTGGGAAAGTCTTACCCGGATATCACGAAATGTGGTTCTCTTGGGCAATTCACCACCAGGAAGACGGTATTGTCTGGAAAAAATAGTTATGGACAAAAACTGCGACATCACTGGCATCCGGCTTCCGAGGTCGATCGGAATACTTAGATGATTAATTAATAACTAACCAAAAAATATGAATAAAGAATATAAATGTGCAATGTGCGGTTCGGTATCAAAAGATGCTCCGGGGACGTGTTGCGGAGCTGAAAGAAAAGAAGTTGCTTCTAATGTATGTGTAGCGTGCCAAATTGGCAATGGAGAGCACACTCACGAGTCAATGGAAAAGAAAAATGAAAATACGTGCGAGAGTTGCGGTCACGAGCATAAAGAAGACGGAAAATGTGATTGCGGATGTAAGACGTAAGTGTAATTACGATAAGCGTATATAACGCTCTGCTTTTCAGACGCCTGCCTGCGCATGCGGGGCAGGCAGGCGCGTTAGGAAGTAAAAAGTCCCGCCGAGTATAAGTATCAATCCGGAGAACCACGTCCAAATGCTATCAGTGCCATAATTCGAACCAGACTTGTAAACGGTGGCAAGTTGCCCCGCATTGGTCGTTGTTGGAATAGAGTCTGGTGCAGAGATAGGTTTCCCCGGTGTGGTGACGGATGAATTCGCACTCGCAAAAACTTCGGGTGCGGGTTGTGTTGGCGGTGTTGCGGTTGCAGTCCTATCAGTTGGCGTGGCAGTAAACGCGATTGGTGCTGGTCGCGCGAACCTGCCAAGTATATCGTTCCACGGTTTCGCTAAAACTCCGGGTATCGCATAAGCGGTAGCCCACACACGCGTATCGACGCTTACACTCATGGGTTCGACACCGCCGTCCTCTTGCTGGAGAACGCCAAGATATTCGAGAGGCGTGAGTCCGCTCTTTTTCCAATCAGCCGGAGTTTCTTTGAGCGACGCAATTGCTTGCAAGACCCAGCTTAGCGAGAAGCTGTTGGAACCGAAGATTCCAGAGTCGTTTTGATTTCGATGCAGGAATTCTTTAGCTTTTTCGACAGCCTCGGGCGCTCCGGCGTGCGAGGGAAAAAGTTGGAGCGCTTGGATCGCCGCCGCTGTCAGATCCGTGCTTCCTTCCCACGAGCCGTTTGGTTTTTGTTTGAAGAGAATGAACGAGACGATAGTTTTCACTATGTTATCGTCCTTAGTGTATCCTGCGTGGATAAGCGGAAAGATAGCGAAGATGTCGTCATTCACAAGCGACGCGTCGCCTACCTGCACTCCGTCGAAAGCAGACACTATCGGCGTGATGTAATCGATTTTCGTTTCCGAATACGGATTGATGCCGAGTGCCATGAGCGCCATTGCGTGCCGTTCGTAATCTGTCACACTCGATAGTTCCAGTTTTGCATCAAATAGGTAGAGACGCAGTTTCTGACTCGCCGTCTTACACGAGTCGTTGCATGTCGCAGTATCCGTCGCACCAAAAGCGATAGCGGCCCAGTCGGTCAAAAGCGCGGATGCAAAAGATCCGTCGCTGTTTTGGCGTTTTGAGAGAAAGTCCAAAGCAGAATACACATCAAATTTGCGCCCTTTGAGGTATTCTCCTCCGCCGGATTGAGATGAGACTGCATTTGCACTATTAGTTTCATTCGTCGCCGCACTCGTGAGTGCTCCGATCTTGAATTGCACGGGTGGTCCGACGGTCGAGTTGTCTGTCCAGTCAGTGAGCTGGAACGAAAGAATATCGCCGGAGGTGATTGTCATATCGCCAAGCCCGACTAATGCTTCTGCTCCGTTTTGTGAGATGCTCCAAAATTGCGTTGCTCCGGGAGTGATGCCGCCCAGACTTTGCAAAAAGAGCCCGAACGAGAAATTCTGCAGAGTATAAGCGCTGACCGCCCCCTGATTCTTTGCGGCCTCAAGTGCACAGATGCCCAAAAACTGTCCGCTATAGACATGCGGATTGTTCTCGGTGTCCGTCACGGTACACGCATTTGTCACAGACACCGTCGTGATGGTATCAGCGTGTATGGTAATGGGAATGAACAATGCAAGAGAAATAAAGATGGCGGATATTCTGAAATGGTTCATACGTGTTACGTTATTATTTATAATTGCTAGTAACCTTTTTCATAGCGCCATTCAATGACGTCGCCTTGTTGTATGCGTGCCTGCGAGACGCCCAAGTCGGATTTTTTTCCGTTTATCAGGAGTATCCAGTAATATCCTTCGGCATTTTTCTTGCCTGCCTGCCATGCCTGCGCATGCAGGGCAGGCAGGTTGTTTATTTCTTCGACAAAAAAGCCGAGTCCGGGAAAGTCGCGTCCGGAAAAATTGAACGAACCTTCGGCTGAAAACGCCCGCATGGCATCGAGAACGGAGCCTGTTGTCGTCCCAATGAAGACGAACGAGTTTGATTCTGGGACTTGAAACGAGTCTTCGACAGTAAATGATCCAATAAACCATTTCTGCGTGAAAAAAGCTCCTCCGGCGAGTACTACAACTGCAACAAAAAGCGCGATATATTTTTTCATACGCAAAACGAAAATCTCCGCCCAAGCGGAGAAATCTGGCGCGCCTTTCGACCGGCGCACAGTCTTCCTGCTCGGGATTTAACCGTTGTTTGACGACCGGACTCCCCTTCGACAAGCTCAGGGTTTACCGTTGCGGCACAGTGGAGGAATTTCTTGCCTCGCCAAAGCCTTGGCGGAGGCGGGTCACCTCACTTCCACAAACAACAGGATGTGCATTGTATGTTCGCGAAAAAAATGCGCAAGCATACATCGTTACGCGATACGATACACGCGACTTGTCAATATTGTTTTCATAAGAGGTATCTTGGTATACGCTTGACGATTACCTACATCCTCTCCGGCCAGCGACGGGAGGCGTGGTAGATGCGCAAGACATGCAGAATATCGCGTTCCATGCGATAGGGGATGACGAACGGCGTTTTGGACACGACAAATTCGCGAGTGCCGGATACGCGACCGGCGCGGCCGATATGCGGATTCTCCGCCAGCACCGTCTCAATGATACTGACTATGTGAAGCGCGACGCGCTTGGACGCCTCCCTGTTATCCTCAGCGATAAAGGCGCGCACAGCTACGAGATCGGCTCGTGCCTGTGGCGACCATAATATCTTCATGACCGTTTTGCTTCGCGCTTCGTATTCCATGAGTCGACCCACTGCCGGATGTTCGCATGTGTTATACCATCGCCCCGATTTATCGAAGTCATCGCCTCGCGGATACCTGCCACTTGCCACTCGTTCACATCGAGATAGTTGGTGAGCGCCTCGGCCGCAAGGAACGATCGGCTACGTCCGGTGCTGTCGGCGAGTTTTTCCAACCGCCTCTTCATCAATCGATCAACGCGCACAGTGAATGTCTCCGAGACCGAGTCGGTACTAACTTGTGTTTGCATGTGTACATGCTAGCACAGCACGGTTTGTGCGCAACATGATGAAAGCTTTATAAGACGTTGAGGAGTAAACTTTTTAATCATTAAAGCACTATCTAAATTATCGTTACGAGATGGCGATATTTATCGCTCGTGCCCAGTAAAATACTCTGAAAGCGCTCGCGAATTTTCAGAGTGATGGGGCCAATTGAGCCCGACGCGACAGGGCGCGCATCTACCTCGATCACCGGAGTGGCGCCGATTGATGTTCCGCTGGCGAATATCTCATCCGCAATATACAGCTCCGTGAGATCGACGGTGCGCTCGAATGTCGGAATGTCGAGATCGCGTGCGATTTCTAAAATAGTACGGCGCGTAATTCCCTCAAGGATGTCGTGATCCGGGCTCGGGGTTATGAGATTGCCATCGCGAACGATGAAAATATTTGCGGCGCTCAATTCGCACACGTGGCCGTTATTATCGAGTATGATGCAATCGTCGTAATTACAATCGATTGCATCTTGTTTCGCCAAAATGGAATTGATGTATGCGCCGTTTACTTTTGCGCGTGCAGGAATGCAATAATCAGGTATGCGGCGCCAGACGCTTGTTTTCAGGCGGGCGCCTAATGGCGGCAAAACAGGCGCGGAAGAATAGACGAATGCACTCAATGTAGAGGTAAGACCGCGCGCGCGGGTGCCGGGGATTAGTTCGCTCACATGTACGGTAACGCGCACCATGACGTTTTCAGTAGGCGCGTTCGCTTCTACGAGAGATTTTATCGCTTGCAGAAACCGTTCTTCCGACCATGTGTTCGAGAAGGTGTCGATGCCGATGATTTTTGCCGAATGCACGAGGCGTTTGTAATGATCCGAGAGGCGAAAAGCGAGCCGTGTACCGTCTTTGGCTATGTTTAGAGTGAATACTGTATAGACGCTTAATCCATATAAAACTGCAGCGGAAACAACGCTCAAGTGCGCGTCGACGGCTGGAACCAGCGAGTCGCCGAAAAATATTGTGTCGTACACGCGAGCCATTCGTCCATGATAGCAGACTTTGTATGCAAAATTGGGGAAGGTACTTCATGGGTGTATTGGTGATAAAATCCCACCAATGAACATCGCGCTCGGAGCATCACTCTTAGCGCTTTCATTTTTTGCCTTTTTTCTTTCTCCCGCATACGCGGGAGCTAGCACGCTCATCACAGACACGAGTATCATATCTCACACCGTGTGGACGAAGGCCGGCTCTCCATACATTGTTGATGGCGATCTATATGTGGTGCTAATCTCTTCGCTCACGATCAAACCGGACGTTGTCGTGAAGTTCACTCCAGGATCGAGTATCGTCTTCGGTGAAAACGTTGTGCTGGATGTTCAGGGCACGAAGGAGGAACCAGTATATTTCACCTCTCTCAAAGACGACTCTGGCGGAGATACCAACGGCGATGGTTCAGCTACCTCTCCCGCTCCCGGCGATTGGAGCTTCGCGGCTCTAATTCTCAATCGCGGCAACGTCCACGTCAGCCACCTCAAACTCCGCTACGGCGGCGCTCCGGACAATCCGTCAGTTACCGACCCAATATCCGCCTCGCTCTTGCTTGTTTCTGCGCTCAATCACACGCAGCGCTCCATCGAAACTATCGAGGTATCAAAGAGCGCGACTGTCGGGGTACGAGCGCAGACGGTTTTTGGTGGCACGCTCACTATTTCCAACTCAAGTTTTTTCGATAACGCAGGCTATGCTCTCGAGCGCGATCGCATTCCCAATCAGTTCGGCAACTTCGACCTCGCGGGCATTCTCGATGCGAGAAATAACTGGTGGGGCGACTCAAGCGGCCCGTTCCACCAGACACTCAATCCAGACGGACTCGGGGACGATATCGCTCCGCTTGCCGATCCGACCTCGCAACCCATCAACTTCGATCCATGGCTTTCCGAAAATCCAATGCCGGATCCTGCGCCCGGCGCGCCGGACTGCGTCAGCGATTGCTTTTCAAACGTTCTCTTCCTGCCGGGAATCGAGGCGAGCAGATTGTATATTCCTGATGCCTTTGCACTTGATGGAAACGACCGGTTATGGGAACCAACGTCCGATGCTGATGCCCGCGCCCTTTTTATGGATGAGAACGGTATGAGTATTCGAAATGATATTTATACGAAAGATGTAATAGGTGAAGCATACGGTGCATTTAATGTGTACAAATCTTTCCTCGCCGATCTTGAAGCGTGGAAAAATACCGACCATATCATAGCCGACTACAGCGCAGTGCCGTATGACTGGCGATTGACGCTCGACGAAATTCTCGAATACGGCAATCAAACATCGGATGGCAATATCCACTACTCCGGTACGGATCGCGCCACGAGCACGCCGTATATCATTCAAGAACTTAAAAAACTCTCGGCATCTTCAAGAAACAATGGGAAAGTCACGATCATCGCACATTCCAATGGCGGATTGGTGGCGAAGGCTCTTCTCAAGAGATTGCAAGATACCAATGATCCGCTTTTGGAAAGAATAGACGTAGTGATCTTCGTCGCCGTTCCGCAGACGGGGACGGCAAATGCTTTAGGTGCGGTATTACATGGGTACGACCAAGGCATTCCGAAAAATTGGGCACCGCTCTTCCTGTCCCCGCAAGTCGCGCGTGAATTTTCTTACAACGATCCGATGGCGCATCATCTCTTGCCATCGGCGGCATATTTCAACGGCGAAGGGGCCGCCATACAGACACCGCTAGCCACATTCAACGATGGCGCGGCCACACAGATGTTCATCAATAGATATGGGGCTATGATCGACAACAGCACCGAGCTGAAAGATTTTTTGCTCGGACGTGAAGGAAGACCGCTTGCAATAGCAGGCAATCTGAACGAGCCAGCGGTGTTGCGCGCGGGACTGCTTTCGTATGGAGAAACGGTACATCAGTCGCTCGACGCATGGACGCCGCCCTCGCACATCACGGTGCACGAGATCGCGGGATGGGGCGAAGACACTATGGCGGGCATCATTTACGATAATGACCGCAAGTGTGTCGCACGCACCGCGTGGATATGCACGCAATACAAAGACACACTCCGATACAAGCCGGATTTGATCGTGGATGGCGATGGTACGGTTGTCGCGCCGAGTTCTTTGGCGATGAGTACGAGTACGGAGCAAGTGAAGAGGTGGTGGGTGAATTTAGAGCAGTTCAATGCCGATCATCGACCGACCATAGTTATTCCCAATGTTAATCATGCAAGTATTTTGGAGGTCTCAGAACTACGTTCATTCATCGAGCATATAGTTGTTGCTACCAGTAGTACCATATCTCTTCCGGACTATATTCGCGATGCCATTCCGCCAACTCGCAAACAAAACCGCCTCCGTTTTTTCCTCCACTCTCCGCTCATGCTCTCGGCGACCGACGCGATCGGTAATGAAATTAGTGCCGCGACTTCTACCATCCCCGATGCCCGATACAAGCTCTTTGGCGAAGTCCAGTACATATCAGTGCCGGCCTCATCAACACCCACCCTGCACCTTGATGGTTATGCAGAAGGTTCTTTTACGCTCGAAGTACAGGAAGTACAGGGAGATGTCGTGACAGCGACTACAACTTTCCTTGGTATTCCCAATGCCACAACCACGACCGCGCAGATGAGTTTTAGCGACGGCACAATCGCGAACGCGGAACCTCTCATGGTAGATATTGACGCAGATGGTGATACTGACATAACGCTCCAATCAAAAATAGGGGAAATAGTGGTACCCGATATCATACCGCCGGAAATCATGATGACCTTTGCCACTTCGACAAACACTCTCGCGTTTATCGGTATCGACGATATGGGCACCACTACGATCAGTGCAACGACGACGTATCCCGTCCTCAAGAAAAAACAGAAAGAGGCAAAGGGTATTGCTACTACGACCGTGACAGTGCGTGACGAGGCGGATAATACCACTGTGCTTGTCTATACCGAGAAGCTCCCATCGCCGGACAAGCGCGACACCATTAGCATCAGAGAAATCGTCTACAATGGCGCGACGACCACGCTCTCTGGTACCTCGCTCTCATACAAATGGCGAACGAACAAGAATGGTTCGTACAAGCTTTTTGCCTCTCATATCAAGACAAACGCAACGAGCACAGAATCTCACTATCGTCCCAAGAGAGATCTGACTGTCATTATGACAAAGCCCCGAGACCTCGATGACGAGGATTCCGAGGAGGATGATAATGTGGACAGTAGGCCTGTCAAACAGAAATTGCCTGGTATGATTATTCCATTACTTGTTACAGAAAAAGGAAAGGTCTTAATAAGATACTAAAGAATATGTCAAAAAAAGTTATTTTTATAATAAGTGGAATCGGTCTCGTTTTGTTTGTATTGAGTATTTTGTTTTTAACGAATAACATGTGTTCCACTGATGTATGGATACAGTGTGAAAGTATTGATGAATCGATAGACCTTATTAGTACGTTGTTACTTTTCACAATCCCCATGTTTCTATTTTCTCTTGTCACATATCTCCTCCGCGAAGAAATCTTCCGCACATGGATTCGTTTTACGCTCTGGTGGGTACCCCTTTCGTTTGTGATTATCCTGTTTTCGAGCAGTCGCCAATCTGCCAATATCGTTGGATTGAGCGATCAGGCGATTTTCGGCACTCTCGCCTTAGGCCTCTATGTTCTCATCTCCCTCATCATCGTCGTGTGGAAATACATCGCGATGCGGCGCAAATAAACTACAGTGTATGGCATGCTAGACTGATACCGTGTATGGATGCACACTATAAGAATACTATCGCGAGCAATGCCGGTTTTCTGTTGGGAGAACGTCCGATTATTGCAAGCACGGATTCATCCAATTCTCTTTTTGTTGATTTGCTTGATTATGAAGACCGAATAAAGAAACAGAGGCAGGTTTTTAGGAATCAAGCGGTCTATGAATCGCCGGATAAGAAGGTCGCTATTTTCCAAAACGACGCGATAGCATTTCTTAAACAACTACCAAGCGATAGTGTCGATGTGATCGTTACCGATCCGGCATATTCCGGGATGAATCAAAAATTGAAATTGGGGAAAGGCAAAATAATAGGCGAATATAAAATGGCGGGCGAGCATGGCGCGAAGTGGTTTGAGGAATTTCACGACACCGAGGAGAATTACAGGAATTTCCTGCGCGAATGCTACAGAGTTCTCAAAAACGATCGACACATTTATATAATGTTTGACTCGTACTCCCTGCTCTCACTCGCGCCGGTGGTACGCACCGTGTTTGAGGTGAAGAATGTCATCTGCTGGGACAAGGCGCACATCGGTCTCGGTCATTATTTCAGACGGAGGCATGAGTTTATTTTGTTCGCGAGCAAGGGAAAACGAAAACTGAACTCCAAGAACATTCCCGATGTTTGGAAAGTCAAAAGGGTTACGAGTATGAAATATCCTACACAGAAACCGACCGAGATATTTGAAATAATGCTCAAAGGAAGCGCCGAGAAAGACTTTGTCGTATGCGATCCGTTTTTGGGAAGCGGCTCTTCGGCGATCGCGAGCATGCGCGCCGGTTGCACGTTTATCGGCTGTGATGTTTCCGAGAAGGCCGTGGCGGTATCCCGGGAACGTGTCCGGCATTTCTTAAGCACGCAAGACGATCCGTATCAAAAGAATACGCTGATAGAAGATCGCCTGCTGGCTAAACTCTTTGAATAATCATGGCGAACTTGAGCAAAACGAGGACGCTTTTCGGATTTACCTCGCCGAGGACGGTCGAGAAAATCATTCCGGAGATCGCCATACTTGCCACATCGTTTAACGGACGGAAATGGGATACGGATACGCAAACCGCGTTCTTCCGTGAACTCTTTGCTTCCGAATGGTACGAGGGAAATAAAATGCCCAAGAATATTTCTTTGGCCGCAAGAGATCGGATCACCAGAGCTCCGAAGGCGCTTGGGTTTATCGATTTGAAACCTGAAATCCGGCTGACGGAAGTCGGGAGCCGATTGTTGAGCGGAAAAAGGACGGCGGAAGTCATAACGCGCCAATTATTGAAATTTCAATTGCCGTCGCCGTACCATCGTACTCCCGCCGACAGGAGATTCAACGTCCGCCCGTATCTCGAGTTGCTCCGGCTTGTAAAAGAATTGGGTAAAGTATCGAAAATGGAAATCGCGATCTTCTTTTTGCAAATGACCGGTTATGAGAAATTCACCGCTGTTGCCGACAGCATCAAGACGTTTCGCGTCGATGTGGCGTATCATACTGGTAACCGGAAAGAGTTCATCGACAAGAGATTCACGGAGGAAATCCGCAAGATCTACAAAGATGATATAGAGACGAACAATACCATGACGCGGGAAAGCTCGGACGCGTCAGTGGCAAAATTCATCAAGACAAAAAAGAGCAATCATATTGATTACGCCGATGCATTGATTAGGTATTTGAGGGCGACGCAACTCGTATCGTTCGATAAAAAGACATACCGTTTGATCATTGCGCCCTCGCGTGTAGAGGAAGTCGAATTCATCTTGAAACATGTCGAGAGACATGCGTTGGAAGCGACGGAGCAAGAATACAAGGCGTATCTTTTCGATCCCGCGTCATTATCGCTACTTACGGATAATCGGAGATATCTCGAGAATCGTCTGAAACTGCTCGGTGCTAGATTCGATCAGTCCGCGGGTATCGATTCCTTGAAGGATCTATTGGAGGCGACGGAACAGAGAGTGGTCGCGCAATCTATTCACGAAACAGAGGTGTCGCTCAAAGAGTATAAGGAGTTCGACAACATCACGGAAGTATTCCAAAACATTGTACGGGAAGAAGTGCCTGATCCTTCCCTGTATCTGGAGTGGAATGTATGGAGATCAATGGTGATGATCAATTATGCAAGAGAAATTAAAGGAAATTTTTCGATTGATTTGGATGGAGTCCCGCTGAATATCGCTATGGGCAATATGCCGGATATCGAGATTACCTATGAACATTTCAAATTGATAATCGAAGTGACGATGTCCGCGGGGAACAAACAATATGAAATGGAGGGGGAGCCTGTTTCCAGACATTTCGGCAATGTGCAGAAAAATACGTCGCAGACCGTATTCTGTCTGTTTGTCGCCCCTAAAATCAGCGAGGGCGCATTGGCTCATTTTTTCAACCTCAACAAAATGAACACGAGGGCTTACGGAGGGAAGACAAGAATCATTCCGATGAATCTTACGCAATTTATTCGTTTTGTGTCAGTCGCCCGTGAATACCATTTCAATGATTCGAAGAATCTGCAAGATTATTTTGATACGATTATCGATCAAAATGGGAAGGCCGATGATGAAATAGTTTGGTCGGAATACATAGCCAATTCCGTTTCTTCTTGGGTAAGAGCGAGGTAAAGAAATAGAGAAAACAGAATGAAAGCAGGGTGATATAGTTGCTTATAACGTACATGTATGGAACTCACATTTGCAGTGGAATCTTGGCCGATTCGAGGTGCTTTTACTATTTCGCGGGGGGCAAAGACCGAGGCGCAGGTCATCGTCGCGACGATTCGCGATGGAGAGCATAAAGGGCGAGGGGAGTGCGTGCCATACTTGCGGTACGGCGAATCGGTTGGGAGTGTTCAAAAACAGATTGCCGCAGTAAAAATCGCGATCGAAAGCGGAATCGGCAGAGAGGAACTGCAGAAATTGTTGCCGGCTGGCGCATCGCGAAATGCGCTCGACTGCGCTCTGTGGGATCTTGAAGCGAAGAAAACCGGCAAAACGATCTGGGAACTCGCGGGCATCCAAAATCCCAAGCGGATGTCTACGGCGTTTACCTTGAGTATCGATACGCCTGAAGTAATGGCAGAGACAGCCGCAGAGGCATCCAAAGAATATTCATTGTTGAAAGTAAAACTTGGGGTAGATGGTGTCGAGGAGCGGCTAAAGAAAATTCGAGAAGCCGCGCCGAAGGCGCGGCTCATAATCGATGCTAACGAAGGATGGAACGCAGACAATCTTGTCTCTATGGTAAAGACGTGCGAATCATTCGGCGTTGAGCTTATAGAACAGCCGCTTCCTGCGGGAGACGATAATGCTTTGCAGAATCTGAAAACTTCGATCAAGATATGCGCTGATGAATCGGCGCATACCGCGAACGACATTCCGAAACTTGTCGGTCGTTATACGGCGGTAAACATAAAGCTCGATAAAACAGGAGGACTTACCGAGGCGCTCGATATGGCACAAAAGGCTAAAGAAGCCGGGTTATCCGTCATGGCCGGTTGCATGGTTTCTACATCGCTTTCTATGGCGCCGGCGACTGTGATTGCACAGTACGCGGATTATGTCGATCTAGATGGACCGCTTTTACTTCTGAAAGACAGGGATCCGGGAATTGAATATAAGAGCGGTACGATTTTTTCGACCACTCCGGTGCTCTGGGGTTAAAATAGGGGGTGGTTTTTTTTCCACTCGTCGATGAGCGTAATTTGTCGCTCGGAATCCGTGTTTGTGCGCGAACGCAGTCCTTTATTATTCGTGTCTTTTAACCACGATTCTCCATTCCAATATTGGAGCGCGGGCAGATTTGTTTTGTAGTCGGTAGAGGGTCCGTACACGGTGCCCGGATAGTAATATTTTGCTCCGCGCTCCTTTGCGACGCGTCCAATATCAATCAATAGCCACGTGCCGAATGATTGCTTGTCGAGATCGGCTATATAGCTCGAGTACCAATAATGAGTCATTTCCGCGTCCGAAATTTCAAGCGTATAAGCGATCGTTTTTTTGTTTTCATCGCTGTATACTCCAATGTGTGAAAGAATACCGCAATTAAGCCAATGCATAAATCTTGCACGCGACAGTACCGAGGCGCCGTGGGATCGTCTAAAGTATTCGAGCCAGAAGTTGATAAATTCTTCCGTAATATCAAATTCATGCAAGGGGATAGTTTTGCGGGAAAATTTTCCATCAAACTTTTTCGCTACGCGCCGGCATTCGCTATTGAGTTCGAATTCGGGAAGATAAATACGTCCGCTGCGTGCCATATAGAAAAGTCCTTTGCTCTCGGGAGATCCAGAATAGGGAAGATAACCGAGTGCGTACATGTCGGATAACGTATCGCCCGCTTCAAGCTGTCCGTAATTGCAATAGCCAAAGGTGTATGTGCCGTAAGATGAGCCTAATTCGCTACTGAAAAATCTCATATGCTCATTATGCTCCGAATTTTTCATCGAGCCACTTCGGGATGCTTTCTATAAGACCATCCATCGCGCCGGAGGAGGACAGCAAAATGACATCGTCTGCCCGGCAATTGGAAGAAAGTGCATTCATTACCCCACCGCACTCTGTTACGGCCTCGACGGTAATTCCCGTGGCGGAAAGTCGTTGCATCATTTCTTCGTGAGTGCTTTGCCCGCCTGCGTATGCAGGGGTGTGTGTTTGGGCGACTTGAATTTTAGAGTTATATAAAATAACCAGATCCGCGCCCTTGAAAGCAGTGTCGAACCAATGCAACATATTTTTGTTGCGCCAGCTGAATGAGTGCGGTTCGAAAATCACCACGAGACGTTTATCCGGATATCGGGCTTTTAGCGCTTTGATCGCAGCTTGCAGTTTTTCACCCGAGGAACCGAATCCTTCATACGCCGGAGCGGATGAAGTGGCGGTCTTTTTCTCCAGTCGTCGCGCGAGACCTTTGAAGTCTTTGATTGCTGTCGCGAGTTGTTTTGGGGTTATCAGCTCTTTTTCCAAAAGCAGGGCGGAGATGCCGACTATGTTTTGGATATTGTGATCGCCGAATAGAGATGTTGAGATCCGTACCATCTTCTCACTGCCTCGCATCAGATCAAAGTCGGTCGTTTCTCCGCGTGAGATATTTTTTGCATACCAATCGGCCTTGTTTGTTAAGCCATACGAAACTACGCGCGCTCGCGTGTCTTTTGCAAGCCCTGCCGCATGCGTCTCGTCCGCGCAAAGTACCAATATGCCATCGTCAGGAAGACCGGAAACAAGCGCGCGGAATGGCTCTAAAAATTCCCGCTGCGTCTTGTAGATATTTGCATGATCATGCACTGCGGCGGTTATTACGCAATCGTACGCATTGTAATGGGCAAACTTGGGACGCGGGTCGTCATGCGATGTCGGATACTCGTCTCCTTCGAGGATGAAAACGGGGTGCGTGCCAAGATGCGAAGGTTCCATATTTTTCGGAGCGGCGCCTATAAACCAGCCCACATCAATCGAAGATTGCGAAAGACACCACGCGATGAGCGAGGAGCAGGTTGATTTTCCGTAGGAGCCGGCGACCACGATCGGCTCTCTTTTATTCAAGATTTCACCCAATAATTCCGGGAAACTGGCAATGCGAATGCCGGATTCGCGCGCGGCTCTAACTTCTGCGTTATTCTCTCGTTTCAATCTTGCGTTCTTGCCGATAACGATTACATCCGCATCGCTCGGAATGTTGCCGGAATCGTAGGATGTTTTGTAGGAGATTCCATGCCTATCAAGCTGGTTCGTCGCGGGCGGGTACGCATTCACATCGGAACCGCTGATTTGCCAGCCTTGTTCCTTTAGGAGGATGGCAGTCGCGCTCATTCCCATGCCTGCAATCCCGATAAAATGCGCTTTTTTATGATTCATAAACAGTCACTATAGTCTAGCAGAACGAGAGAGGCGAGAACGATGCACAAAAAGAGCACAAACAGAATCACTCCTGTGTACGAGCGATGGTGTGGGGCTACTCTATCGATCAATGCTTTTCTTTCCTTTCGGTTTTTGTCGAGCTCGTTTCTTCGGGGCATCATTCGATATTTTTTGCTAAAGTAGGTTCGAGCGGAGTACAATAGGGACTATGAAGGGCAAGCCATAGATGCGTGCCTGCCCTTCGAAGCTCCGATGTAAATCGGAGCGTAGTAGGGCCACCTTAGCTCAGTTGGTAGAGCACGTCTTTCGTAAAGACGGGGTCCCGAGTTCAACTCTCGGAGGTGGCTCAAGTATATGGGGCACACATTTTCAATGGAGAATCCAAAACATAGGCAATTGGCGGAAGTTGAATCCGAGGCTATTTCAACGGAGTGTATGCGTCATGCATATACGGAAGAATTACTCCGACATGCGGAATATTATTCTGCATATCCTCATTCCTTTCGTGATCGAGAGAGGACAGAACGCATCGCACAGGAGGCCGATATATTTACTATCGAACACAACGGCTCTCAGGTTACGCTCGTTGGCATTGCGCACAGACCGCCGACCATAGCTCATCAGGAGAAGCGTTTTTTGGGGATATTACAAACGACAAACACTATCTTTATCGAGGGCGATCCGCGGACTGTAGACAAAACAGAAGCGCGAAAAATTGCCGAGCACGTAGTGGCGCGGACCGGAATCAGCTCCGAACGCACGGATGAATTGGCTAAAAAATCCGCGGGTATCTATGAATATATGCAAGACTTTAGTTTATTTTTTAATTCTATCGCCAAAATCGCGCATGCCGGCGGTAAGGAGGTCGTATCGGTCGATCCTTTCTTCGGTCAAGATATTCTCGAAAGAGAAGTTGAAGCTATTCTTGGTAATGGGGCGCGCGTGGATAAGGATGCACGGGTGGCGCAAATTGCCTTTAAGGTCGCATCTGGAATTGTCTCCAGTGCTACGGCGATAGCATTATTGAAAGACATCAATCATGGCGATGGGGCAATTGGCGGTACGGACGTTACTCGACGAGCGTTCTTGGGTGGAGTGACTGCTGTAACAGCTCTGGCGGGATTGGGAGTATCTCGCATTGCTGTTGGCGAAGAATCACTTGTCAAAAACAAAGATGGTACATTTGTGAGCACGGTGAATGAGGGGCGGTATGGCAGTTCGGATTATCGTGATTTGGTCGGCGCGCAGGGAGTGGATGAATATGTATCCCGGAATCCGGGAAAACGCATCGCTGTCGTATATGGGAAGGCGCATGTGCGTCCAATGGAGCATTATCTGCATGAGCCGACATTGCGCGCAATCAAGTCCGCTCTATATCTGCCATACAAAAGAACAGATACGCCCAAGGCGTTTACATTTACATTTCACAATGAGCGGTGGGACAAAAAAGAACTTTTTGCGTTGGAGTGATAAGGCGTACTGTGTGGGACGCTACTCCAATTTTGTTATACTCCCTCCATGGCATCGAAAGAACAACTGCAGGTACGCATCGCGGATATTGAGGTTCTCATGGGCGAGCCGACTTTTTGGTCTGACAAAGATAAGGCGCAGGCGACGTTGAAAGAGTACCAAGATTTGAAGGTGCAACTTGCGGGAGGTGGCGGATACGACAAAAGCGACGCGCTTGTTACTGTCATCTCCGGCGCCGGGGGCGACGATGCGGAAGATTTTTCGCGCATGCTTTTTGAAATGTACTCGAAATATG
>CAYHIZ010000012.1:0-18807 GCA_964356695.1 uncultured Candidatus Saccharibacteria bacterium | reverse complement strand
GGGAGGGGTGCAATAATTACTTTGCAGGGGGTGCAATAATCACTTTGGTATGACATCTAAGCAGTCTTATGCTTATTCTATCTTGAAACTAAACATCATTCCTGCCTCGGCATGTTCAAGAATGTGGCAATGCGCCATCCATGCGCCAGGATTTGAAGTGTCGAGCAATATATCGACCGTCTCTCCCGCCTTCACAAGCACTGTGTCTTTCCATGCGAGATTTTTCTCGGGCGTACCGCCTGCCTGACCGGCAGGCAGGCGAGAGAGCACGAGAAAGCGCTGTCCGTGCATGT
This sequence comes from uncultured Candidatus Saccharibacteria bacterium, assembly GCA_964356695.1. Classification (GTDB taxonomy): domain Bacteria; phylum Patescibacteriota; class Minisyncoccia; order Phycocordibacterales; family UBA2100; genus UBA10103. Next base: position 18,514 of record CAYHIZ010000012.1, on the reverse strand, counting down.
GGAATGGATGCTGCATCGAATGCATGGATGTTGCGTCGTTCACGATGCGGATTTTCAGTGGCACGCCGCGCTTCAGAGTCCAGTTGATATCCATGTTGATGCGCTTGGTATCTTCATCGATTATCTGCCACTTCACCACACCTTCGTCTGACATCGCGTTCATCATCGGACCAGTATCCTCCCATTCGATACCTGCCTGCGCAGGCAGGCCGCCCGCAGGAACACCCATCATCGAATCCATGCCACCCATCATGGAACCGCCAGACATCATGTGGTTGCCTCTCGCACCCATCGCGATTGAGAAGCGAATCTTTTTATCTGGCGCGCGGTCGAAGTAGCTCCGGAAAGAATCAATGTCGAGAATAGTTTTCTCGTGCGTTTCCAGCGTCTCGAATTCCGCCACACGCGAGGCAACACTCGCATCCGACACGCGCACGCTCCCCAGCACATACGTGCGCTCCGGAGTTCGGTTCTCTATCGCAAATTCACCCGACGTGTCGAATGTCGCCTCCACAATCGCACGTTCGCCTGGGCCAAGGAGTACCTCATCCGTCCAAGAATCTCGTTCGTATGCACCTGCTTCCGCGCCGACGAGTTTTAATCGTGCGCCCAAAATACCGATATTGAAAGGGCGAGCATTCGCCGCATTTACGAGATAGAACCGCACCGTCTCTCCTTGGAGAGCGGCAAACGAATAATCAGTCTCTCCGTTGATGAGCATCTTGTTGCCAAAGCGCCCCATAAGCGTGTGCGTGATGCGTTTCTTGTCAAATGTGATGCGCCCGTCTTCAAGCAGGAGATCGTCAATGACAAGCACTTCCTCACGATTCACCAAACCCCAATACAGAGGCGTCTCGGGTTCGACGACGATAGCGCCGTAGAGTCCATGCTCAACTTGATAATCAGTGCGCACATGCGGGTGATACCAGAAGATGCCCGCATCCGGAAACTTCAAGCGGTACGTAAACAACTCGCCGGGCTTGACGGCCTCTTGCGAGATGCCCGGCACGCCGTCGAAAGCACTCTCCATGCGCACACCGTGTGCGTGAAGTGTGGTTTCCATGTCGATCTTGTTGATGAGATTGATAGTCACCTCGGAGTGCTGCTTGATACGGAAAACCGGCCCCGGAATCGAGCCATTGTAGGCGAGCATGTCGTATTCCTTGCCGTCTATCACTTTCTTCACCGGCGCCATCGTGAGCGTATACGTGTCGCCGTCTTTGAGTTCGACAATGGCACTCGTCTCTTCTGCGGGAACGTTTTGCGCAAACGGCGCATTCAATACATATACACTCCCCAGAATCAGAGCCACAAGTGCAATGCCGAATATTTTTGTGTTACTCATATTACTCTAGTTAATTTAATGCATTGGGGAGATACCCATATTCGCACTAGTATAGGACCTGATCGATGACATGGACGGAAACGATGTCCATAATTTATTTGCGTCGCGTGGCGCTGTATTTCCAAGCGATGATGATGAGAGAGATGAGGACATAGAGGCCAAAGGCGAGAGTGCCAAAAATCGCCTGATCACTCAATCCAACGATATTGGCAGATTGGCGACTACTCGAAAACAGGATAATCACAAACGAAAGGGGTACCCACCAGAGCGTAAAACGAATCCATGTGCGGAAAACTTCTTCGCGAAGGAAGTACGTGACGAGAGAAAACAGAAACATGGGGATTGTGAAAAGTAACAACGTACTAATAAGGTCTATCGACTCGTCAATTTGTCTGCACTGCACCCACACATCGGTGGAACACATGTTATTCGTCAAAAACAAAATACTCAATACAAACAAAATTAGACCGATTCCACTTATTATCAAAACAACTTTCTTTGACATATTCTTTAGTATGTTATTAAGACCTTTCCTTTTTCTGTAACAAGTAATGGAATAATCATACCAGGCAATTTCTGTTTGATAGACCTACTGTCCGCATCATCATCGGAATCCTCATCATCGAGATCTCGGGGCTTGGTCATGATGACAGTCAGGTCTTTTTTGGGCCGATAGTGAGATTCTGTGCTCGTCGCATTGGTTTTGATATGAGAGGCAAAAAGCTTGTACGAACCATTCTTGTTCGTCCGCCACTTGTATGAGATCGAGGTGTCCGAGGGTGTGGTCGTCGCGCCATTCCTGACTTCGGACTTGGGACACCCTCATGATTTGTGGATAACTCCGTAAAGCGTCTTTTGTTCGTTGTCCATTGCGAGCTTTGAGGACGAGGCGTTCGATTTCATCAGGATTATTCGATGATCCAATCGCTTTGATCAACGCGTACGTACCTGCGCGCTTTTCGACGATATGGACGCTCGTGGTGCCGCTCTTGTTCTTCTTTTTTCTGACAAACATTATCCACAGTGTACGCGGGACACCCTGTATGCAAAATGCGGGGGCTTAAACAAAGTGTTTTGTGCGATCTTTTAACTCAGATTTGGAGAGAGTCCGAAGTCAGGAGATCGAGGTGTCCGAGGGTGTGGTCGTCGCGCCATTGTAAGCAATCTCTTCGAGCAAGATGGTTTTGCGCTTCGACTCGTCTTTGAATTTCTTGGTGTCGTAACAGGCGTCTACTGCTTTATTTCCCCGACTTAGTTCGATTGTCCATCGCGCACAGCATCTGGCAATTTGCCGGCACCGTCTTTCCACCCTTGCTCCACGGGACGATGTGGTCGGCTTCTGTTTCGTCGATCTCGTAATGCTTATTGCATAGCGGGCATATCCCCTTTTGTTTTTCGTATTGCATGACTTTCGTCTTGTCATCAAACGTACGCAAGCTAAGATTTTTCTCATTCCCCGTCAAAAGATACTCATAAATACCTTTCTTGTTGTCCACCTCGTTGTCCTCAATAAGCTCTACGATCCTCTGGTCCAACTTTGCCACGTTTAGTGTGTCGTCTTTATGCTCGTTATAGAACTCTCCCCACTCGAGACCCTTCATATTTTTGCGATATTCCGGGAACACCCGTGTGACCCACGCGATCACTGCTTGGAAATACTGCCATAACTCTTGCGCATCTGCGTCCTGCTGGTGCAGACTCATGTAATTCTCAATCTTGCCACCCGAAATCCATTCCAATGCCTTTTCGAGATAATCTTGTCGGAGTGTAGAGCCATTCAAGTATTTCTCGCTGATTTGGTATGCAGGGCAACCAGTCCGAGAAAACCAGCGTTTGGCATCGGTGAGCCACGGCCCCGTATGCATCGCATTCAAGAGCTCTTGGTCTGTGAGCGGCTTACCTGCGATGTTGATCGTCTTGAACCACGCCAATTTCTCGCTCTCTGTCCCCTCGCACACATACACCGAGAGTTCGTAATCAAGAATTTGTTGTTTTTGATCATCTGTCAGGTTGTTAAACGCCATTTCGTTCCCGTCCTCAAACTTGATCGGAATGATTTCCGTCACATACTGACAGACCGAGATGGTGCGTTGTTGTCCGTCCATGAGCTCGTAGGTACCATCGGGACTGACCGACCAATACATCGTATTGAGCGGGTAACTCGAGCGCACGGTGCGTATTACTGCGTCGCGTTCTTTCTCGCCATAGATAAACTCACGCTGATATGCCGGTCGGATATTGAGCCGGCCACTGTAGCCTCGCACACCCTCTTCCTCCTTGTTCTCATAGCCTGCTACCACGTCGCGCACCTTAATATTTTGTAATTTGATATCCATATTAGTTCTTGCTTTTAATTACAATTCTCTTAAAGACTTTCTTTTTATTGATATAAATCGCACCTTGTAGCGAATAACCATCTGGCGCATAACTACCCAAGTTTCCCAAAATCTCAAACTGCGCCGAATTGTACTTGTCGAGAAAGGTGATCGGCACGCCCATAGCACCTGTGTAATCTACCGGAATCTCCGCCACTTTGCCAACTTCGATTGCGTCGTAGTTATCGTAGGTCGGATATTCCGCGGGAGTGTATGCTTTATAAAGTGGAATTTGTTCGTGACGCTTAGGGTTGTCCAAATTTGTAAACCACATGATGCTTCCCATACTGAAATACTTGATACCATCCTCAACCTTTTTGCGCGACTCGGTCTGGATGTCGTAACTGTCCGGCACGCGAAACCACTTCGTCCCACCGTTATCAACGCCAAGCCACACTTTATTCTCCTTGATCAACTTAAAGACCTCTTTATAGGTGATCGCATTTTGATTGCCGATAATCAAAAACTGTTTATTGTGTGCGGCGAGTTGCGTCACAAACTCGCGAAAAAGCGAAAACGGCGGGTTGGTGATGACGATGTCGGCTTGTTTCAACAATTCCACACATTCGGCACTGCGGAAATCACCGGCGTTGTACGTGTCGTCGCCTTTCAAATGATGCGTTGCGTTCTTGTCGTGCTTCAACAAAAGCTCTACGTCGGCCATACCGACAGCGCCGTCTTCGTTCATGTCCGGCACTTCGTTGATCTCGACGACGTAGGGTTCCTTGCCCTCCGGTTTCAATCCTTCTATCTCAAATAGTGGGAGTTGTTTGCCGACGATCGGGCTTTTTACATAACTGGTGGCGATCAACTTCTTGATGCCGAGTGCGTTGAAATTGCCCGCGAAATACTTGAAAAAGTTGCTTTCAAACGGATCGTCGCAGTTGCAAAAAACCGTCTTGCCAACGAGTTGCGCGCGATAGTACTTCAGTTCGTTACTGATGTCGAAGAGCTGGGTATAAAACTCGTCCTGCTTTGCGCTCTTGGCACTCGAAAGAAACCTGTTGCCCTTTAAGAGAGTTGCTTGTATTTCGTGAGTATCCACCATAGACCAATAATGCCACGGATTTACGTTTTGTTCATCTATTTTGGCCGTCCTACTCTATCTGCAATCTACCAATACGGAAAAGCCCGACCTGCCCACCTTCCATTTACGCCACCATACTCCGCCGCGTCGCTACATATTTCCACACGACGATGATGAGGGAGATGATTATGTAGAGACCCCAGGTAAGAATACCAAAAATCTCTTGATCACTGATACCTAGGAGCCCCCCCGAATGATCGCTTGAGAAGATAACCATAACGAATGAAAGTGGCACCCACCAATAAGTAAATCGGAGCCATATACGGAAAATTTCTTCCTTGAGGAAATATGTAAGGAGAGAGAAAAGAAAGATCGGAATAGCGAACATTAGCAAGGTGAGTAACGTATTTACTAATTCATCGACATTCCTACATCGTACCCATGCATCAACCGAACATGCATCATTCATTAGGAATAGCATTCCTAGGATAAAGAAAACGACTCCTGTTACGCTCCCTATCAAAACACTTTTCTTTGTCATCATAAAATAAAATATAACACTAATATATTACTAAAACCTTTCCATCCTTCGTTATTGCCATTGGAATAATCATACCAGGCAATTTCTGTTTGATAGGTCTACTGTCCACACCAGCATCGGAATCCTCGTCATCGAGATCTCGTGGCTTGGTCATTATGACAGTCAGGTCTTTTTTGGGCCGATAGTGGGATTCTGTGCTCGTCGCATTGGTTTTGATATGTGAGGCAAAAAGTTTGTACAGACCATGTTTGCCCGCACGCCATTTGTATGAGAGCGAAGTGTTCGAGAGCGTGGTCGTGGCACCATTGTAGGCGATTTCTTCGAGGAAAATGGTGTCGCGCTTCTCTGGTGATGGAAGCTTCTCGGTGTAGATGAGCACAGTGGTATTACCCGCATCGTCATGCACTGTCACGGTCGTAGTGGCAATACCCTTTGCCTCTTTCTGTTTTTTCTTGAGGACGGGGTACGTCGTCGTTGCACTGATCGTAGTGGTGCCCATATCGTCGATACCGATAAACGCGAGAGTGTTTGTCGAAGTGGCAAAGGTCATCATGATTTCCGGCGGTATGATATCGGGTACCACTATTTCCCCTATTTTTGATTGGAGCGTTATGTCAGTATCACCATCTGCGTCAATATCTACCATGAGAGGTTCCGCGTTCGCGATTGTGCCGTCGCTAAAACTCATCTGCGCGGTCGTGGTTGTGGCATTGGGAATACCAAGGAAAGTTGTAGTCGCTGTCACGGCATCTCCCTGCACTTCTTGTACTTCGAGCGTAAAAGAACCTTCCGCATAACTATCAAGGTGCAGGGTGGGTGTTGATGAGGCAGGGACGGAGATGTATTGCACCTCGCCAAATCGCCTGTATCTGGACCCTGGAATGGTCGAGGTGGAAACGCTGATTTCCTGTCCATTCGCATCGGTCGCAGATAGGGCAAGTGGCGAGTGGAGGAAGAAACGGAGGCGGGCAGTGTTTTCAGAAGGGGGAATAGTGTTTCGTATATAATTCGGAAGAGGAGCGGAGCTACTGGCGACAACAAGATTTTCAATGAACGAACGTAATTCTAATATCTCCAAAATACTTGCATGTTCAACATTTGGAATAAGCGGGCTTGGTCGATGATCGGCGTTAAATTGTTCAAGATCCACCCACCATCTCTTCACCTGCTCCGTACTCGTGCTCATCGCAAGAGCACTCGGCGCGACAACCGTGCCATCGCCATCCACGACCAAATCCGGCTTGTATCGGAGTGTGTCTTTGTATTGCGTGCATATCCACGCGGTGCGTGCGACACACTTGCGGTCATTATCGTAAATGATGCCCGCCATAGTGTCTTCGCCCCATCCCGCGATCTCGTGCACCGTGATGTGCGAGGGCGGCGTCCATGCGTCGAGCGACTGATGTACCGTTTCTCCATACGAAAGCAGTCCCGCGCGCAACACCGCTGGCTCGTTCAGATTGCCTGCTATTGCAAGCGGTCTTCCTTCACGTCCGAGCAAAAAATCTTTCAGCTCGGTGCTGTTGTCGATCGTAGCTCCATATCTATTGATGAACATCTGCGTCGCCGCGCCATCGTTGAATGTGGCTAGCGGTGTCTGTACAGTGGCCCCTTCGCCGTTGAAATATGATGCAGCCGGCAGGAGATGATGCGCCATCGGATCGTTGTAGGAAAATTCGCGCGCGACTTGCGGGGACAGAAAGAGTGGCGCCCAATCTTTCGGGATACCTTGGTCGTATCCATGTAATACCGCACCGAGAGCATTTGGCGTCCCTGTCTGCGGCACGGCGACGAAGATCACTACGTCTATTTTTTCCAAAAGAGGGTCATTGGTATCTTGCAGACGCTTAAGCAATGCTTTTGCCACCAATCCGCCATTAGAATGTGCGATGATCGTGACTTTTCCATTGTTTCTTGAAGATGCCGAGAGTTTCTTAAGTTCTTGAATGATATACGGCGTGCTCGTGGCGCGATTCGTACCGGAGTAGTGGATATTGCCATCCTGCGTTTGATTGCCGTATTCGAGGATTTCGTCGAGCGTCAATCGCCAGTCATACGGCACTGCGCTGTAGTCGGCGATGATGTGGTCAGTGTTTTTCCATGTTTCGAGTTCTGCAAGGAACGATTTGTATACATTAAATACACCGTATGCTTCACCTATTACATCTTTCGTATAAATATCATTTCGAATACTCGCGCCGTTTTCATTCATAAAAAGAGCGCGGGCGTCGGCATCGGACGTTGGTTCCCATAACCGGTCGTTTCCATCAAGTGCAAAGGCATCAGGAATATACAGTCTGCTTGCCTCAATTCCCGGCAAAAACATCACATTGGAATTGCAATTGACCGTACAGGTTGGCTCCACATGCGCGAATGGATCACTGGTGAGAAACGGGACGAACGTGACATCGTCGGATACGAAATCGCCGGTACCAGACGGATTGGAGGTATGTGTCGGACCGCTCGCACCGCCCCACCATGTGTTGCGGGCATCGACGATGATTGCAGGATGAGTAATAACTTCATCACGGTCGAGATCGAAAAAGGAAAACCCGCTCTGATTGTCAACGCCAACGCCATTGCCACGAATGCTTGAGTCGCCGATTGTGATCGATCCGTCGCTTTGGATTAGGACACCGGTGCCGTTGCCGTCGATCTCGGAGTTGGTGACCGTGAGCGCGCCGTCTTGGTGCATGATGCCCCTGTCAGAATTGCCGTGTATGCGGGTGTTGGATATCGTGAGGGTACCGCCGTATATGCCAATGCCGACTTGGTGATCGTGAATGTCGGAGTTGGTTATGGTAGCGTTGCCACCAGTTTGGGCGAAGCCGTCATAGCCGTTGCGATACATCTCTACGTGATCGAGAAAAAGAGTGCCTCCGTCGTTCTTGATGCCAGTGAACGATATGGGTAATATTTCCTGTCCTCCGTACCTCACGACGGCATGATCGAGGTCTCCGGTCGAGCCAGTCTTGAACTCTAGATGCATCCACTCGACGTCGCCGCTGTCCGCGAGAGATGTGAAGTAGATCGGTTGGCTCTCGGTGCCGATCGCCCGAAGCGTTCCATTGACTTGCATGCCATTGAAGCTGTCGAATTTGACGACGACCCCCGGTTTGATAGTGAGCGTGATTCCCGCGTTTACAGTGAGCGGGGTGTAATTGACTTCATCATTGAAAGGAATTTGCACGATGTATGGACTGTCTGCGGCAGTCCACGTGGTGTTTGTGACGATGCTGGATGTGATGAGGGTGGAGGCGTACGCAAGGTGTGGCGTGACGGAAAAGACGGTGCCGAGCGAGATGACGGCAACCCCCACCGTTCGTATATTCATGACGGAACTATACGTATTCACAGAGAGCCTTGCAAACTCACCACGAGCGGTACTATGGGGACAGGTCGAGATTATCAGCAACAATAATTACAACAAGCGTATGGTAGATACCAAACTCCTTCTCAAAGTCATAAACCAAAACTGCCCGACCAAAGTCGGGCAGTCTTGCGAAATATAGATGTGCGAAAATTAAGTGACAGACTAGGCGACGATCTTTGTTACCACTCCGGCACCCACTGTCTTTCCACCCTCGCGGATAGCGAAACGCATTTTGTCTTCGAGTGCGATAGGACCTACGAGCTTTACCTTGAAAGTAACAGTATCGCCCGGCATGACCATCTCCACTCCTTCTTTTAGAGTTACCTCGCCGGTAACGTCTGTAGTACGGATGTAGAATTGCGGTTTGTAGCCGGAGAAAAATGGCGTGTGGCGACCTCCCTCTTCCTTTGTAAGGATGTAGACTTCAGATTCGAATTCTGTATGCGGCTTCACAGAGCCCGGCGCGCAGAGTACTTGTCCGCGATGCACGTCTTCTTTTTTCGTTCCGCGAAGAAGCACGCCAGCGTTGTCACCCGCCTGTCCTTCCTTAAGCGACTTATTGAACATTTCGACACCTGTCACAATAGTTTTCGCAGTATCTTTGATGCCGACAATCTCGATTTCCTCTCCCACCTTCACAACTCCGCGCTCTATGCGACCGGTAACGACAGTACCGCGACCTTCGATAGAGAATACGTCTTCAATCGGCATGAGAAACGGTTTGTCGAGTTCGCGCACAGGTTGTGGAATGTACTCGTCGAGCGCCTTCACAAGCTCCATTATTTTGTCGCTCCATTCATTGCCGGGAGCCGGGTTCTCAAGTGCCTTTAGACCGGAACCGCGGATGATCGGCGTCTCTTTGCCGTCGAATTCATATTTATTGAGAAGGTCACGCACCTCTTCTTCGACAAGGTCAACCAAATCTTTGTCGTCCACTTGATCGACTTTGTTGAGAAATATCACGACCTTCGGAACGCCGACCTGACGTGCCAATAGAATATGCTCGCGAGTTTGCGGCATAACACCATCAGACGCGGCGACGACGAGGATAGCACCGTCCATCTGCGCGGCGCCCGTGATCATGTTTTTGATGTAGTCGGCATGACCCGGTGCGTCAACGTGCGCGTAGTGGCGATTCGGCGTCTCATACTCGGAGTGCGAGAGCGAAATGGTAATACCGCGCGCCTTTTCTTCCGGCGCTTTGTCGATGTCGTCTACTCCTTTCACGGTTGCACTGTAGCCATTGCCTGCTTTCGAGAGCACATTGAGAATTGCCGCGGTAAGAGTTGTCTTGCCGTGGTCTACGTGTCCGATGGTGCCGACATTAATGTGCGGCTTGCTTCGATTAAATTCTTCTGCCATACAAATTATAAATAATTATTAATACTAATTGCCAACGCAAGTTAAAGCAAATAAAAAACCCGCCTACTGCGTGAATGTATCCTATCAAAGCAGGAAAAAACGTCAAGGCTTTTTTGGTTTCAGGATTTAGATTGTCGCTATTAAAAAGATGACCCGCCAATCGCTCGGCGGGTCACAGATAGATGATGATCGACGTTACTTCACTTCGGGGAAGGTGTGTTTCCCCAACGAAGCAATTCGATCGCGGCGAGGAACGGCTTGTCCTTTTTCTCGTCCGTCGGAACATAGGACTGCGAGCTGGTCTTCTCATCGTCGCCATTTTTGAGATGGCCCTTGAGCGAGGCTTCGCCCTTGGTGTCGTCCTTGCCCTTCAGCTCGTCGGGCACGTCCTGAAGAACAACGATGTCCGGATCGATTCCCTTGGCTTGGATCGAACGGCCAGAGGGAGTGAAGAAACGCGCTGTTGTCAATTTTAACGCGCCTTTGTTACCACCGAGAGGTATGATGGTCTGCACTGATCCCTTGCCAAAGGAGCGCGTTCCAAGAACCGTCGCGCGCTTGTGATCCTGCAAGGCACCCGCGACGACTTCCGCCGCCGAGGCCGAGCCGCCGTTGATTAGGACGACGACCGGCTTACCCTTGGAGAGATCACCGCCCCAAATGGCAACATAGCGATCCGTTTCTTCGGCGGTACGTCCGCGCGTCGAGACAATTTCACCCTTGTCCATGAAGGCGTTCACCACTTGGATCGACTGATTGAGCAGACCGCCGGGATTGTTGCGCAGATCGAGGATATAGCCCTTGAACTTGTCGGCCGGGATCTCCTTCTGGAACTTCAACATGGCGGCGCGGAGTCCGTCCGTCGTCTCCTCGTTGAACTGCGAGATGCGGACATAGCCGATGTCACCTCCCTGTTTGCTACTGCGCACCGAGTTGATGTGAATCTCGGCGCGAACCAGCTTGATCTCCAGCTTCTGCTTGTACTCGCCGCGCAGAATCGTCAACTTCACCGGCGTGCCTATTGAACCACGCATTTTTTCGGCGGCCGCGGCGAGTGTCATCCCGCTCGTGCTCTCATCGTTGATCTCGACTATGAGATCGTTGGCAAGAATCCCCGCGCGCGACGCTGGCGTATCGTCGATCGGCGTCATCACCTTGACGAAACCTTCCTCCTGCGTGATCGATATGCCGACCCCGCCGAATTTTCCCTGGGTCTCTTTCCGCATGCCCTCGAATGTCTTTTCGTCGAGGTAGTTCGAATGCGGATCGAGCGCGGTCAACATGCCGTTAATCGCGTTTTCGACCAGCTTCTGCTCGTCGGGCTTTTCTACATAGCCCAAGCGGACCGTTTCGAATACGTCGGCGAACAGTTGCAACTGTTCGTAGTCCGGGCTTTTCTTGGCCGACTTCGCGAACGCGATTCCCACCAGCGCCGACAATGTCAGCGCGATCAGGATTAGAATGAGACTAAATCTCATCCTCCTTTTCCTGCTTGCCCTCATTTCAAAGTCCTCCACGGCCACCATTGACCGAAGCGCAAGAGTACCTGTTAGTATGCCCCTTGTCTATTTAAATCGTTTCCTTGCTCTCGGAGAAATAAATCTGATCATTGGGAATCCCAAGTGTCTCTAGACGAGACGCTACAAAATCCTTCATGTCCTTTTCGTTATTGAATTCGATCGTTTGATCATGATCGTAAACTGCCCACGCGCCGACTGCCCGCAATACATCTACTTTGCTAAAAACGATGTGCGTAACGCCGTTGATACGAACCGCGCGTTCGAGCGTCTGCATGTTCATCCAATTCGTTTGCCGTCTGCGTCCTGTTGTCGCGCCGTATTCTTCGCCCGCCTCGCCGATCTTATTGAACACATCGCCGTCCGGTTGGAACTTTTTGCTTCCAACGTACGTCTCATATACTTTTGCAACACCCCACACATCTTTGATCGCGCGCGGCGGCAGACCGTTCAAAAGCGCGCCGGCCGTGGTGCAGTGGCTGGAGGTAACATACGGATAATCGCCCCAGTCGATGTCCAGTCCAAAGCCTTGCGCGCCCTCGCAAAGAATGTGTACGTTGTCCTTCGATCCCTCGGCCCTATCCGGGGCAAACCATTCTTCGTAGAGATTTATTAGATACGGCTTGAGTTCGGGAACGCTTGCCGCGCGTACTCCCGTGCGGCCGTACTTTTCACGATACGCCGGTCCGTTGCCCCGCGCTGTCGTGCCGATTCGCACGCCCTCGCGCTTGTCTTCCTCCTTGTGCGCATTGGTAATTATGTGCGCGTTTTCGGCAATAAATATCTTGCCGACGGTATCAACGCCGCCATCCTCAAGCATGCGCAGTTCATTAAAGAATTGCGTCGGATCCAAGACACAGCCGCTTCCGACAATACTCTTGATTCCAAAAAAAACTCCCGCGGGAATCTGATGAGTAATGAATTTTTTTCCTTCATGAAAAATGGTATGCCCCGCATTCGCCCCGCCATTGTAGCGGAGCACATGCGTATATTTCTTGGTTTTGCAAAGATGATGAGCGACTTTGCCCTTTCCACAATCTCCGTATTGGAGATCGACTATAACATCGGCAGTTAATGTAGACACAACTACTTTAATCTAACACACCTGCCGGCGGATCGCACTTTTTATTATACCATCACCAATTAACCATTCAATAATAGATATCCGTCTTTGCGAGGCCTTTGGCCGAAGCAATCCAGGGTCTGTGCACATATTCTGGATTGCTTCGCTTCGCTCGCAAAGACAAACGAGGACAGGTTAGTTGGAGATGGTATTACATCTCTCGCACCCTATATTGCAGGGCCTCCAGCATGTGCGGAGGCTCTATCGTATCGACTCCCGCGAGATCGGCGATGGTGCGCGCGAGCTTTATCGTGCGGTGGTATCCGCGAGGAGAGAGCTTCATCGCGTGCGCGGCCGCGACGAGTGTCGACTCTGCCTTTTCGGAGAGCTTCCCAAACTCTTCGATGTGTTTTGGTTTCATGTCGGCATTCGTAAAGATGCCTGCGCCTTCGAGGCGCACTCGCTGGCGTTCGCGTGCTTTTGCAATATTCTCGCGCGCGGTCTTTGTTTCTCCACCGATTCTTTTCCCGCGCACGCTAAGCATCTCCGGCGGCATCTCGCCTACGCGCACCCACATGTCGATCCTGTCGGCGACTGGTCCTCCGATTTTGCGGCGGTATTTTTCTATTGTATGTGGCATGCACTCGCACCGCGCGCTTCCCGCGAATCCGCATGGACATGGATTGAGAGCGGCGATGAGCATGAAATTTGCCGGAAAGACGGCACTGCCTCTAGCACGCGAGATGCTGACGACGCGATCCTCGAGCGGTTCGCGCAGAGCATTGATGACATCACGATGAAATTCTGGAAATTCGTCGGCAAATAAAACGCCGCAGTGCGCAAGCGTTACCTCGCCGGGCCGCAGGGCGGAACTTCCACCGCCGATTAGAGAAGCGTACGAAGAAGTGTGGTGAGGCGAGCGAAATGGCGGCCGGAACACAACGCTTCCCGCGAGCGCGCCTGTGAGCGAGTGGATGGTTGTTACTTCGATCATAGCTTTCTCGGAAAGATCGGGGAGGATCGCGGCGCATGCCCGCGCAAGCAGAGTTTTGCCTGTTCCGGGCAGGCCATAAAGCGCAATGTTGTGCCCGCCCGCGGCGGCTATGATTAGCCCGCGCTTCGCGCCCTCTTGCCCGCGGATCTCATCGAGAGCAGTGTCATCTTCGAGCAGATGCCGCGAGGGCGGCTTTCTCGCCAGCGCTTTGTACTTAGGGTCTTGCAGAATCGCAAGAGTATGCCCGAGCGAAGAAACGGCATGAATTGTAAGTCCGGAGATTAGCGATGCTTCCTCAAGATTTTCTTCCGGCACATACAGATCGGTGAAGCCTGCATTATGCGCCGCGTTTGCAATCGAGAGAGCACCGAGAATAGGCCGTATCTCCCCGTCGAGCGCGAGTTCTCCCGCGAATAATTTACCTTTAGGGTCGAATCTGGTTTGTTCAGATGCAAGAAGAAACGCAAGCGCGAGCGGCAGATCAAAAACCGCGCCCTCTTTTTTGAGCGCAGCCGGCGCCAGCGAGAGAACGATCTTCTTGTTGCTGCGTTTAGGCGATTCAAGCGCGTTTCCTTGTCCCACGCGAGCCTGCCCTCTGCCTGATTTCAGTGAGCTTGTCGAATCTGTCGAATGGGTATTTTTTATTGCGGCGGCGAGCCTGTCTTTTGCCTCTTCGACGGATTTATCAGGAAGTCCGACAATGGTGAATGCATGTAATCCTTTTGTAATGTCGCACTCAACAGTGACAACGTGTGCCGAAGGAAGTGCCGGCTGTGCTCCATATACGCGCGCAAATCCAGACGCAATTTTTTGTTTGTCACTCACCCACGCATTGTACCTCAGGCGTGCGCTATACAGGTCGTGGCGGCGGGGTTTGCTTCAAGGCGGTCAGCCGGGATTTCAGTTTTGCACACATCGCATATTCCGTATGTTGCCTTGTCCATTTTTTCGAGCGCCTTATCAATCTCGCGCCGGCGTTTTTCCAGTTCCTCGACAAGCGGTACGTTGATCGCAAGCTCTTCAATATTATCCGCGACATCATTCGGATCCGATTCCATTCCTTTTGAAGCAGAGCTCCCTTGCCAATCGCCACCAATCGATTTTCCATGTTCGGCAAGCTCTTCGCCCAAAGAATCGCGCTCGGCCTCGAGATTGGCGCGCAAGTCGTTCAGTTCGTTTTCAGTTAGATGATTCATATGAGAATTATACAGAGTGAACGGCAAACAGCAAACAGCCGCTTGCTAAAGTTTTCGCCCTGCTCGCAAACGAGATAGTATTTCAGTGAATGAGTACACGTTCTCGCCGATTATGAGCAACCGCCGTGTTGGAAAAGAATAATATAACTCAATCACCCCGGCATCGTTTTTAAGCACACGAACGTCGTAGTTGCGCATAACAACGTCTTCAAACCGTCGTCTATCCGGCAGACCGCCGACACCCTGCACCTGATCGGAAACGCGCGTGAATGTTGGCGCAAGATCTGCGTTCATCGTTTGCTCCCACGCTAGCATGCCGGCAAATGCGCGTTCGTAAGAAAGAACCGGTATTACAAAGATCGGCGCAGTTTCATCAACGGTGTAAGTGCCAAAAAAGAACTTGCTCGATAAAGCGCGAAACAAATCCGCAGATGCCCGCGTTCCCATAGCATTGAAAAATTCTTCGAGTGTCAAAAATCTTTCAGTACTCACCCCATCGGCATTTTCCTCTTGATTCGTCGGGACAAAGTGCGTAATGGAGCCAAGAGTCGCCCCCTTATCTGTACGTACTTGCGCAACTAAACGCTTAATCTCAAGCGGCGTGTTTTTTTCCACAGGCAAGGAAAAGGTATTTTCAGAAAAAAGTATGGATGTTTCTGATTCTTGTTTGGGGATGCCGGAACGTTCTTGCACGATTACATATACGCCAAAAAACGCGGCTGTACCGAGTATAGAAAAGATAAATATGGCAAAAAGTATTCGGAATACTCTGCGCGAGTGCACTTCTTTGATCTGCCCGCGCTCGGCGACATCGCCTTCCGCGTACTTTTTTTCGCCCTCAAGCGCAACAGCGCGCACAAGTGAGATCTTTTTTTCTCGCACGATTCTCTGCAGATCGTCCTTGAGCGTCCTAAGCGGAAAGACGATCGAAGATGCGATATTCTCACCCACGGTCTTCCCCGTAGATTCGCCCGGCGCAACATTTTTCTCGCCGGCTACAGAGGTGACCTCCGAAATTTTGACACTTTCGGACAAAGGCTCATCTGGGACATGTATTCTGTTGACCGAAACACCAAGCATTGTATCAAACACGCGCGACTCTTTCGGTTTTTCTGGCAATTTTCCCGACCCATCGTACTCCTGACGTTCGGGAAGCTTGACATCTTTTAGAATATTCGTGATCGTAGCACTCTCCTTTTGCAACTCCTCGGGCGTATGAGGAAGCGCGGGCGCAGGCTTCGTCACAACCTCTTCTATTATGCGTGCCTCCTCTACGGGCGACGCAGGAGATGTAGACGACCCATCGTTCGCGCTAGAAGCGACGGGGTCGTTCGTTGGAGTTTCGTTTGCCATAATCATTTCCTCCACCCTGTCCCGGCTTTATTCCCTTTTTCACAGCCCAATCCGGGTCAGCGGCTTTGATGGAGAGATTATAACGCCCTTTTTCATCTATTTCTTTGATTACAACGGGGACGACATCTCCGAGCGCAACAGCATCAGTTACTTTATCAATCCTGAAAGGCGCCATCTCGGATACATGCACAAGTCCATCGTTGTTCGGACCGATCTTAACGAACGCACCAAAATCCATGAGCCGTACTACCGGACCTTCGAATTTATCGCCAACCATGTATTCGCGCGTAAGATCGAGAATCTCTTTTTGCGCAGCTTCCGCCGTACCGGCACGACCAGTAACAAACACTGTTCCGTCTTCTTCTATTGTAATGTCGTCACACTTAGTGCGTTCGCGAATGCCATTGATTGTCTTGCCACCCGGGCCGATAACAAGTCCGATCTGATCAACTTTAACTTTTACAGTGAGAATTTTCGGCGCGCGCGAAGAAATGTCGGAACGTGGCGAGGATATTTCTTTTTGTATCACTTCAAGTATTTGCATTCGCGCACTCTTCGCCCGCGCAAATGCTTCTGTGAGTACTTTGAGGGGCACGCCATCTACTTTCACGTCCATTTGCACTCCGGTAACACCCTCTGAAGTGCCTGCAACCTTAAAATCCATATCGCCATGATGGTCTTCGGGTCCTTGTATATCTGTAAGTACTTTGTAAGTGTTTGCATCGGACATCAACCCCATGGCAATCCCCGCGACCGGGCGCGTAATCGGCACTCCCGCGTCCATAAGCGCTATCGAGCTCGCACACACGGTGGCCATAGAAGTAGAGCCGTTCGATGCCAGACACTCCGAGACAATGCGAATAGTGTAAGGAAACACGTCTTTTGTCGGCAATACGGCGCGCAATGATTTCTCCGCGAGCGCGCCGTGTCCCGTCATGCGGCGGTTGAATCCGCCGACGCGACCTGTCTCGCCGACAGAAAACGGCGGAAAGTTGTAATGGAGCATGAAGGTCTTTTTCGTGTCTTGAAATTCAATGGTATCGATCAGCTGTGCATCCCCCGGTCCGCCGAGAGTAAGAGCGGCCAGAACGTGCGTCTGTCCGCGATAGAAAAGACCGGTGCCATGGATGACAGGCGAGATGCCACCGGCTTGCGCAAAGAGCGGACGAATCTCGTCCAAACGGCGACCGTCTACGCGTTTTGCTTCTTTGATAGCGAGATCATGCACATATTCGTCGATCCTGCGTTCGAAATATTCGTTGAGCAATCTTGATTCCGCGTCGGGAAATTTTAGAGTTGTCTGCGCCGTCCACTCTGATTTCATTTCTCCAAACGCCTCTTTCGTCATAATGCCGCTCAATGCCTTCAACTTAGGCTCCATTATCTCTGCAAACGCCGCTACCACTTCTTGCACTATCTCCGGAGCGACGAATGGAAGTTTCTTCTTACCTTGCTCGACAATTATGTTTTTCTGCCACGCCTGAATCTTTTCGATCTCCTCACTAGCTCGCAGAAGTGCAGTGTCTAAAATTTTCTCATCCACTTCGCGCGCATTTACCTCGATCATGTTAACAAGACCGTCTTTGCCGGAAACAGTTAGATCCATCTTGGCCTTCGGTGGCAATTCGTCTTGTCGCTGACCGTATGTGGGATTTACGATTAATTCATCACTATTATCCTCAAGCCCTATGCGCACGGCAGATACCGGACCATTCCATGGAATATTCGATGTGGCTATCGCAAGTGAAGCCGCGTTCACTGCGAGAATATCGGTATCGTAGTCTTCTATAGAAAGAATTGTAACGATTACTTGCACTTCGCGTTTCAAACCCTTGGGAAAAAGTGGTCGGATTGTACGGTCGACGATGCGCCCAGAGAGAACGGCTTCGTCGGATGGTCGGCCCTCTCGACGCATAAATCGCGAGCCTAAGATTGCTCCGGCAGCATAAAATTTCTCCTCGTACTCAACGGTAAGCGGAAAATAATCCTTGTCGGATTCTTTTCCCATAACGACAGTAGCGAGACACGCGCTATTGCCGTAGCGCATCAAGACAGAACCATTCGCCTGATCTGCCCAATCATTGAACTCAGCGATCATCGTCTTTCCGCCAATCTCGACGGAATATTCCTTTTTTTGCATAGATGCTTCTGTTGTGCCTCCAGATGTTAGGTCTCAAATGATGTTTGAGAACTACGTATCCGAAGGCGACTAATAATGTATTAAATGTAGCAGAATGTAACGAGATTGCAATCCTCCCCCTGTTTCTGTACCATGCATGAATCCTGTACACGGTATGTGAAATAGGAGGAAAGGCACTAGCGTCTCGTTAATAATCAAACAACCGCGCCATATTTTGGAAACTATTGA
>CAYHIZ010000011.1:178-19750 GCA_964356695.1 uncultured Candidatus Saccharibacteria bacterium | reverse complement strand
TGGATGAAATCGCCGTCCGCCACTATCTACCACCGATATTGCGTATGATCCTGGACAACCCTGCCAAAGCCTTTCTGTGCCCTTGCACCGATGGAGGATGTGACGGATGCCGCCTTTCGGCGGTTGATTGCAAAATACGGGAAGCCCGATGTTATGTTCACCGAATTTACCTCGGCCGACGGCTTAGTGCTTGCTGATGAAAAAGGACAGAAGAAATTGCGGAAAAAGCTTTTGTATTCGGAATCGGAACGCCCGATAGTGGCGCAAATTTTCAGTTCAGTTCCGGAAAATATCGAGAAGGCTTCCAAACTCGTTGCGGAGCTCGGTTTCGACGGCGTGGATATCAACATGGGATGTCCAGTTCGTGTCGTCGAGAAAAGCGGCTGCGGCTCGGCACTTATAAAGAATCCCGCGCTTGCGCGCGACCTTATCAGGGCTGCAAAAACGTCTGGCCTTCCCGTTTCGCTCAAAACACGAATCGGATACAACAAGGACGAGCTGGATTTTTGGCTTCCCGAATTGCTATCGGAAAGTCCTGCGGTGATTACGATACATGCGCGTACGCGCAAAGAGATGTCAGATGTACCCGCGCGATGGGATCGCATCAAGCGTGCCGTCGAGATTCGTGATTCACTTGGATCTAAAACACTAATTATCGGGAATGGGGATGTTAAAGATATTGAGGACGCGCGCGCGAAGGCGCACGAGACGTTGTGCGACGGTGTGATGCTCGGGCGCGCCATTTTCGGCAACCCGTGGTTATTTATGGATATTGGACATTCATATATTCCGACATCGGAGGAGAGGGTTCGCGCGCTTTTGGAACACCTCGCACTCTTTGAGGAGCTTCTAGCAGATACTGCAAACTACGCCACCATGAAAAAGCACTTCAAGGCGTACATTTCCGGCTGGAACGGCGCTAAAGAATTGCGGGTGCGGTTGATGGATACCAATAGTCTTGAAATGGCGCGAGATATTCTCGCATCATATTTACATTAGAGAAACACTCACGCCCCCAAAAGTCCCCGCACGTCTTCCCATGCGAGTTTTTTGAAGAGATCTTTACTTTCGCCGACGAGAGCGTCGAAGAGTTTTTGCTTGCGCTCCTGGAGCACGGCGATTTTCTCTTCGATGGTGCCCTTGGTGCGCAGGCGATAGACATGCACTGTGCGCGTTTGTCCGATGCGATGCGTGCGATCGACCGCTTGCCGCTCGACGCTTGGATTCCACCACGGATCGAAGATGACGACGCAATCGGCCGCGACCAGATTGAGACCGACACCGCCCGCTTTGGTGCTGATGAGGAATACTGCCGTGTCGGGATCTTTTGTAAACGATTCGATTACCTCTTTGCGGTTGCGCGTCTTGCCCGAGAGATAAGCGTGAGCGATTTTGCGTTTAGCCAACTCGCGTTCGAGAATATCGAGCATGCCGGTGAATTGGCTGAAAACGAGTGTCTTGCGCTTTTCGGAGCGCATGCGTTCGATGATCTCCATGCATTCGTCGAGCTTAGCCGAAGGGTACACTCCGCGTTTCTTTGGCGGTAAGACGAGCGCGGGATGATTGCAGATTTGTCGCAGGCGCGTGAGTCCTGCCAAGATATGTATCTGTGAGGCGGCGAATCCTTTGCTCTTTACCGCGCTCGTGATGTCGTTACGGACGCGTTTTAGCACGTCTTGATAAAGGAGGTTTTGCTCATCGGAGAGTGCGCAGGTGATTACTTGTTCGATCTTGGGTGGCAATTCCGGGAGCACTTCTCCTTTGGTACGGCGCAACATGAAAGGAGTTACTTTGGTTTTGAGCCGTGTGAGCGCGTGCGCGTCGGAACGCTTCATAATGGGGTGGCCGAAATGTTTTTGGAAATGCGCGTGGTGCCCCAAAAATCCCGGCATGAGGAAATCGAATTGCGACCACACCTCCTCGACGCTATTTTCGAGCGGTGTGCCGGTGAGCGCGAGGCGGTGATCGCTTTTTATGCGCCGTGCCGCATGCGCGTTCTTCGTTCTCGGATTTTTGATGTATTGCGCTTCGTCGAGAACGCAATAATTAAAATGGACTTTGCGTTTTTCATACATTTCGATGTCTTTTTGCAACGAGGGATATGATGTGATGACCAGATCGTGTTTCTTTATGTCTTTGACAAGGGCTTCGCGCTCCGCTTGTGGCCCGTCGACGACGAGTGTTTTCAGATGTGGCGCGAATCTTCCCGCCTCTTCCGCCCAATTATGGAGCAGGGTCTTTGGCGCGACGACGAGGGATGGCTTGTTTTCCTGTGCGTGCATCGAAAGTGCGGCGAGCGCTTGAAGCGTTTTGCCGAGGCCCATATCGTCGGCCAGGACTCCGGCAAATTTGTACTTGTGTAAAAATGTGAGCCAATGCACGCCCGCCGACTGGTACTCGCGCAGTGTGCTGGAAAATGGCTTCGGAATGCGCACGCTCTTCACAAGTTTGCCTTGTCGTACTTCGCTCACGAATGAATCGAAGGCTTTCGATACGCGCGCGCTGTAGTGCGGCGAGCCCTTGGTCATCGCGTCGAGCTCGGGCGCGTGATAGGCGCGGCCTTCGTATCGTCCTGCGTCGTTCTTGCGGAAGTGTGCGAGAAGCTCGATGAGGCGTTCAATCGCCTCATGATTGGTAATGCGTAAGACGCGACCGTCGCTCGTCTTGAATAGCGTGTCGCCACTTTCGATAAACGCTTCGATGTCGGAGAGTTGTACGCGATTGTCGCCGCAGTAGAGTTCGATATCGAACGCGAGCCAATCGTTCTCGGCGTTGAAATCGATGTCGAACGATGTGCGAAATTCCGACGGCGTGATGTCGAGCATGTCGTGCGGATAGCGCATCTCGTAGCCTAGTGCCTTGAGATGCGGCAAATTCCGGTCGGCGAACTGCGCGATTCCGCGTTCGCCACGCACGGTCGCTCTGCCTTTTGATGTGAGGCCGAGCTTTTCGCCATGCGTCTCCGCGAGAGTGAAGAGGGTGCGCTCCAGCTTCTCGACGACGGGAGTGATATGTATCGTCGCGCCGAGAGGACGCGTCACAGTTGTAATGCCGAATGCCGGATCGTGACGGCGCAAAACACTAAGTTTATGCCCCGCGGTCGATAGGTGTGTCGTATCGCACACAGGCAACACTACGCCACCGTAGTCGACCGATGGCAACACCGCGAGCGTATTTGCTTTCATATCGTAATCGACGACGATGATTGGTTTCGGCTCATAACGCTCGATCGCATATGACGGCTCGATTCGCATCTCGCAATCGAGGTGCGCGGTGGATTCGGCGATGATCTCGTTGATGTGTTCGTATTCACCATCGAGCATATCCGTAGTTCCTTTTTTCTGTGTATCGCCGATGTAACGATTGTACGCATCATAGTCGGACGGGCTATAGGCGCGTTCTAGAATATGTGCGAGAAGCAAAGGCAAAGGTGTTATCTCGACGGTATTCTTGCGCACGATCAAAAGCCCATTCTCTCCCGAGGCGACCCCTTGGACATCGCTCATGTCAGTGGGGGAAATGTTGAGTGTGATCACATCGTACTCATGATTACCATGCACCGATTCGCGCGTGTTTTTGGAAAGTACTGCGCTGGTGCGCCGCGGTTCCGCCCATGCGAGATCGCGGGCGTTACCATATGAAGCATTGTCGCGCACCAAAAGCCCCGCCTCTCGCGCGAGCGCAAACACGCGCGTCAGATCTATTTTCTTTTGTTCCTCGTATGGGGATTGTTCCCGCACGCGCAAGATTTCGAGAAGTTCCCTTTGCGGTTCGGTAAGCTCTTTTTCTTTTTCCATTATCTCGCGCATGGTCACATGCGTTTCGTACCAGTATTTGTGCGATGTGTTTTTCGCAACGGACGCGTTGTATATCGAACCGTTGGATGTGCTGATCGAAAGATGGTAACGCTGTTCGAACGGCAGGCGCGGCTTCTGTGGTTTTGGCGGCTGTTGTTTTTTCTCGACAGCAGGCACGGGCGGCGGTGGCTTCGCCGCCGCCGCAAGTTGTGCGATCACATTATCGGCGAGAAGCGTCGTGTCTATTCCCGCCACGGCGAGTCGCGCGCGCATGTCCGCAAGCGGATCGGTTTTTTCTTCTGGTGCGGGTATCGCCTGCGCAGGAGTGCGACGATAGTGGTCCGCATACGCTTCCGCGAGTGCGACGATATGCTTGCATACATATTCGTTACCATACGGACACGAGCAATCGTATCCGGAAAGTCCGCTCGTCTGCGCATCTATCATGAGTGATGTCTCATACCTGCGCGTGCCGCGCACGCGCGAATCGACCACCACTTCCTTGTCGTTCGTCCGTATGGAGAGTGCGCCCACGCGCCCAATTTGAAAATAGCGCTCACCGCGCGCGAACACGCCATAATTCACACTGTCGCGGATTTCTTTTCTTAAAACCGCAGGATTGAAAATAGACATAATACAGGCCACGATACCTGTTAGTCGTAAAACCGCAACTTATCCTGAGCGCAACATGAACGCAGGATTCCTTACATGTTACACTCGAAGTTCAATTAACTATGAAAACTGTCTATCTCGTCAGACACGGGGAAAGCGAGGCAAATGCGGGCTTCCCGACATATCAAGCGGAGACAAGCAAGCTTACCGAACGGGGAATAGCGCAGGCTCGCTTTATCGCAAAGAGGTGCGAGAAACTGCCTATTGACGTATGTATTGCAAGCACGGCAGTTCGCTCTCAAGAAACCGCACGGATCGTAGGATCAGCAATCGGGCAGACGATTGAGGTGGAAGAAGTTTTCACCGAACGCAGGCTTCCGGAAGAGATGATCGGAATGTCGCGTTCGGATAAGAAAGCGCAAGAACTCGAACTGCGCTGGCTTCGCGGTTTTTATGAAGAGGGAATACGACTCGGCAATGGTGAGAATTTCTCTGATCTTAAATTGCGTGGCGCATCTGCGCTAAAGCATCTTGAGGATCGTTCCGAGTCGAATATTCTCGTAGTCACGCACGGTTTTTTTCTGCGGATGATCGTAGCCTGCGTTATCCATGGAGAGTCTCTCACGCCGCGGGAGTTCGAAAGATTTGCGCAAGGCGTCTCAACGCATAACACAGGACTCACTGTGCTGAAATTCGGCCGACATTTTTTTCAACGCCTCCACATAGAACCGCGAGATGGGTGGGTTTTGGATGCATGGAACGACCACGCGCATTTGGGGTAGGGAAATCACGCTTTTTGAAAAAATGGCTAGGCAGTTAACGCAGAATGCGGCAGTTCCTCCTGTTCAGTCATATGCTTCGCTCCGGTGCTTTACGGCTTCTACCATGACTTTCTGCCCATGGCCTTCTTGCAGGAAATAGATGACGCGGTAATCTCCCACGCGCAACTTACACAATTTCCTCAAATCATGATGCAGTTTCCGCGTCAGTACCTCATCGAAATGTTCCCCGAACCACAATACTTTTGCGGCGATTTTGCGTGCAACGATGGCATCGAGATCGTCAAGATCATCAAGCGCATCGTCGCTCCATTCAACCGAGGCCATATTTCTTCGCCACCACCGCCATGGGAGTGAATTTCTGCGGGCGAGCCATGCGCCGCCACAGTTCTGCCACGAAACTTTTCTTCAATGTCAGTCCGTCATCCGGATCGCCGTACATCTCTATCATCTTTTGCTCTATGCGATGCTCCAAATCCTGATCCGTGACGGTTTTGCTCATGCGGAAATGATACTATAGCTCGCGTTGCGAGCTATATTGACAAAAGTTTTATCCGTTGTACACTTCCGTAGGTTAGTATAGTGTGCATCTCCGAAAAAAAGATAGCATTCGCTTGAGCACACACAAGCGGGCTATCGCCACATAAGGGGACATCATGAGGTTCTTATTTAGGTGGGTCGCCGTGGCGGGGGCTGTTGTTGGTGGCATTTTTGCTGCCAATAGTGGTTACCCCGAGTTGGTGAGTTGCATTGTCGCCACTCTCTCATATTACTTGGTGCAAGCAAGCGACCGCTTCTAATCATCAAGTCGGGACCCAATAAAAAGGGGCGCCTCGCGGTGCCTCTTTTCTTTTTCACATACACACCGTCGTCCGTGAGATCCATCATGCGGGAGAGTTTGTCTATGGAGATGTTCCACTCACTCTCCATTCAGTACATGGTATAGTGTCCATCCTATGAATGCCTCGCTCAAATTCTTTATCGCCTGGACGGCTGTTTTTTTGTTTCGTCTTATTCCCTTCCGACCGCCGAATTTCGAGCCGATGCTGGCTACAGTGATGCCGTTCTCCAAGCGTTATGGAATTGCGGGCAGTTTTCTTTTTGGATTTCTGGGGATAATGCTCTACGATGCCATAACAAGCGGATGGGGGAGTTGGACGTGGATTACCGCTCTGTGTTACGGAATTTTAGGCATCTGTGCGCATTACTTTTTTAAGAATCGAGAGGGGAGCGTAAGAAATTTTCTCATCTTTGGAGTACCCGGTACAATTTTCTACGATGCCGTTACAATGCTGATCGGTCCCATATTCAATCGCCAACCTCTTGTCGTCGCTATCGCGGGTCAGATTCCATTTACGCTCATGCATGTACTCGGCACGGTCGTTTTTGCAATACTGCTTAGTCCGGTTTTATATCGCTGGATAATTCAGGATGAAGCATTCGCATTTTTTCGAACCTTTGCACGCAACTGATTCCGATCCAAAGAAAGATTCCTCCGACCGCATATCCTCCAAGTACATCGCTTGCAAAATGCAAGCCAAGATAAAGCCTGCTGAATCCTACAAGTGTGACAAGCGTCGCAATACTCAAGAGCCCTATGATGCGTATGCGAGGGAAATGTTTCCACAATACGAATGCAATAAAACCATATAGAGCAAGTGAGAGCGCAGAGTGTCCGCTTGGAAATGCAAATCCACTTTCGAGATAGGCTTGATATGTGATGTCGGGGCGCACACGCGCTATGGTTTCCTTAAGGAAAAAAACAACAGCTCCTGCGCCCATCACGGATATGCACAATCCCAATAAATCCGAGAATCTTTTGCGGACAATTAAGAAGAGCGCGAGTGCTGTTGCAATTCCTCCTATCGCAACGGTACTTCCGAATTCCGTGATGAAGATCAGTATTTGAACAAGATCGCCATTGCGCAGAGAATATAGTGTTTGCAATATGTAAAAATCGATTCCATCCATATCAAAATATTCTCGGCAGAAATATTATTGCCCCGACGATAAAAGCGGCCACAGAAGCAATCAGTACGGAAGCGGCGGCGAGATCTTTAATCTTTCCGATATGCGGATCATGGCTACTCTTGTATTTGTCGCAAAGTTCTTCAAGCGCCGTATTGAATACCTCGGCGGAAAGTACAAAACCCATCGTAAGGATCAACGCAATCCACTCAGTTGCCGTAATATCGAAAAACAATCCGAATAGTGACACTAAAACGGCGGCGAATGATTGAAGTCTGAAGCTGATTTCTTCACGCCACGCAATTCGTATTCCCTTTATCGCATAGCGGACATTATGCAGTTTTTTCTCCAGCATGATTTCACTATTATACAGTATTTGATATAGTAAATGGTATGGACGATCTTTTGAAACTGGTTGCTTTTGAACCTAAGAATCGGCATCGGCCGTATGTTAATTCCGCAGTGCGCTTCCACCATCAATATACGGCGGAAGATCGTTTACGCTCGGCGCTCGTTGCTCATTGGAACGTATTTCAGTATCCGTCCGAAATGGTTATTGGAGACCTAATTTCCGATTCCGGCACTACAACCCCGACGATCGAACAACTCTCACTTTCATTGCTAGGCGACGAGGCATACGGAACCAACTGGGGGTATCCGCAAATTATCGAGGCATTTGAGAATGCGTTCGGCATATCGAGCGGAGATTATGAAATATATCTTTTTCACCAAGGCCGCGCGGCGGAGCACGCGCTATTTTCAGAATTGGGAAGAGACAAGCAGGGCTTCGTGGTACCGAACAACGGACATTTCGATACGACTCGGGCGAATATCGAACAAAACGGCATGCGCGCGGTCGATCTGCCGGTGCAGGCCGTGAATCTTTTGCCGGATACATTGGACTATTATTTTCAAGGCAACATGGATCTAAAAGCCCTCGATGCTTTGCTCGCAAGCGACGCATCCAGCGTTCCACTCGTTTACGAGACTATCACCAACAACACTATTGCAGGTCAGCCTGTTTCGATTGCGAATCTGAAAGCAGTGCGGGCGCTTTGCGATAAATACGGCAAGGCGTTATTTTTTGATGCCGCGCGTTTTGCGTTGAACGCATGGTTTGTAAAAAGGCACGAACCCGGATATGCAGGCAAAAGCATTAAGGAAATTACTCACGAAGCGTTTCGGCTTTGTGACGGATTTACAATATCTCTCAAAAAAGACTCACTCGGCAACATGGGTGGCGCTCTCGTTGTCAAAAAAACGTCTCCGCTTATCGAAGCGCATCCTGCGTTGCTGGAAAATATTCGCAATCATCAGATACTAACCGAAGGTCATCCCACTTATGGCGGACTCTCCGGCAGAGAGATTATGATTTTGGTGGGAGGGCTCAAAATAGCGCAAGACGAAGCGTTGATCGGAGGATATGTGGGTTTGACGGAAAAGTTTGGCGCATACATGGATTCTCTCGGGATTCCTGTGTTCAAGCCTTTTGGCGGGCATGCCATTTATATCGATATTGATGAGTTTTTTAAAGGCACACGAATCGTGCGCGAGGACTTTGGTGGCATATCGCTTACTGCACTCCTTCTGCTTTCCGGGCCACGACTCTGCGAGCTCGGCGCGTTTGCATTCGGCCATTTCGACAGTGCAACCGGCAAAGAAGTGTCGCCACCGTTCAATCGCGTGCGTTGTGCGATACCGCGCAACAAATACGAGGAACAAGATCTTTTCTTTATCGCCGATTGCATAAAAAACCTTCATGACAGAAGGGATTCAATTCCGCGGGCAATACCCGTGTACGGAAGAGATGCAGTATTGCGACATTTCAAGGCGCGCTTTGAACTGAAGCAATGAAAATCATTAAGTCATGATTGAAGTTCTTCTCGCTTCGTTTCTCGTGATGTCGATGTCTCTTGCCGGAAAGCTTTTGACGTGGCGGCAGGCGGGTCCGTTTATAGAGCGACATTTACACTTTTTTGTCAGTTTTGCTTCGGGAGTCTTGCTTGTAATCGCGTGGAGTCTTTCGAGAGAGATAATAGAGCATGCGGGCTCTTTTCTGTGGGGCTTGCCGTGGATTCTGATTGGGGCGGTTGTTGTTTTTGTCGCGTTTCGATACATTCCGCAATTTCACCATCATCATGAAAAAGGCGAACATACTCATTCGCGGATTGATGTAAATCGTGTACTGATGAGTGATGCCATTCATAATGTTGGCGACGGTATAGTTATAGTGGTTTCGTTCGCCGCGTCTCCATTCGTAGGTATAGCAAGCACCGCCAGTATCATTGTGCATGAATTACTGCAAGAGATCTCGGAGTTTTTTATCTTGAGAGAGGCTGGCATGCCCGCGCGTACGGCTCTTGTGTGGAATTTTGTTACATCAAGCACGATACTTATCGGCACGTTTGGCGCATATTTTCTTATTGCTCGGTTTGAGGCGTTTGAAGTGCCTCTACTCGGTCTTTCCGTCGGTTCGTATCTTATAATAGTGTTCCACGATTTGATACCGCATTCCATATCTAAATCGGAAGGGCGTCGGCATTTGATACAGCATGCACTTTTTTTCGCGGGCGGTCTTGCATTCATGGGGATGATCGTAATGTTTTTTCCGCACGCGTAGTCTGGATTTTTGCTTTGTGGAAGAAGCGGTAAGTCGCCACTCGCGGCTATGCGTCGTCGCGGGATATGCCGGCTTGCTTAAGGATTGCGGCGAACGTACCTTTGGGCAACTCGTGCGTATGCATTGCGACTGATGTCTTGCGACCATCTGGATGGCGATATTGTGCATGGCTCCCCACTTGGCTGAAAAAGGTGAATCCGTGTTTTTCCAAAAGACGGACGACCTCTTTCGGTCGCGCCGTCTTACGCATATTCCACGGCGGGCGAGACGGAAACGACGCTGGTCGTCACTGGAGAAAACTCAACTGGCACTTCTTCTCCCGTGGCGATGCGGCATTTGATCGACAACTCGATCACTTCACGTGCATATGTGAGGGCATCATCGACGGTTTTCCCGTAGGTGATTGCTTCCGGCAGTGCTGGAACCGTGACAGTATAACCGCCCTCCGGCTCGGGAGTGAGTACGATGCTGTAGGTGTAGGATCGCCGCTTCTTCATGTTGATAAACATAGCACGACGTATCGCGCGGGCAAAATGAATGAAATATCTCATCATATTTTACTTGGTCTTTTTCGGCGTTCTCCCGCTATTTCCACTCGCCCCTCTATGCGTTAAAATGCCTGCATGAAGCCTGCAACTTGGCACGCAATGATCGGACTCATTAGTGTTTCGGTTGATAAATTCTTAAAATAAATATGATTCCAAGAATTATCATTCAAAGAGCAGGAAAGACGTATGAAAAAGCACTTGTAAAAGTTCAAGATTTTGAAATGCTAAATGAGGATATAATTGAAGCAAAAATTGGTGAGCTTAAAGAACTCTGGGAAAAATGGGGTAACGAAATAATTACTGAACTCAACCAAGTAACCAAACTTGAATGGATGGACGCAAGTATTCGTTGTTACGTCACGCATGGAATACCAGTATCATTTTCTCACCCCCTAACACTAAAGGTAAATGAAATAGATGTTATGTTTGATGTACTCGTCCACGAATTAATTCATAGATTACTGAACAATCCCGACCATCCTGAAAAATTTAAACAAGCTAAACACAAATTCATAAAAGAATACGAGAATGAATCAAGGACTACAAAAGTTCACATTCTTTTACATACCTTACATTCACATATTTTAATGAAGTTTTTTGATCAAAATAGACTGAAAAGAGCAACTGAATTTGTAAAAAATCCTGATTATGTAAGGTCGTGGGAGATTGTGAATAATCTAGGTTATGAAAATATAATAAAGCAAGTATTTCGATAGAGACAAAAATGGGATCATACGCAATTCTACTGGTAACGCTAGAATAAAAGGCACCTCGTCTTTGCACCACAAGGGCATTTCCATTTTTCTAACATGGACTACCATGTTGAAAAATTGGTCACGTTCACAGCGAAGCAATCCAGGGTATAGTCGCATAATGAGAGACATGATTCCTTGCGTGTATGTCCTTGCTAGCGGGCAACGGCACCTTGTATACAGGTGTAACATCGCATTTGCAAAAACGTTTGCAGGAACATCGATCAGGAATAGTGGATGGATTTACAAAAAAATATTACATACACATACTCGTGTATTACGAGGTACACGATACGATGTATACCGCCATATCTCGCGAGAAGCAGATTAAGGGCGGTTCTCGAAAAAAGAAACTGGGGCTAATCGAATCTATGAATCCGACTTGGGGAGACCTGTCGAGCGAGTTGTAGACCGACCCTGGATTGCTTCGCAGAGCTCGCAAAGACGAATACTGGGATTCGCTGAATCCCTTACCTCTCCCGCTATTTCAACTCGCCCCTCCATGCGTTAAGATGTCTGCATGAATCCCGCAACTTGGCATGCAATGATTGCACTCACGGTAATTGCGATCCTTTTTTCACTTGTCGGTTCGCTGGCCTATCTGCTTTACGGTCCGGGAATTACTATCGTCGTCCCTGATTTTTTCGGATTCGGCAAGGCGACAACAACAGAAAATACCGTCGTCGATCCGCTTCTCGGATACGCAGGGATTCTTTTTAAGTGCGATGCGAACAGTGAGCTCAAAGCGGAATTTCTTGATGAAAGCGTGCGTCTCATGCTCTCCGATGGCAGACAGATCAGTTTGCCGCAAGTAATATCCGCTTCGGGCGTAAAGTACGCGAACACGGACGAGAGCTTTGTCTTTCACACGGAAAACAATAATGCATGGGTGGAAGAAAATGGCTTTGCGACATATCTAAATTGCACGGCCGAGATGCCAAATTAGTGTTATTATCTCGGAATGGGCGAAGCGGATATAAGGTTGGAAAGGGTAAAGAAGCTCGATCTCCTGAAAACGGCGGGGATGGAGGCGTATCCGGCGTGCACAGAGCGCGACACTCCAATCTCCGATCTGCTCGCAAATTTCGATAAGCTCGAAAAGAATGGAATCAGGGTCACAATAGCGGGGCGTATCATGGCGCGTCGCGGACAGGGCGGGATTATTTTTGCAGACATATTTGATGGTTCGACAGGCAGTACGGGCCGTGTGCAAGTTGTTTTGCAAGCCGATACTGTCGTTAACATCGAACTTTTCGAAAAAACTGTCGATACCGGAGATTTCGCAGAGTTTATCGGCAGTGCATTTAAGACCAAGCGTGGCGAGCCGTCGCTCAAGGTGTCGAATTGGAAAATACTATCCAAATCGCTTTTTCCGATACCGGATGAGCACTTTGGGCTCAAGGACGAAGAGAAAAAACTGCGGGAACGCGAAATTGATATTCTTCTTAATCCCGAGTTGCGTGCGATGTTTGTGCGAAGATCCAAATTTTGGCAAACAATGCGCGACTTCTATCTTTCGAAAGAATACCTTGAAGTAGAAACTCCTATTTTGGAAACTATTCCGGGGGGTGCCGATGCGCGTCCGTTCATCACGCACCATAATGCACTCGACATAGACGTGTATCTGCGCATCTCTTGCGGTGAACTTTGGCAAAAACGGCTTCTCATTGCGGGATTTCCAAAAGTATTCGAAATCGGTCGCATTTTCCGCAACGAAGGCCAGTCGCGCGAACATTTGCAGGACTATACGCAATTGGAAAGCTATGAAGCATACAGCGACATGCAGAAAGGGATGGATTTTGTTAAAGAACTTTATCGGCACATCGCAAAGACTGTTTACGGCAAGTATACGTTCGAAATCGGAGACCATACGGTAGATCTCGCGGAAGAATGGCAGGTACTGGATTTTAGCGAACTGATCCATAAAGAATTCGATATCAATCCGCTTTCTGCGAGCGAAGAGGATCTCATTCGCGTAGCGTCGAAGAATGGTGCGGGTGCGGATGCTGTCAATAAAGAGCGCTCCGCCGATTATCTATGGAAAAAATTGCGCAAAAAAATCGGCGGTCCCGCATTTTTGACAAATATACCTGTTTATTTGGAGCCTCTCGCGAAGCGTTCTCTCAAAAATCCCGAAGTCGTCGAGCGTTTCCAAATTATTCTCGGCGGTTCCGAAATGGGGAAGGGTTACAGCGAACTGAACGATCCGCAGGATCAACGTGCACGTTTCGAGGAACAGCAACGACTGCGCGAGGCAGGGGACGACGAGGCTCAACGGCTCGACGAGGAATATGTGCGCGCGATGGAATACGGAATGCCGCCCGCTTTCGGCTTCGGCGTTTCCGAGCGTCTATTTTCATTTCTTGAAAACAAATCGGCGCACGAGACGCAGATGTTCCAACTTTTGCGTCCGAAGGAATGATGTACAAATTGATGATCACCGGCGTTGTGTCGAATGTAGCACCATTGACACCGCATATTGATGCAATTAGTATAATTGCATGAGTACAAAAACGATTTCGGCCATGGAGGTGCGGAGACGCTTCGGAGAGATCATGAATCGTGTCGCTCTGCGGGGCGAGCGGTACACAATCGCACGCGCTGGCCGTGAGCTTGCACAACTAGTCCCCATCTCCGCCGGCACGAGCGCCATGCTCTCCGGCGACATTTTCGAT
Organism: uncultured Candidatus Saccharibacteria bacterium; assembly: GCA_964356695.1. Taxonomy (GTDB): domain Bacteria; phylum Patescibacteriota; class Minisyncoccia; order Phycocordibacterales; family UBA2100; genus UBA10103. Next base: position 5,999 of record CAYHIZ010000011.1, on the reverse strand, counting down.
AATTCGTTTGCCACATTCGGCGAGTGGAATGATCCGTCCAATGATGCGTATGATGCGCTATAGGCGGTTCGACGTACTCGTTACCGCGTTCCCTTTCGTCGACAATAAGATGATGAAGAAACGTCCGGTTGTCTGCATCGCTTTCTTTCGACCCGCACCTTCGATCACCCTGTACTGGGTGCTTATGATCACCAGCACCGCTCTGCGAAAGTGGAAGGGCGACATCGAGATACGCGATCTCAAGAAAGCGGGCTTGCCCATCCCCTCGATCATCCGCACCTGCAAGGTCGCGTGCGTCGACGGCTCGATGATCGAGAAACGGATCGGAACGCTCGCCACACAGACGCAAGAAGCCATCCAGAAAGAGATCGGGGAAGTGTTCGGAGATCGGTAGTTTAATTTTTAGATATGATGAGTACGGTGTCGTCGAAGCGCTTTGTAGAGAATTTTTTGAAGTGTAACGCGGTGGCAATACTGGGGGCACCGCGTCCGCCGACGGTCGTAGCGTTTTCTCCTCCAATCAGGATTGGCGCATAAAAAGCATATACTTTGTCCGCGATACCGGCATCAATAAAACTTCCGAGCACCGCGCCGCCCCCTTCCACAAGCACGCTTATCACATTCATCTTTTGGAGGGATGCGAGTAGGTCTTTTGGCGAAATGCGCGTGCCTCTGAACGTCAACACGCGGACGCCACGTTTTTCCAGTAAATTCTTTTTTTGTGTAGGCGCGCTTAGTGTCGTGGCGACGATTACATTTCCGTCGCGCAATATTTGCGCATCCATGGGGATTCTCAAGGTTGAGTCGAGGACTATCCGGAGCGGATCCGGCAAATTTTTCGTGCGTGCGCCGAGGTGAGGGTTGTCGGCGAGCACTGTCTCGATTCCAACGAGAACAGCGTGATACTCGCCACGCAGACTTCTCGCGTATGCACGTGCAGTTTCGTTTGTGATCCACTTTGAATCTCCTGTACGGGTCGCGAGCTTTCCATCGAGGCTGGTGGCAAATTTCAGGGCAACGAACGGACGATTTTTTTCATGGAATGTATAGAAGGCCTCGTTAAGTGTGCGCGCTTCTTTCTCGAGCAATCCGACTGATACGTCGATGCCGGCTCGGAGCAATCGCTCGATGCCACCGCGCGCGATTCTGTTCGGATCGCGCGCGGCGCAAATTACGCGGCCTATATTCGCGCGAATGATTGCATCAGTACACGGCGGTGTTTTGCCGAAATGGCAACACGGCTCCAGATTTGCATAGAGTGTCGCGCCCTCTGCGCGCTTGCCGGCTTTTTTCAGTGCTTCGATTTCTGCATGAGGCATTCCACTTGCACGATGATAACCGCGAGCGATGATGCGTTTATTTTTAACTATAACTGCGCCGACCATAGGATTGGGATTTACAAAACCGCGGCCTCTTTGCGCAAGTCTAAGCGTCTCTCGCATATAAAACTCGTCGAAATCCATGTTTTTTATAGCGCTAAACGCGCGTGAGGTAGTGGCCCATTTTGTGTTTTTTTGTCCGTAAGTATCGGGCGTTTGTTTTGTTCGGAATGCTTTCAAGCGCGATGCGTTCGGTTACGGTAATACCGAAACTTTCTAGTTGTTTGATTTTCTCGGGATTGTTGGTGAGAAGCCGCACCGCGCATATTTTTTGGTCTTTTAGTATATCCGCCACGGCTTCGTATGTGCGCTGATCTGTGGAGAATCCGAGCTTCAAGTTTGCCTCGGCCGTATCGAGTCCCGTGTCTTGCAGAGCATATGCTTTGATTTTGTTGCCAAGACCTATACCGCGCCCTTCTTGGCTTGCATATATGATGACGCCGGAGCCCTCTTTACCGATCCTGCGAATGCTCTCTTTGAGCTGTTCACCGCAATCACAGCGCAGAGAAAATAGAGTATCACCGGTGAGACATTGTGAATGAATTCGTACCAGCGCGCCGCTACGCGGTTTGCCGAGAACCAGCGCTACGTGTTCCCGATCATCGAAAATGGAACGATAGGCGATAATCCGAAATTTTCCGTATTTTGTGGGAAGTGATGACGAGGCCGTTTTTATCAGTGTTTGAATCGGAACGCTTTTGATCGGCAGAGCGCGGCTTCGAACCTCTGTTAGCAGGTCTTCAATCGACACTATAGGGATATTGTGACGGCGAGAAAATGCCATTAGTTCGGGAAGGCGCGCGACCTCGCCCTTCCGATTAAGGACTTCGCAGAGAACCCCGCCACCCCGAAAGCCCGCAAGTTTCATCAGATCAATCGTAGCTTCAGTGTGGCCCGGCCGCTCCAAAACGCCTCCGTCGCGCGAGAGGAGTGGAAATACATGGCCCGGTCGCACCAAATCGTTTGGGCGCGAGGTGCGCGAGGCGAGTGTGCGTATTGTCTTTGCCCTATCGGACGCGGAAATTCCAAAATCTTTTACGTTTTTGGCATCAATCGTTACCGTGAATTGGACTCCGGTTATTTCTGTGTTTTGGAGAGGAGCGATCATAAGCGGAAGATTCAGGCGAAGCGCATGCTCTCTCGTGACAGCAACGCAGATCAGACCGCGGCATTCTTGGAGAAGAAAATTCACCTTTTCCGGCGTAACAGCTTCTGCGACGAAAATGCAATCTCCCTGATTCTCACGCTCCGGCCCATCGACGACAACAACCATGCCTCCTTTCTTTAACTGTTTTAGGGCGGCCGATATCGGAGAAAATGCGTTTTTCATACCACGGTGGTTATGCGTGTGTTTGCGCGGATCATTGAAAGCGCGGTAAGCGCCCCCTCGACGCCTCGATTATCTTTTGTTCCCTGTGCGCGATCAATAGCATCTTTAATATCATACACACTTAGCACCTCAAAGATCACTGGAATTTCAAAATCGTATGCCACCTGCATACATCCACGCACGCACTCGTTCGCTACTTGCTCGAAATGATATGTTTTACCTTTGACGATCGCGCCGAATACTATAATTGCATCGTATTTGCCCTGTTTCGCCATTTTTTTTGCGATCAATGGTATTTCCAATGCTCCCGGGACGCGCATCATTTTGATTTGCGCTTCTGCAAGTCCGCTTTTTCGCAGTTCTGCAATACAATGTTTCTCGAGTGCGATAGTGATATTTTCACGAAATTCAGTACCGATGATTCCTATGCGAATGTCTTTGATATTTTTCATACTTTATGTTTGCTAACAAGTTTTTCCATGTATTTTCCAATAATATCTGTTTCAATATTGACACTGGCACCTACCCTCAGCTTATGAAATGTCGTTGTTTTCCACGTATGCGGAATAATACCGACTGTGAACGAAGATGCACCTACGTCGATAACTGTGAGCGAAATACCATTCACGGCAATCGATCCTTTCTCTACTATATAACGGGTAAACGTTCGAGGCAGACTTATCGAGCATATATGACTCGTGCCGTTTTGGCGGATATTCTTCAGCACTCCTGCACAATCAATGTGTCCATGCACGATATGACCCGAAAGTAATGATGTCGGAGTTGCCGGAATTTCCAAATTGACGGCATTTCCCAGACGCAAACTTCCAAGTGAGGTGCACCGTACAGTTTCCGCCATTATGTCTGCGGTAAATGACTCGTCATCTTTTTCGAAGATAGTAAGGCATGCGCCGTCGACCGCGATACTGTCTCCGATGTAGAGTTTGTGCAACAGGGCGTGACTCGCGCCTATCGCAATTTTAGAGCGCGAAATTTGCGCGATCGTTCCTGTTTCTGTGATAATTCCCGTAAACATGATAAAAGAAAAATCCCGGTTTCTTGCTATTCCCGTACTCGTACCTTGTCTTTCGACACCACTATAAATGCTTTTTGAGGGATTGCAGATAATGATTTGATTGCTTCTTCTAACAAAACAGCCGTGTGTTTGGACGACAGTCCGTCGGTCCGCAACAAAACAATTCCCGCATGCGGGAGTTCGGCGTGAAATACTAGATCGGCAAAATCTTTATCAAACGTCACCACTATCCTTTCCTCGCGAACCGCATGTTCCAGCACCATCTTGTCGTTTGCGCCATGTAGCACATTTGCCACCGAGACTATATCGTATCCTGCGTCGATAAAATGACTGATGATTGTTAGTTCGATGTTTTCATCGAAGAGGAACTTCGATTTGTCATGCATATTGAAACGCCCCGAGCGGAAAGACTCGCTCATCTTCTACGATGCGCCGCGCATATTGAATAGCGACCAGTACGTCTTCGCGTGTGAGGCGAGGATACTCTTGAATGACCTCCTCGACGCTCCGACCTGTACCGAGAACATTCAAAATATGCTCCACGGTGATGCGTGTGCCTTTGATGATCGGTTTGCCCACCATCACCGCCGGATCTGCGACAATTCTTTCATCGAAAGTATCTTTCATATTCAAAAGAATATGCCCATTCCTGTTAAAGTCAACTCGCGGATATCGAGAAATAGAGTAAGATGTTGCGATGAGGAAAGTCGCACTCGGCATCATGGTGATCGTTTTGTCCTTAGCCACGTATGCCACATGGTATTCCTACTCGCGCGGGCAGATGATTGAGCGCAATACGGAATGCGAACGGCTCGTAGCCGAGCACTATGCGCGCAACCCGGAATCATTATCATTCCCGCCTTGTGCGTATGAGATCGTACCGCCTTCCATAGTCGAGAGGTTATCAAACTTTAGGACGACAGGGCATTTGTATCCTTATGATCCAATGCTTAACAACGATGTTGGTTGCGATCAATCTGCCACAACGACCGATTGCTCAAAAATAATTTCCCTGCAATCCACAGCTTCAACACTCGTTGCAAATGAAGAAACAATCACCCTGAAAACGTTCACGTTCGATAATTTCTCTTTCGAGCATCCGGCAACATGGATGGTAGATCACAACATTGATGGTAACTACTTGGCAAATGGTGGGGATGAAAACACCGGGAATTTTGTGGCAAGAGATGAGAATCAATCTTATTTGTACATCTTCACCGCGCCACCGGCGTCGATAGTAGATGATCTTCTTGGTTCCATTAATCCGGAGGCGAAGACTTTGAGCGATTACGAGCATGATTATTTTCTTCAGGCGAGTACGACGGAGGATGTGCGTTCTCAGGTGCTCGTCATCGAGAGCGAACATATCACGATAAACAACATACCAATGCTTCGACAGCTATATAGCATTGGATATAGGTATAATGGACAGTTTTTGGAGTCTGGATATGAGGAAGATGCAGGGCCTGCCCTCATCCGACAGCGCTACGTATTCTTCGACGGTAAGCAATTTGTCGTTATACATATTGTGATTCCAGAGGCCGAGCGGGTAGTGCATACGATTCGCCTCAAATAGTAGTGTGGCACAAACGGTGCAAAGGTATGCACGCTCGCAGACGAACCGTTTCCCGCTGATGCGAAGCTGTTCCAAGGTCATGCCAATTTATGGAGCGTGGACTCCGGCGAATACCGGATCGTCTACGTCGCGACCGACGCGCGAGTGGAGATCATTATCGCCGGCAAGCGCAACGACGATGAGGTGTACCGCAAACTCGCACGCAAGTTGTAGCGATCAATTAATGAGCATGTTCAAGACGCTCTATGCGATTCTCGTGCCTGATGAGCGTAACAGCATCTTTATCAATGGCTTTTCCTTGTGCTTTCAGGTCAATTTTCATTTCGGCGATGTCTCGCTTGACTTCAGTCATATCATTTTTCAAGTCCGCGATATCAGTTTTGACTTCTTCGAATCCTTCGACCACAAATGTAGCGAGTTTAGCCACCGTTGTAGACAAATCACTCACCGTTGTAGACAAATCACTCACCGTTGTAGACAAATCACTCACCGTTGTAGAC
>CAYHIZ010000011.1:0-78 GCA_964356695.1 uncultured Candidatus Saccharibacteria bacterium | reverse complement strand
AAATCACTCACCGTTGTAGATATGCCACTTACCGTTTTAGATAAGCCACTTACCGTTTTAGATAAGCCACTTACCGTT
>CAYHIZ010000010.1:0-19791 GCA_964356695.1 uncultured Candidatus Saccharibacteria bacterium | reverse complement strand
TTGCGCCACGATTTTTGATCGCCCGCTAGATGCAATAATTACTTTGCTCCGACACGAATGACTTTGTGTTGAGAAATCTGATCATTTTTGTTAGTATCGCTTGTATGCGAGCGTAGTTCAGTGGTAGAACGCGTTCCTGATAAGAACGAGGCCGAAGGTCCGATTCCTTCCGCTCGCACCAAGCAGGAAGAGTCAAAGAGTTTTGGTTTGTCTCGCTTCGCTCGGCGAACTAATCTGTATTCAATTTGGGGGTAAAAACGAATTGACGGTTTCGCATTTTGGGGGAAGAAAATTTTTTAATCTCTAATCCAAATAAATTCATAGAAAGTCTAGTCCACTTTCTATAAAAAATTAACAAATTAATTTTTAACAAAGAAAGTATATGTCTATGGAAACTCCAAAAATGGAAACGAAGGAAAATCCCTTCCAGTCGATTGATCGGAAATCTCCGGAAATTATGGAGGCACTCGTAAATGCACCTATCTACAAGAAGCAGGGACGTGTAGAGGCTCGCCCAGCCGATTATCGACCTGAGTGCCACGCCACTCGCGTTGCTCGGGATCGCCTCTCGCAATCCTTCTGGCGATGTTCAACACCGGTTGGAGCGGGTCCTCGACCTTGTACCGGGCGAAGTGTGGCTTATGCACACCTACGATGGAAACGTTAGTGCTCCGGTTGCAACTGGCTTTATCAGTCACCTACATGGTAAGGGTACTGGGGCGGTGGGGCTACAGGAAATCTGGGACATTCTCCATCCACAGTACCGAGTGGCTGTTGGGTCTGTCACTGCTCAACCCGGGGTTAACTGGGCAAGCGGGGAATGGAATATGAAGTACAGAGAATAACTTCAAGAACTACAGTACAAAAACTAGACATATGTCGACTAAAGTCGGTAAGCCTCTAGCGTGAAAAGCCCCTGGCTTCTCGCTAGAGGCTTTTCTTTTGTCGTAGGTCGCCGTGGCTACTTGACAGAAGAGAGGTAAGTATTCAGCCGTTCCCAGTGGAAGGAATTTGGTGGCTTAAAATCGTGAAAATACAAAGTGACATCTGATATAAATGAGTCATTTTTTCACGTTCACTGGGAGCGGGTGAATGGTTACTTTGGTATTACTACACACTATTTATTTATACGTGCTACAATTCATTACATTAATATCCTAATTACTTTTTATGGACATAGAAAAGAAAGAATTGCATCTTGTTCCGCCCGATTTGATGGTGAAGGCCGGGGCATCTGCGCTCGGTATGCTCGCCGTGTTCCTATTGATCCTGGCTGTTTCGGCACTCAAGGAGTATCGCTTCATCGGAAGCGGTGTCACAGCAACCAACACCATAACTGTTTCTGGTGAGGGTGAGGTATTTGCTGTTCCCGATACGGCTACTTTTTCGGTGACTATTCAAGAAGAAGCAAAAGAAGTTAAAGATGCACAGGAAGTCGCCACAAAGAAATCGAACAGCATAATCGCGTATCTAAAGAAGGAGGGGGTGGAAGAAAAAGACATCAAAACAGCCGATTATAGCGTCCATCCTCAGTATGATTATGTACAAGCTGGCGTATGCCGTGATAGTTACTGTCCTCCGGGAGGCAAGCAAGTGTTGAGAGGTTTTCAAGTTTCCCAAACTCTCAATGTGAAAGTGCGCGACACAAAAAAAGCGGGCGATCTGCTAAGTGGAGTGGGCTCGCTCGGAGCCTCATCGGTTTCGGGTCTTTCTTTCACGATCGATGATGAAGATGCGCTTCAGGTTGAGGCGCGTGGGAAAGCTGTTGAGAAGGCGCGCGAAAAGGCTGGGCAATTGGCTGGCCAGCTCGGTGTTTCACTCGTGCGCGTAGTTGGATTTTCGGAGAGTGGGGGCGGATCTCCGCCGATATACGCTCGTGCGGAAATGGCTCTTGGAAGCGCCGACTCGAAAATGGCCTCTCTGGAAATTCCCGTAGGCGAGAACAAAATAGTTTCCAACGTCAGTGTTACCTACGAGATCAGGTAGTCCATAAACACCGTTGCCCTAGACTGGCGGTGGCGATTTCCGGAACTTTGAGCCGAAAGTACGGCTCAATTTCGAGAATCTTGATAAAAGTATACAGAAACTAAGAGCTATCTACAAAATTCACCCGGAGTGGTTTGAGGTGCCAAAACCTAAATCAAACAAAGGGCAAAATGTGGTGGATTATTCAATTAACTCCTAGAACAGAGGGTTAATCTGTTTTACCAACTGTATGCGGTAATGCTCAAAAACTTTGTTATAGGTTTCTAAATACTCCAACACCTCGGTTTCTGTAATACCATTTTCGAAGTCTATATAATCCAAATCGCGGTAATTAGCTTTAATACGATACCAGAAGAAAAAATCAGCAATCATTAGACGCTCTGTTCCAATAAATAATTTCCGCTCGTCTCGATGTTTCTTTGTGTGCAAATTCCATTTACGACCTATTTTTGCATCATGCAATTTATAATCCATCAATTTTCTTGCAACCGAATTTATACAATCATTTTTCTGCCAGTAATCAGAGTGTGCATTTTGCCCCGCGTTTATAGTAGGTAATGCGCGTATCTTTGTAAGCTCATAAACATGATTGAGTTCTGGCACAGAAAATACTATAGCCCTACTATCTACCAGTGAATAAATCTTTTTCCTCATTCCAGCATGACCTCCTTTCCCGAACCCTTGCGTACTCCCATCTAGCAAATGCGTCAAAACGCTCTCTAGATAATAAAGCGCATAGTAACATTTAACCGGAAACTATGGCGTCGCAATAACTGCAAAAGCCGGATCTTCTCGTGCTAGTTCAATATCTTTCTTAATACTTTTTAATGTGACTTTGTAGAGTTTTAGGAATCGTGTAATTTCTACAGTTCGTTTTGTAAATGTGCCATTCCTAGATACGGAAAGTGTGTTGCTTGCAAATAACCTTTCTAAACATTTTATATAGTTAAGATGTGTACGAAAGGATGCTTTTGCAGAATCAAGTGGAGATGGAGATCGAGCGAATAATATAGCCATCGAGTTTCATTTTTATGTCACTATATGCGCGCTGAATATGGCAAAGATTTTATATAATCCTCCATGAATATCCAGTCCGGGTCTCCGTCGGTATCCATGGGAAGTTTAATCTTTGTATTTTTTAGTTTATTGCCATTCCATTTTCTACCAAATGAGTATTTAAAACGCTCTTTATCAAGCAACGTTATAATGAAAAGAGCATTATATTTATTCAAATGATCATTTCTTCCCATCGACAAAGTGGTTGAACCTATAAAGTCATTTTCTTGATATGTTGAATACCCAACTGACCCTTGGCCATCCCCAATAAAAACTATGCAGTTGCCGTTAGTAACAAAACCCTCATCTTTTATCACCATATACATAAGGCCATTGTCGTCCTTTTTTGCGCCAACATAAGAGATTTCATCTCCTTTCTCTAATAATTTTTCAGCACTTCCACATTTTCCTCTTTCAAAAGTAAATAGATCGGCTAATCTAAAAAGACTCATTTTTTTGACGTTAAGAAGGATTTTTTTACCAGAAAAAGACTTTGCAACCTCGTCGATTTTTTTCTTAAAATTAATCTCCTTTGAATATTTTATATTATCCGGCATTTTTGTAAGTAGAAGCCTCTCGGGTGTTACTTTTCTACCGTAAGAATAACGGTAAACATTTCTACGAAGTAAACTGACGAAAACAAACATTTGCTCATCGGAGAAATCTTTTTTCGGCTGAAGTACTATGCAGTCAGAGTTAATTGCACAGCTATAAGGATGGTAAAAAGCGCTTCCAACCGAACCTGTTCTTGCAACCGAAATAACTTTTTTGTGACTAGGTTCTATATCAAAAAATCCAACAACTCCATTGTCTGTGTCTCCAGAAGAAATAAACGGTGTTTTACCTTCCGGCAAAAAACTAAATGGTTCTTTTATTTTACCGTATGAAGCTGAAAAATATTCTGATACTTCTTTCATATATCTAGTCTTTCTTCATTTTTAACCACAAAAGACAAAAATTTCCTGACTTCTATATCGAAATCTTTTTCAGTGACATCTGAATAATCTGTTTCAAGATAGGCTTCTGCACACCACTCATCGTTCATTGATACTTTTCTCCAGACACTTTTTCCTGGAATTTCCTTTCTGCGAAACATTTCGAGCCATTCGTCTTTTATAATTTTCCAACTGTCGTTAGTCTTTGGAATTCTACCGAGAATTTTATCTTTTCTGAAACCATCATTTTTCCAATATCCAAACCAACTTTCATGATGTTTGTCGCTGTCATGAGGCGTATGAGCAGTAAAAACCATTATACAAGTTACGATCCCCACGGGATAAAAAAGATCATCGGGCATACTCATTACAGCTTCTAGCCTATGTTCTTTTAAGAGTTTTTCTCGAAGAGGATTTTTATCCATCACTAGAGACATAGGAACAATAGCGATTCCAGTTGCATTTTTACTCAACCCATCAAGCATCCTAATGATAAAGTCCCACTCATGTAAGTTATCTCCTTTTTGCGAGTACGGGGGATTCATAAATCCAGCCGTTGCTTTTCCTTTAATCTTATTAAAAAGAGAGTCATCAAAACATGAACCCTGGTAAAGATTTGTTTTTCCGTCACCCCGCAGAATCATGTTTGAAACAGCAAGGGCAAACATTTGAGGCTCTTGCTCAATGCCAATCAACGAATTTGATAGTATTCTTCTTTTTTCTTCGGCTGAGACTTTCTCTGTCATTTTCTTCATTGCAGAAATAAGGAATCCTCCTGTTCCGGCACAAATATCAAGAACTACAGAATTTTTATCAAGTTTCGCTAGTTCAGCAAATAAATCGGTTACGTGTTTTGGGGTAAGAACGATACCAAGACCCTTACCATCTCCGCCCGTATATCGAATAAATTCACCGTAAAAATTACCTATGATGTCAAAGTCGTAGTGATCTTTGGTAAATGGCTGTACATGGATATGTAAATCACGAGCAATACGCAAAAGTGGTGATTCATTTCTTTTTGCATCAATTTTTTGTAATTCAGGATGATGTGCAATAAAACTAAAAGCATTAATGACAGCTTTTTTCTTTGTTTCGTGAGTATCTCCTAACTCCGCTTTCTCTATAATCTTTTTTATTGAATTGAATGTTTCATTCGCTAACTCCTCTCCTTCGTATTTATTGTATGCAACTTCAAAACCTCTATCCATCAAAGCGAGCAAAACACCACTAACAAGGAGAGGTTTCTGAGCCTCAGTGATTTTGGCGTAATCACGCATGTAGTCGTGAAGGTCACGAGAAAATCGCATTAAATCCGAATGTCGAGATTTTGCGAGCACAGGATCAAATTTTGCACGATCAATATACCTGTCCCAGTTTAAGATTTCTTTGATTTTTTGATTATTTTCATCTATTAGATCGGTATAGGTGGGAGATTTTTTGGCGTATAAGAAAGTACTGATTTTTGCATCATCCTCATTTTCCCCGCTAATTCCAATAGCTATAACATTAAACTCTTTTGATAAATGACTTCCGTACAGGAGTGCACCATCAACTGCAAAGTCTCTGTAAATATCTCGATTTTTCGATTCGTGATATTTGGTGTCTGCTTTGCATTCAATGACCATCAAAAAATCATTATCGTCCTTTTTGCGAATTATGAATTCTGGCTTTCCAAGTCCCGTACCTGATTTGCTAGCACTCTTTAGTAGCTTTTGAATTACAGGATTATCACTTTTTTGTTCTTCCACGATAAAATCACTGTTATCAAAGATGCCAGCTTTAGTTAGAAGTTTACGAGATAAATTTTCAGTTTTTTTCTCGTTTTTTGACATATTGCAATTATAGCAATAAAAACCTGTAGGAAACAGGAAAAGTTTTATAACCTCACAAAAACTCTTTATTGATAGGGTTCTAACTTGGACATCTGGCGGACTGCGTCACGCCGAAGTCGCGAGGTAGCTTTGGCGAATCCGACTTCGCTAAAGCTACGTCGTGACAAAGGCGGAGGGAGTGGGGCTCGCCCGCAACTCTCGCCTCGCCACTCGGCTCGGTCTCTGCACCAGCTCACTCAATTTCGGAGGGAGTGGGGCTCGAACCCACAGGGCCCTTTTAGAGGCCCACAGATTAGCAATCTGTTCGTTTAACCATTCACGCATCCCTCCCGAGAGGTTAAAATACCACATTGACCTTATTCTGTCGCGGTATGATAATCGTACTATTATTGTATGGGCAAGAAATATTATGGCATGCAGACTGAGAAGGCGATTAAGAATTTTCCGTTTTCATTTCGCGCGACATCAAAAGAATTCATCTACGCGATTGCAGAAATAAAGAAAGCTGCTGCAGGGGCGCACAGATTGGCGGGAGAACTTGATAGTGCGCGCGCTCTTTCAATCAGTAAAGCGTGCGATGAGGTCTCCAGCGGCAAATTCGACGATCAATTCGTGCTCCCGTCGTTTCAAGGAGGGGCAGGCACTTCGAACCATATGAACGTCAATGAGGTAATCGCCTCTCGTGCAACGGAGATTCTCAAAAACAAAGTTGTTGTACATCCGAACGATCACGTCAACATGTCGCATTCGACGAACGATGTAATGCCTTCGGCGCTCAAGATCACGGCCGTCCGTCTTGTAGACAGTGTTCTAGCATCAACTGATATTTTAATCAGCGCTCTCGAAAAGAAGGCGCGGGAGTTTAAAATAATCCTAAAACTCGGGCGTACGCACATGCAGGATGCCGTTCCCATAACGCTTGGCAGTGAGTTTGCCGCGTACGCAGAATATGTGAAAAGGGGGAAGAGGCGAATCGTGAATGCAAGGAGAGAACTTTTGGAACTTAATTTGGGCGGTAGCGCCGTCGGCAATTCGATCAATGTGTCCTCACGATACCAAAAGAACCTGTATCGAGAGTTGCGCAGAGTGACGAAACTAAAGGTATTTCCCGGAAAGAATCTCATGTCGCAAACTTCGAGTAACGGCGATTTCGTAGTCATTTCGCAGGCACTGACCGCTTTTTGCATCGATCTATCCAAGATCGCGGGCGATTTTCGTATTCTTTCAAGCGGTCCCAAAGGAGGATTCGGTGAAATCATCTTGCCGGAATTGCAGGCAGGCTCGTCTATCATGCCCGGCAAGGTAAATCCGGTATTGCCAGAAGCAATTTCACAGCTCTACTATCTTGTCTCAGGCAACAACCTCACTATCGAGCATGCTTCCGAGGGTGCACAGCTGGAACTTGGCGTGATGATGCCAGTGATTACCGACCGACTTATCGAGTCGCTCAAACTATCCGCGGAAATGATCCGGCAGTTCGCCGACAAGTGCGTATTGGGCATTGTCGCCAACCGTGCACGCATCAAAGAACATCTTGAAAAATCAACCGCATTCGCGACACTCCTGAATCCAATCATCGGCTACGACGCGGCCGCAGCGTGCGTGAAAGAATCTCTCGCAACAAACAAAACCCTTCGCGATGTCGTACTTGCAAAGAAATTTCTTACTCCAAAAGACTTCGACAAAGCCATACGAGCTTTCGAGTAAATTTCGCGAGATTTCTCTCTTTGGCACTCGCTCTACGTCGCCAGTAAATCTCACAAGATTTTTGGCTCCTCTTCATATTTTCACTATCTTCGTTGAAGAACCGTATTTTTCTTGTTACGATTCTCCTATGCTCCGCATATTCGCCACATTTCTATTATTCGCGACATTCATGGTTCCGCTCGCCGTCTCCGCTAATGTGACGAAAGGATTGATCGGCCATTGGAAATTCGATGAAAATGTCGGCACCACGACGGCGGATGCTTCTGCGGGCGGCAATGCCGCGATGCTCATCGGTGATCCCGCGTGGGTGCCGGGCGCAATTGCCGGATCCGCAGTCGCATTCAACGGCACCACGCAATATGGCATCCTTGCCACGTCAACTTCGTCGACGTTCAACATGGGCGCGGGCGACTTCACCGTCGCGGCATGGGTCAAGATTAACGCTAATGCGGGTTCGTACAATACGTTCGTCGCAAAGAATCTCGGCGGATCGTGTTGCGCACCGTTAGGATACCCAGGGTATTTGCTTGGAGAGCAAAAGGGTAAGATCGTGTTCCGACTGGAAAGCGATGCGGAGGGGCTCGATCCTGTCGAAGTGTCAATCAGTTCGACACCTTACCGAGGTTTCTGGCATCACTTTGCTGGCGTGCGCCAAGGCGATTACGTCAAGCTTTACATCGATGGCATCTTGATTGCGACTTCCACGCTCGCCGGTCATTATACGAGATCCGAACCTTTTAAGATTGATACCAACTATCCGCTGGCAATCGGTGCGGTGAGCTATTGGAGAATGGCTTATCCCATCGCTGGTTCCATAGATGATGTGCGTATCTACAATCGAGGCCTGTCGGTTGGTGAAATCGCTTCAATAGCGCGTTCGAAGAAACAAATGGTATTCCCAGTATTCGATGCCATGGGTCTCGTCGGGAAGCCGGATCTGCGACCGGAAGGATTCACGAGGATTTCCGCAGACGGAGGGCTGCTCATCACGTCGACCGAGGAGGTGGTGCGCAAATGGGCACGCAATGCGCCACGAGGGCAGTACTATTTCATAGATATAGAACCCGAAACCGGCGGCTACACTGATGCGATTATAGATCACCTCATATCGGTTTTGCAATGGACTAAGGATGAAAACCCTGATTTGCAAATAGGTATGTATGGCGTCGCGCCACCGGGCAACTATTACGCCCCGCTCCTATTTGATAGGGACCCGCGCAACCCAACATACCGAGGTTATTATAATGAATGGGAACAGAGAAGCGTACAGTTAAGACGCTTGGCACCGTATGTGGATTTCGTCACTGTTTCACTCTATACCCTTTTCGATGTTTTAAATGACAAAAATGCTTGGCGCGTCTTTGCGCGGGAGAATATAGGAATGGCATTTCAGTATCGCAAGCCGATCTTCGTATTCATGTGGTCCAGATATAATCCGACAGGAGGGGGGCAGTACAAATTCAAGCCGAAAGAAAACATATTCCCCCCACTCGTACCTATTGATTATTGGAGAGAGCAATTGGATTACGTGCGTGAGAGTGGTGTCGACGGTATTGTTCTGTGGGATTCCGCCACCATATCGCCACCGTGGGATTTTTCAGCTCCGTGGTTCATCAAGACGAAAGAGTTTTTGTCCTCATTGCAATCCGAACAAGTGCCCAGCCGAACGTATGCTCCGCTCGGGCAGCGCGTGACGGTAAGCACCGATGTCGCGGTCTATGCGACTGCATCAGATGCGACGGTAAACGCCCAGCAATCGGCAGGCGTTGGTGGCTGGGTATTCGGGGGGTCGGAAATACCGCATCCCGCAAACGGCGGTGCTACAGTGGTCAAGCGTTGGCGTGTCGATTTTGACATTGGTCCGGATGGATGGGTGGATGAGAGCGTGCTGATGCCTGACGTGACGCAAGGCCTGCTTGCACACTGGGATTATGAAGAGGCGACCGGTTCGGCGCAAGATGTCACAAAGAGGAATAATACCGCACGCGCAGTCAATGCGCCCGGCCGCACGAGTGGGAAGATCGGCGTGCGTGCCGCTAAATTCGACGGTTCAAGATCATATTTTAATGCCGGCGATCAGGATGATTTCAATTTCAACTATGGCAATTTCACGATCGCGACGTGGGCTAAGCTCGAAGCAGGGTCCGATGCACACAATGTCTTCGTGGCGAAGAATATCGCAGTTCCTCGCTATCCTGGCTATCTACTGGGAGAGCGTTATCGCCGAATCGTTTTTCAAGTGCAGAGCACTGACAACAGTGCTCCGACAACGATCATAGCCACAAGCTCCGCGCTTCTGAAAGGAGACTGGCATCACTATACCGGGGTGCGCGACGGGAACGACATCCGTTTGTATGTAGATGGTGTACTCGTCGCCAGTTCTACGTTTTCCGGTTCCGTCTCTAACAGCATAAGCTTTATGCACGGGAGACCTCTCACCCTCGGTGCTGCCTTTGGCTCGATATTGGAGCAACCACTCAATGGAGCTTTGGACGATACTCGCATATACAACATAGCTCTCGGCACTGAGGACATAAAAAGGCTGGCTGGCGTGGCATCGCCGACCCCTACGCCACCCGTTCCTCCTACACCCGCACCCTCGGGCGGAGGTGGCGGCGGCGGAGGTGGAGGATCTTACGTACCTTTCGTATCGTCCGTCGCACCACCCGCGGCACCTGCACAGTCGTCCTCTCTCTCCGCCACCCAGCGCCAATCGCTCATCGCAGAACTCCTCGCCAAAGTCCTCGAACTTCAAAAGAAAATCATCGCGCTCGGTGGCACACTCATCGCGATTCCGGCGGGACTCTCCGGCGGGGCAGCATCGTCGACCGCAACAGGATTGTCTTCCTTCACCCGCAACCTCAAGCGTGGCGACCGCGGCGAAGACGTCCGCGCGCTCCAGCGTTTCCTCAATACGCACGGATTTGCAGTTACTGCGTCTGGCGACGGTTCTTCCGGCAAAGAGACGACGTACTTCGGCTCTGGAACCGTCTCCGCACTCATCCGTTTCCAGAACGCATACAAGTCAGACATTCTCGCTCCCGCCGGCCTCACCAAGGGAACCGGATTCTTCGGAGCGCTCACTAGGAAGATCGTGGAGGAGATCAGGGCACAATAAGATTCACACAGTATTGAGCGGTCATCGCTTATTTGTCCCACACGTATTGATGTCACAGGTTTTGATCGCGAGTCTTTGAGTTAAAGAAAATTATCGTACCAACTTATCAACAGTCGCTCGTATTTAACAAATAGTTTTGCGGTATCATTTAAATACGAATTATCAATAACCTTTTTATATGCAACCAACTCCTAATTACATGTTACTCGGCGCAGTTCTGTTTGTCGGACTTTTAGTCGCAGGTACGGTTGGCTATCTCTTTGGATCGTATAGTGCCACGCAGTCCATCAACGAACAGCTCGTAGCTGAAAAAAAGGAGAACATAGAGGTTGTTGATACGAACGTAAACGTCGAAACAAATCCTTTGAAAGATATTAAGACAAACCCTCTGGAAGATGTAAAAACAAATCCATACGACGTGAAGCTAAACCCCTTTGATTAGACTATGACACGCAAACTTTTGTTTGCGCTCCTCCCTTTCATTCTGATCGGTGCTGGAGCGATTGCGTTCGCGCAAGAGGGGTCAATCGTTTTTCCTGTCGCAGAACTCGGTGGCTGCGAATCGAAAGAAGCATGCAAAAAATATTGCGACATCTTCGCGAATCGTGGAGCGTGTCTTTCATTTGCCGAATCCCACGGCTTGATGAGCAAAGAGGATACGAAGATTGCACGTAAACTTGGAGACAGGCTGGGTCCTGGCGGATGCAAAGGATTAGAATGTAAAAAGTATTGCGAGGCCGAAAACCACCAAGAAGAGTGTCTTGTATTCGCCGAAAAACATGATCTTATCTCGAAAGAGGATTTGGCGCGTGCAAAAAAGCTCACCGGAAGACAGGGACCGGGTGGGTGTCGAGGCATCGCTTGCAAGACGTACTGCGAGAATTCGGATCATCTTGAAGAATGCATCGCTTTTGCCGAGGAAAATAATTTTATCTCTAAAGTGGACGCCGAGCGCGGGAGAAAATTAGGTAATAAGCCCGGCCCAGGCGGATGTAGGGGCGAGGCGTGTCACGCGTACTGCGAAGACGTGGCGCATCACGAGGAGTGTATGGTCTTTGCTGTAGAGAATGGGTTCATGACAAAAGAAGAATCCGAGCGAGGTAGTGAATTTATGAAGATGGGGGGTCCGGGTGGATGCCGTGGAGAAGAGTGCAGAACCTACTGTGAGAATCCCGCGAATCAAGTGGCGTGTATGGAGTTTGCGAAGGAGAGTGGAATGATGCATGACGAACCCGAGGGCATGCGTCCGTCGAGAGGTTTCGAAGATCACGCGAGCACAAGTGGCTCGGGAGGATGTAAAACTCCCGAGGAATGCGAGCAGGTTTGTCGTGATAAAAAGGAAGAGTGTCGGAACTTTGAGCCAAACTTAGGAAGTGATCGCGGGAACGAGAGGCGAGGATTCAATGTTCCGTCGGGGCAGATGAGAGGATCGCCGTGCAACTCTCCCGAGGAATGTCGCGCGATGCACGACAAATGCAAACAGAATCCTGAAGCGTGTCGTGCAAAATTTGAGCAGGGCGGTATGCCGGGTAAGGGTATGAATCCTTCCGATTTCGGCAGTATGTCGGAAGAAGGAAAAGGAATGTTGCCTAATGGTTCGCATGAAGAGCAATATAAAGCGGAATATCAAAAACAGTTCCAAGACCAGCATAGAAACGAATATCAAAAGCAATATCAGGAACAATTCCAAATGCAATATCAACAACACCGGCAAGGCTCGCCTCCGAACAATGAACAACAGCGACAATATGGACCGCCCCATGGAGGGCAAGGCTCGCCAGCGGGTGGAATGGGAAATCCACCGCCGGGAGGAGATTTGCCTCCGCCGCCGACAGGAACAACGCCTCTACCGCCTCCACCCCCGCATCCATCTTCACCTCCAACGTCGATGCAAAATCCACTGATGCTAGTCGCTTCGGTCGCAGTACTCTTCAGAACATTGCTTGGAATCTAGTTATCTACTAACGATACGCTGTGGGTTCTAAAAGATCATGTCAGGAAAGCAGTGGAATACATCGATTGCGGTGAGATATTAGACTTTGCTCGAACCCACTTCGCACGCGCTTCGCCGAGATCAGATTTAGTTTAGCACAAGTATCTAAAGTTTGGATATTGAGTATTTGGATAGAGCATAGTAATATATGGTTAAGTCCATCCACACAAAGGAATATGCCTATTTCGTCGAGAGATTGAAAAAGGCGTGCCTTGAAGCAGGATTAACCCAAGTGCAGGTTGCGAAGAAAATAGGTCGTCCGCAGTCGCATATATCCAATGTCGAGTCAGGACAACAAAGGGTTGATGTCGTCGAACTGAAACGCTTTGCGAAAATGTACGGCAAGGATATAAGTTATTTTGTGAAATAATAACTCTATGAGCCAAATCATCACTCTCGTAATCGGTGCGGCAAGCGTTTACTTTTTCTACGCAAATAATTTTATTGTTGCATTGATTTTGTTCACCTGGTTTTTGTCGCGCCTTTTTGGATACAACCTCAAACGAATTTTTGAGGGGGTTGGACACTCGGAAGTGGAGCAACGTTCAAATGTCGTTATTGAGCTGAAAGTAAACATTGCTAGTATTTTGAGCCATGAGGCGATTTCATCGCTATACGAGAAATTGAAGAAGCATGAAAAGTTTGCGTCGCGATTCAAGACTCAATCAGAATGGGTAAAAGCGATGATCGATAACTACAAGAAAAAATACAAGAACGAAGACGACTTCACACACGAAAAAACCGGTGTTCGGTATCTATGGGATTCGGTCAAGTACAACATCAAAAACAATACTCTGTGGGAGAACGGACAAGTAGAGTTTTCTGACACAATCCAGCACGAGGTTTTTATTCCCTACGAATACAAGGGGGAGAAGGAGGAAGAGGAACGATTTTGGCACGATATTGGTAGCGGACTTAGGATTCGCGTTCTCGTCGTGAACGGATTGATAAAAGTTCAGATTGGAAATTTCGACAAAGACACCAGTTCTGAGATTTATAGGGATTCTGGTCTTGCGGCATACAAAACATGGGAGACAATAACGACTTTCCCGCTCATGTATGTGTCCCAATCAATCCCGACGCATTATCTCAATCTCTCGATGTACGCAACCGATTCATATAAAGGACTTTTGAAGCGTGAGCCGTCTAAAGAGTGGACGAAAGACTGGAAAGAACTCAATGCTGAAATTGCAGACTATAATTATCTTCAAATCGCATTCGCAGGCGATGCGCCGGCCGATAACAAATTCAACAAGACATACAAAAAGTTCTACACCAAGAGTCTCGAAATGTTGGCGACAGACAACTTTTCTGATCCGTACAAACGAAAAGAAGACGACTGGCCGGTGCCAGGATGGATGGAAGATAATAACATCACCTACTTAAACGACTTTTTGCACGTCTTCATCGCGGACTACAAAGACATGCGCGAGAAGAACGAGAAATATTACCTGACCGACTACCACGAAGAGCACCCCTAGATTGTGGCAATTCGATTGGTGAATGGAGTTTTCCGATGCGGCTAAAGCGCCGGAGGCGCAAATTTCGTATAATGAACACATGAGCACGGTTCAATCTATAAATCGAGAGAATCTGCGAATCGCCCGTGAGAACATGGGATTGGATGCAAAATCTGCATCCAAAAAAATATCGCAGTCCAGCAAGAATCTCGTCGCCGAATGGGAAAGTGGCGAGTCATTGCCGTCGTGGTCGCAAGTCGAAAAGCTGGCGAAGTTATACAACGTGCCGGAGCTTCTATTTTTCTCAAACGAGCCGCTCCAGGAAAACAAGATGATACCTGATTATCGTGTGGGTATCAACGACGAGAACGATGAGCAGGTCAAGAAATTGATCAACCTCGTTATTTCGCGTCAGAAATGGCTGGAAAAGTTTTTGAAGTCAGAGGGATACACGAAAAATCGTCTGCAAGGTAGTGGTAGCAACATCCGCACACCAAAAGAACTCGCCAATTTCATTTCTGAAAAACTAGATGTAAACCTTTCGGACATCAAGAAGCTGGCGCGCCGCAAAGATGCACTAAATTATCTAATCGATAAAGCAGAAAGCAAAGGCATTTTCGTTGGGAAGACGGTTTCATCCCATCGGCTTGAAGCCGACGATTTGCGCGGGCTTTTCATTTCCAACGACTACTGCCCATTTATTGTACTCAACAGGCGCGATGCGCTATCAGCGCAGATTTTCTCGTTCGTACACGAACTTGCACACTTCTTCCGTAAAAGCGACGCGGTTTCAAATTCACTTGAGTTTAGGGGCACTGCTCGCAATGTGAACCCGGAGGAAATTTTCTGCAACAAGGTTGCGGCGGAACTTTTGCTCCCCGAACAGGACTTCACGAACAGTTTTTATAACAAGGCAGACATAGACACCATTTCCGAAAAATACAAGGTCAGTCAGTTGTTTATTTTTTACCGCCTGAAAGAACTCGGAAAGATTCGCCGAGAGATACAAGACGAACTCGAAAGGCAAATCCAGCGAGAGACCGAGGAGAATCTTCGCGTGAAAGCGGAAAAAGATAAGGCAAAGGAGGGCGGAAATTATACGAACTCGATGAAGGATTCCAATGGTTCGCTGTTCAATCGAACCATCCATGCGTCATATCTTGAAAACAAAATCGGTTACGTCGAGGCGTCTAATTTGCTCCGGTTCTCTCCCGAAATGGTATGAACGAGACCGAAAACAAAACAGTATATGTGCTGGATACCAATACGCTGATTCAGTTTTCGGTCTGGCTTCCGATTGACCTCAACAAGAACTTTTGGATGAAGTTTGAGGAGGCACTTCAAAACGGCGAATGGATATTGCTCGACGTCATGGTCGGCGAAATCAGATATGGTAACGACGGACTGAAAAGGTGGTGCGAAGCGCAAAAGAAGAAAGGTTTGATACGCAGCATTGAAGATTCGCACAAAGAGCGCGGAGCCGAGATAAACAACACATACAAAATGATTGACGAGACGACCGGCAAATCGACCGGGGACACGTATCTCATCGCATACGCTGAAGCAAACAAACTGGCGGTATTTTCGCGCGAAGCGCCACGAAAGAACGGAGACGACTTGCACAAAATACCGGACGTATGCAAAGCGTTGAACGTGCTTATTATCTACCGCCCGAAAGAGTTTCTCGAAGCGATTGGATACAAGAACTAGGAAGCAGCTCCCGCCGTTTTATAATTTCTCCTAAAAACGGCGGGGGTTGTTGTGCGCGCGAGTCCGCACGTGGTCGAGGTGTAGTCAGTGCAATCGGGGCGTACGCTTTAGTTTCCACTTCGCACGCGCGGAGCGCGTGCGAAGTGGGTTCGAGCAAAGTCTAATATCTCACCAGGCCATCGCTGGTGAACGTTCTCGGCGACTTTCGTTATGCTCTTGCGGGCGCGATGGGCATCATCTCGATTCTAATCCGCGTAAAGCAAGTCCTGTAGCGACGGCAAATTGCGGTCCCGCATCGCGTATGGAGTCCGCAAGCACAAATGGAGTCGTGATGCTTTTAAACGAATCTCCGCGTTCAGTAGTCACCGAACATGATTCGGATATATACTCGGGTAAACCGTTCATGCGTGCGCATCCTCCCACGAGAATTATTTTTGTGATGCTTCGAGCATACTCTGTCTTGAATTCATCCATGAGACGCAAGGCATTTTTGCATATTTCGTGCATTGCGTTCGTAAAAATATCGGCCATATCGTCGTTTGCTTCGGATGAGAACTCTTTTGATTCTCGCATACCTCGTTTGCGTAATGCCTCCTCTGAATCTTTCATAGACCAATGCATCTTTTGCGTTAGCGCCTCCACTATAGCGTCTCCGCCTATATCTATGGAATTTACCGCACAGAGCGAGTTTTTTTCGTTAACAGTATAAAATTTCGATTTCGATGCGCCGATATCGATAATGAGTGTCGGTTCTGCAATATGATCGCGAAAAACACGCATAGCGCCAAACATTTCTATTTCGTTGAAAATGATTGATAGATTCGCTTGCGCGAATATTTTCGCACGCGCATTTATCGCCTCTTTTATTACAGCTACGATCAAAACTTTTTGCATATGAGCACGAACATTATTGGTTTCATCTAGCCGATCAAAACCCTCAATACCAGCTTCTCGCTCAGGTATGACTTTCCAATCTAAAGCCACCTGTTGAATAGGTACAGGTATGAATTTTTGAGCATCGTGTGCAATAAGTACGCGCGTTTGCTCGTCATCGCGTTTTGGTATATCGGATATTGAGAACAGCGTTGATGAAAGCGGGATGGAACATCCGCCCTCTCGCGCGGTTGCATTGACTTCATGCATTAGATCAGCGAGCGCATTTGCTTCCGCCAATGAAACGCTGGCGCTTACGCTTACGTCTGGGGTTTTATACGGAGCAAGCTCAATCGCGCCATAAGTATCAAGTTTGGGTGATCCTTTTTCATGGGAAAGTTGTACAATTTTGATCGACGACGTGCCGATATCGACACCCAAGACACTGTCACGCAGTGTACGCGAAGCAAGAGTCGGTACCCCCTCCACGGCTTTTTGAAAGAAAGATGCAAAGAAAGATGAAAGAGCGTGCAGTCGGTTTTTTGGCTGTTTGTAATCATTCGCGCTTGCCATTGGTGCAGTATACTATGATTGCATATATAGATTATGGAAGTATTGATGATCACTCAAGACATGAACGTACTGCGAGAGGGCTCTGTAGAGCAGTCGATGTTAAAAGAATATGCGCAAGACGTGCGTCGATTGGTTGTACTGGTGTTAAATACGCACGGCGATCATTATAAACCGCAGAAGATATCGGATTCACTCTGGATCATTCCATGTAATTCGTGGTTTAAAATAATGTGTCCATTTTCGGCGTTAAGCATAGCAAGGCGGGAGCTTTTCTTTCAGGGGCGTATGCAAACAGATGTGTGTACCGGGCAGGATACGGGATTGGCAGGGTTTTCCGCATGGATTATAGCGCTGTCTTTCAAGCGCCCATTGCATTTGCATGTACAGGAGAATCTGTTTTCGCCTGTTTTCATTCGAGGATCTTTTTATAATTGGATTCGATATCGCATCGCCCGCTTTTTATTGCTTTCTGCTGATGGTGTACGTGCCACTTCGGAGGGGATACGCGCCGCTTTGGCGGATTTCGACACGCCGCTCGCCGATCGTGTCGTTGTTACACCGGATCTTATAGACACTCATGCGATCCAAGACGAGCCATTGCGAGTGGATTTACGGGCCAAGTATCCTCAATTCACGTTCATCATTCTTGTCGTAGCGCCACTTACAAAATCACAAAATGTACAAACAGCCGTCAATATTTTTGCCAAGATTCATCATGCATATCCGCACGTGGGTCTGGTTATCGTCGGAGAGGGTCCGCAACACAAACACATCATACGCCTTACACACGATCTCAATATCGCAGAAAGCGTCGTATTTGAAAAACCAAACAATAACATGACATCGTACTACAAGACGGCGCAGGTACTGCTTGTAACTGCATTGTACGAAGTGGATTCAAAAGTTATTACAGGAGCGGCGGCCGCCAGTTGCATGATAGCGTCGTCAAAAGTCGGTATTGTCACAGAGATATTTGAGCACGATGTGAGCGCATTTTTGTGCGACCCTGAGGATATTCAAACTTACGTACAGCCTATTCTGAAAAGCATACACATCCCTGGATTAAGAGAGAAGATTAGGCTCAACGGCATGCTTGCCATTATGAATCGTTCAGATACCAACAAATCTGCGTATATAAAGACGTATTGCGACTCATGGCAAAAGGCAATCGATCTGGGAAAATGAAGTTTGCTAGTGGATAATCAACTCTTGAGTATGCGCAGTCCCACAGCTTGACACCGCACAAACAACCGCGACAATACTTTCATGTCGAGTTGCCCACAAACACCCCTCAAACAAAACTCGCTTATTTAATCACATATAATCAAAAATATATGAAACGATATTTGTTCATTGCATTCATTGTGTTCGCCTCGGGCGTCGGCTTATTTGGCGCGGCAGGATCCGCAACGGCCGTAACGGGAGATGATTATTCTCAGATTCAGGAACTGATCCAACAAATCTCCGTGCTGAAAGTGCGAGCGGACGCATTGCGTGCGCAACAATCCGTATCGGGCGTCGTAACTGTTCCGTCAAAAGAGACATACGTATCTGTGGCACGCAATCTTAATATCGGATCACGCGGAGATGATGTGCGCGGATTGCAGGCGTACCTACGCTCATTAGGACATTTTGCTGGCACGGATACCGGATATTATGGTCCTGTAACATCTCGTGCTGTCGCCTCATGGCAAACGAGTCAGGGTATTTCCGCGACTGGAACGATAGGTCCTATTTCGCGCAGGGCATTGGCCACGTCTCCAACGCTACCGAAACAAATTCCATATCCCGGGCAGTCTGTCATCGCCTGCACTCAAGATGCCATGCAGTGCCCTGATGGCAGGTCTGTCGGTCGCACGGGTCCCAACTGTCAATTTGTATGTACACCCGGAAAAAAGCCGGTTGATGTGAGCGGAAAACTTTTGAACGCGTATCCAACGAATGGACCCGCTACCTTGTACGTAACATTTACGGTTATGATGAATAATTATGGCGATTACACGATTGATTTCGGAGACGGAACGAAAGAGAAGGGCAAGATCGAGCGTTGCAGTGAATCAATTCCTATGAACTGTACCGTCGAGCGTGCATACTTGAAAGGTAATTATACGGCGACACTCCTTACCAAAACCGGTGCTGTGGCTGACAAGGTGAGTATCGTGGTGACGGGAAGCGCGAGTACAGCGTGCACGCGAGAATACGCGCCGGTGTGCGGTCGTCCCGCTGGATGTGCTAACACCTGTCCTGCGGGCGCGCTTTGCACAGCATGGTGTCGCCAACACGATCCCGTCACCTATTCAAACAAATGCTCCTTGAAAGTAGCGGGGGCAGAGCTACTCTACAGTGGAGTGTGTACATCTACAGCAAACACTACAGTGAACACTGACTCGGACAAAGAGCAGGGCGTCTCTAGCGACACTAATACGGGCTTCGACAATAACGGTCATATAACAGTAACAGGATTACCCGGTTCGAATGGTACGCTCGTGGGTCATTGGGTGACGGGCACTGTGACCAAATTGTTCGTGTATAAAGCGGACGGACGCAC
>CAYHIZ010000009.1:0-20330 GCA_964356695.1 uncultured Candidatus Saccharibacteria bacterium | reverse complement strand
AAGGCAGGCAGACGGCAATCAAAGGCATTGCATCGAGCCGTATACCTATCGTTCTCTATGAATCGCCGCATCGCATATTAAAATTACTGGCAGAGATCGGTAAATTCGCTCCGAATAGTCGTATAACCATCGCTCGCGAGCTGACAAAAATCCATGAAGAAGTGCTCATTGGCGACCCATTTGATCTTGCGAAAAAATTGGAGGATACAAAGGCCGTTCGCGGGGAATTTGTTGTTATCATTGAGTCTATTTTGAAGCGGTCATGTTTTGTCGAATGAATTTTTGCGAGAACGGCGAGCCATATGAGAGCAATATGCGATTGGTGACGGCATCGTTTCCAATGTATGAAGCGGTGAGTGCGCGCACGAGAAACCATTCTTCCCTGCCCGCGGGAGAAATGTCTTTCGCAGAGAGAAGTAGGTCGATTGTTTTCAATGTTTTATCGATGAATACGCTTGCCCGTCTTTTATCGCCCATGCGAACACTTTGCTCGATGCGATGCGCCTCCGATTCGAAGTTGGCCGCATAAAAAAGATACGAGCGTTCCATAGAATTTCATGCGTCCGTTACGAAAGAGCTGATAGTTTTCCGCATAGCGGTACGGACATTCTCATCTTCGACAAGGCGTGAACGATTACTTTTAGCGGGCTTGATGTTGATGAGGGAATCGTATTCGATGTCATATCCGCCGTCGTTGAAAACAATATTGAAGCCCCACACATATTCATTTGCGGAGCCGCCACGCACCAACTCTTCACACGATTCTATATGATAATCTCCGCCGATTGCGACTCGATGTGTCGCTATATCGACCGCACCTTTGATCATGAAGGAGTATGTCTCTTCTGCGAGATGTCGTATATCGGCGAGTGAGATCGGCTCGGTGAGGACGCGGATCGTCATGCGAGCAGTATAGCATTCGCATGCCATGACCGTATCCTCTCCCGCCCACCAAAACAAAACTTAACTCGGTACCGGCAAATTGTTGATCATGTCAGTGTGTATTTGTGAGAGTGATGATACAAGGGCGGTAGCCGGAAAGTCGCTTGAGCCATTAGAAACTAGACCGATACACGCCATTCCCGCGGCACGTGCACCAATCATCCCGCTACGACCATCCTCTATTACTACTATTTCGCGTGGCAGAATGCCTAAAATATCTGCCGCACGCAAGAATATATCAGGAGCGGGTTTCCCTTCCGACACATCCTCTGCAGAAACGACCGCATCGAAGTAAGCGGATACGCCAAGTGTTTGCAATACTTCAATGATGAATGCTTTGGGTGACGCAGACGCGACCGCAAGCTTAAAACCTTCACGTTTTAAATCTTGGATAAGCGAAATTGCATTTGGTATTGCAAGAATGCGACCGTCTTTTGCGTGATGCATGCGTTCCCACTTGGCTCGCACGGCTTCCCCGACAGAACGCGTGATCGAGTGTCGCTCGAACATATCGCGGAACATTTCATCGTCGGAAATTCCCGAATACTTGCCCATGTGCTGTTCGGGTGAAGTTGCGATCCCATATTCATTAAGCAAAGCACTTTCGACTTCGATATGAAGTTTCTCTGTATCAGAGATGACTCCATCCATATCGAAAATGACTGCTTTTTTCTCAACTATTTTGGAATTTTTATTCATGGTCTTTTGGCCGTAGCAATGCTCGAACCACTGTATACGCAAGATCTGTGCTAAAACTCGTATTTTCTAAATCATTCAATCGCGCATTCACGATAGAGTATCGAACCGGGTGCGGATCAAGCTGTGTTAGCACGTATGCCGCTAATTTCGCGAGCTCCTCCTCCCGACCTTTGTATTTGGATACCAGACCAAGGTGGCGAATCGCCGCAAAAAGATGTTGTCGATCTTTGTTATTTTGCAGTGTCGCCATGAGCGCAATCCCTAGTCCAACGCTTACCCCGTGCATCATGGGGTCGTTTTTTCGAAGAGCCTCAAGTTCCATGAATTTCGAAAAGATGTGCTCCGATCCGCTTTCTGGCCTGCCACTACCTGCAAGCCCGGTGATGTAGGCCGAGTTCACGATCAGATTAAATATCGTTCGATTGTCCAGCGCACCGGCTTCTATTTGCTGAAAACAAGAAGTCGCAATTTTTCTCGCATTCTGATAGATTGGTTCGTTTTGTACGGATGGATCCTGAGCTATTGCCATATCCCAATCGTGCAAGGCGGTTGTTATCGATAATACGTCGGCCAAACCATAGAGTCTGCCTGATTCCAACGTGGCAAGATAATCAAAATCAACGAGGATTTTATCTGCATAACCGGTGTGAAGAGTGGTCTTTGTTCTATCTTCGCTCAGGTTTTCGTAACATCCGAACGGTGTACCCATGGAATTGGTCGAAAGCAGGGAGGGAATTATGTTTAATTTCTTTCCGTGCATATACGCAAGATATTTTGCTATATCTATCGCTCTACCTGCACCAAAAACGGTAATTTCCTCGCAATTTTTCGGTATATCTATCTTTTTGAGTTCGGCAAATGCGATTGAAGTGTCGTGATCGGATCTACCACATGATGCAAACATGCGATCTTCCAATCCAAGATTGTGTAGTGCTGTTGGTGAATAAATCAAAAATTGATTATCCGGAAGATTCGATAAGTGTTTCGCAACGTCGATCTCTTTAATTTCAGGCGAATCATCTACTTCAAGTAATTCTGCTTCGGGTTTAAATTCCAACGTGGCGGACTTTTCCGGAATTCTGTCCACCGCTCGAGGAATTTCATTTCTATTGAATATTTGGGTTGGCTTTTCCACCATCCCTTATATTCTAACTCAATTTTAATCTCCATTTCGTCTTGTACATCTGGAAAGTAGGAGTTATAGGTTGTATACTGTCCACCATGACTATTGATGCTCTCATTATGCTTACCGGAGGATTTGTGGCAGTATTGCCGTTTTTGGGTTTTCCCAACAGCTGGGACACGGCGTTTCTATTTCTCGCGGGAATCCTTATCATCGTTCTTGGTATTGTTGTGCGACGCGAGATCAATACCGACGATTCGTCCACACCGCATGCCGGAGATACATTTGTCGAGAACGTGCCTGCAGTGAGTCAGCCGAATCTGCCTGCAGTGAGCCCGCCTGCCCTGAGCTTGATTTCAGTGAGCTTGTCGAATGGGTCGAATGATCCGAATCCACCCGCGGTGAGTTCATCCAACTTGCCTGAAGTAAGTTTGTCGAATCCTTCTGAAATGCCCGCTTCGCCGAAGCGGAGACGAAGCGAGCGGGTGGCTAGAAGGATCGCGCATGAAGAAACGTAGACACTGGATTGTTTTAGGGGGCGTTCTTTTTCTCATCGGTGTCGCGAGCGTTGCGATATTCACTTCTTCTTCACAAATATCTTTTGTCCGGACTGCCGCGACTCTTTCAGCGAGTGCAGAGAGTATAGGGCAAGCGCCAGAACAACCGCTCGTCAAGCATATTTCGACACCGGAACCTATGTATGCAATCTACATGACGCAATGCGCTGTCGGCACGCCTTCCCTGCGCGACACGCTAGTCAAATTTGTTGATGATACAAAACTCAACGCAATCATTATCGACATCAAAGATTACACTGGGAAAATAGCATATCCTACGGATAATCCGGCGCTAGCCGGATCCGTCTCCGATAAATGTGGCGCAGACGACATGAAAGAGTTTATAGAAATACTGCACGACAAAAATATTTACGTTATCGGACGCATTACCGTATTTCAAGATCCATACTACACAAAGAATCATCCGGAGCAATCGGTGCAAAGCAAAAGCCGTCCCGGCGAACCATGGAAAGATCACAAAGGCCTATCCTTTGTGGCCGTCAACGCGCAACCGTTTTGGGAATACATAATAGAGCTGTCAAAAGAATCGTATGCACTTGGTTTCGATGAATTGAATTACGATTACGTACGTTGGCCCTCAGATGGTCCTATGTCCGATATAATTTATCCTTCAAAAGATCTTGCACTAGAGCTGGAAAAATTCTTTCGTTATCTCAATGAGAATGTAAAATCGACGGGCGTCGCCATGTCGGCAGATTTGTTTGGCATGACAACAACAAATTTTGACGATCTCAATATCGGACAGCAGTTAGAGCGCGCTCTGCCGTACTTCGATTACATCGCTCCTATGGTCTATCCGTCCCACTACCCAAAGAATTTCTTGAATCTCGGCAATCCAAATAGCGATCCTTATAAAGTGGTTCACTATTCCATGAGCGAGGCGGCGCGGCGTGCGGTCGCTACGACGACTTCAATAGGCTCTTTCGCTTACACGCGAATCGGAACCTCAACTCCCGCTATGTATTCGAAGCCATCATACGATGCAAGAAAACTGCGTCCATGGCTACAGGATTTCGATTATGGGAAAGATTATCTTCCCGCCGATATATTAGCGCAGACGCGCGCAACCTACGACGCCGGTCTGACTTCATGGTTTTTCTGGGACCCGGCAAATCGCTACACGAGTTTGCGAGAGGTACTTATGAATCAATAAATCGTGCGTAAGGATTCAGCGATTCCCAGTATTCGTCTTCGCGAGCTTTGCCCTGCCTGCACTGCATGCGCAGGCAGGGCAGGCAGGGAAGCGATCCAGAGTCCGTGCACATATTCTGGATTGCTTCGCTCCGCTCGCAAAGACGACGCGCTGGGAACGGGTGAATAGTTACAATCGGACGTATAATAGAGTGGTGCATTCTGGTAATCAAAAACAGGACGACGACAGTCGTATCACCTATTTCGGCGCGACGCATACGCGGGGGGAGCGCGAGATGTTCGGCATTCGTGGCATCGATCGCGGAAAACACGTTTATGTGATCGGGAAAACCGGTATGGGCAAGTCGACCATGCTTGAGAACATGGCGATACAGGATATCCAAAACGGAGAGGGGATAGCATTTATAGATCCGCATGGCTCTACCGCCGAGCGTCTTTTAGACTTCGTCCCGCACAATCGAATTAAAGACGTTCTGTATTTTGCGCCGTTTGATACCGATTATCCTGTAGGTTTTAACGTAATGGAAGATGTCGGCTACGATAAGCGCCATCTTGTTGTCTCGGGTCTTATGGGAGCATTGAAGCGTATTTGGGTCGACGCGTGGAGTGCGCGTATGGAATATATTTTACAAAACACGCTTCTTGCGCTTCTTGAGTATCCGGAATCCACGCTTCTCGACGTTAATAGAATGCTCACAAATAAATCTTTTCGCGCGGCGGTAGTTGATAAAATTACCGATCCGATAATCAAATCGTTTTGGTCTGAAGAATTCGCGGGTTTTACAGACAGTTATGCGCGCGAAGCAACCCCCGCTATACAGAACAAAATCGGTCAGTTCACCTCGAATCCTCTCATACGAAATATAGTGGGGCAGGCGCATTCGTCATTTGACTTGCGCCAGATGATGGACGAGAAAAAGATATTCATTGTCAATCTTTCTAAAGGGCGGATGGGCGAGACGAACGCCGCGCTTCTGGGGAGCATGCTTGTCGTCAAAATATATCTTGCCGCGATGTCGCGCGCCGATGAGCCGGCCGCTCGCTTGGCGCAACTGCCTCGCTGTTACTTTTATGTCGATGAGTTCCAATCGATGATGAATGAGGCGTTTTCCGACATTCTCTCCGAGTCGCGAAAGTATAAGCTGGCATTGACGCTTGCAAACCAGTACATCGAACAAATGGAAGAAGAAGTGCGCGATGCGGTCTTTGGCAACGTCGGCACTCTAATTGTATTTCGCGTCGGCCCTTTTGATGCGGAAGTGTTGGAAACCGTATTCGACCCGACATTTTTGGCTCAAGATCTGGTGGGTCTTGGTATCGGACAAATATATTTGACGCTTATGATAGATGGTGTCGGATCCGCGCCATTTTCCGCGGAGACGATTCCGCCGATCGAAGCGCCACTTATTTCATATCGCGATGACTGCGTGCGTTATTCAAGATCGCAATACTCGCGACCGCGCGCGGAAATAGAATCTCGAATAAATCAACGTCAAAAAGATTTTGCTCCGCCCGTGAAGTCGGCGCCAGATCGCAATCGCGATTTCGGTAAGGGTCCGCCCACAGGACTGCGCCCGAGAGACAATAGAGACAATGATCGTGCCGGCAGTAACAGCAACAGCAGAATGGATTATCAACCGCCACCACAAAGAAGTGATCGTCAATTTAATGTTGAGCCAAAGATTACGGCTCCCGTACACAATGTTGTTCGCGAAAACCCACAGGTTGTTCGCGAAACGCTCCCTCCTCCGATACGTGAGGATCGTGGTGCGCTTCGCGCGGCAATAGGAGCGGCGCGTCCATCAGTCGCATCAAGTGGAAATATTGCGAATACTCGCTCCCCGGCAGATATATTGCGTGAGCGCCTTGCCCATAAGACTATGTCGGAGAGACCTGTCCATAAGACTATGCCCGGAGATCAAACACCAAAACCTGGCACCTCAAGCCTTCCTCAGGCGAGTAGGATCGAGGAGAAGAGGGAGAATGTTCGCCCGTCTTCGCATGAAGGAGAGGTTTCTAATGAAGAATTACAGCGTGTTTTGAAAGATGGAGGAGTATGAAAATTAAAGTTGCGCTATTTGTTGCCATACTTTTTTTTCTTGCGATTCCTGTATTTGCGGATCATTCTATAAATATCAATACGGCGGACAAGACGGCACTTTCTACCTTGAACGGAATCGGCGACGTAAAAGCGCAAGCGATTATTGATTACCGCGGAACAAATGGCCAATTTGGAAAGATTGAGGACATAATGAATGTCAGTGGCATTGGCGACGCAACATTCAATAAAATCAAAGATCACATTAGGGTACAGGGTGGAAATTCTTCCGTAACATCGCCAGCCTCCGGAGCGACACCGACTCCGCCTGCAGTGAGCCCTTCGAACCTGACTCCATCCTCGACACCGATTCCAAATGATTTTGTTGTCGACGGAGGAAGTGACCGCACGATAATGGTAGGTGCCGATGTACATTTTTCGGTCCGCGCCAATAGAGGTAAAGAGGCTCTTGATAACATAAATTTTATGTGGAATTTTGGAGACGGGTCGACGAGCAATGGCTCTGCAGTGGTCCACAAATTTGAATATCCGGGTCGATACTTTGTTGTTGTCAGCGGATTCAATGATGGCGTGAACGTTACAGATCGCTTTACGGTAATCGCCGAAACGGCGCAACTTCTGGTGCGTGTGCTTCCGGACAGGGGCGTCGAGATCGAAAACCTTGCAAAGAGCGACGCCGATCTTTCTCGGTGGATAATTCAATCTGCGGGACGCAAATTCTCCTTGCCGGATAATTCCGTGATACCACCTCGACAAACAATGCGTATTTCTCCCAATACGCTTCATTTTTACGTTGGCGAAATGACCGAACTTTATTATCAAAGTGGCGCACTCGCATTTCGTGCAGAGGAATATGTTCCAACAGTAGCATCGTCTTCTGTGGCAAGTGCTGTGTCCGAGCCCGAACCCGTCTCTATTTCCTTTCCAGTACGCGCGGTTGATAAGAGTTCGAGCAAAAAATTCTCACAGCAAAATACTGCCAGATATGAAGAAAAGGCGGACGAGCATTTGGAAACAACAATAGAACAAGAACTTCCCGTCGCGTCATCTGGTGTGGCGTCTGTTGCGATGGTCGCGGGCACTTGGCGATATTCTAAGTGGTGGCTCGGAGCGATTGCTATTGCGGTCTTTGCCGGCGGTTCCACGTTCGTCGCTCGCCGATTTGGCAGAAAGGAATGGAATATCATCGAAGATACGCCGGAATCAGCATAGTCTTTTTTATACCTTGACATTAAAAAACCTAAACATATTTTGAATTCAAAAAGTCATACCTTTCCTACTTGTATGTTTAATCAAATTAATATATATTAACACTATGGCAAAAAAGAAGAAAAACGGCGAACAATTCTACGGGACAACTACTTTGGGCGAAAAAGGTCAAGTGGTCGTGCCCATAGAAGCCAGAACGGCAATGGGTATTAAAAAAGGAGATAAGCTCCTCGTGTTTGGTATGGGATGCGATATGCTCGCGTTCTCCAAACTGTCTAAGGTCGAACAATTCGCTTCGCATCTTGCGGGTCGGCTAGATGTGATTCGCGACATTATTAAAAAGAGTAAATAAATTATTATGAACACACCAATAAAAGTAAAAGTTATCATTGGCAGCACGCGGCAAGGCCGTTTTAGCGAAAAACCGGCGCAGTGGATTTATGAAGAAGCAAAAAAGTTAGAAGGTGTTGAGGTGGAACTTCTTGACCTGCGTGATTATGAGATGCCATTTTTTGACAGCCCCATGTCGCCATCAATGGCGAAGGGTCAGTACTCAAACGAGACGGTAAAAAAGTGGTCAGAAAAGATAAACGATGGAGACGCATTTATCATTGTGACGCCGGAATATAATCATGGATATTCGGCGGTTCTTAAAAATGCGATGGATGTTATCTACCCCGAATGGAATAGAAAGCCGGTCGGCTTCGTAAGCTACGGAGGCGCAATGGGCGCGCGTTCGGTTGAGCAGCTCCGCCAAGTTGCCGTTGAACTTCAAATGGCATCGATTAGACACACCATCCATATTCCCGTTGATATCTTTATGGCAGCGATGATGGGCAAGGGACCGACAGGGCCTGAAATGTTCAAACCAATCCATGAGGGAATGATGGGAGATCCTGTGGAAAGATTCTTTACCGATCTACTCTGGTGGGCGAAAGTGCTCAAAGTCGCACGAACAGAAAGCGCGTAATATTTTTTATTTATTGTTTTTTTATTATACTCTAGAAAATGCAAAAGATTCTCGCGTACTTACGGTCTAAAATAGCTCTATACGGTGCCGTCTCCGTTGTTATTTTATTATCTGCGCTATTTCTTTTATCGGGAAACGGAGGGGGGGACGAGCAGACACTCATCGTACAGAGCGGCGCGTTTATTCAGCAGGTTTCGGTTTCGGGAAAGGTAGTAGCCGCACAAGATGTAGATCTGGGCTTCTCGAATAGCGGCCGCGTTGCCGCCGTTTATGCAAAAGTCGGCGACAAAGTGCAGGCAGGAGCGGCGCTCGCCGAACTCGAGAATGACGATTTGCGCGCGGGCATTTTGCAGAAGCAGGCTGCACTGGCGCGCGAGCGCGCATCTCTTTCTGTTATGAAGGAGGGGACACGTCTCGAAGAACTGGATGTTGCGCTCTCCGAAGTCGAGAGCCAAAAGGTCGCGCTTGCACAAGCGCGCAATTCGCTCGTCGAAGCAGTGCAAAACTCTTTTACCGCATCGGACGATGCTATCCGCAACATATTCGACCAATTCGTAGACAATCCGCGCACCGATCCGCAACTCGAACTCGTTGTGAGCGACCTGCAACTTGAGAACATTGTCGAGAAGGCGCGTCTCTCGATTGAATCAAAACTCGTGGCTTGGCAGATGAATGCGGAGGGACTCGCCGCCGACAATGCGCTCCCCGGTGCTGTGTCCGAGGCGCGGGATAATCTCACACAAATTTCTATGCTTCTTACGAATGCAAACATTGCACTCAACAAAACCGTTCCCACAGGCGCCATCACGCCAGCTATTCTCGACGGCTACAAGGCAGATATAGCGTCTGCACGATCAAAATTAAACGATGTGATTTCTTCTCTCACGAATGCAATAACCGCCGAGCAAAACGCGATTGCCAAACTTGAGACGTTGAAAAAAAGTCTCACACTTAAGGAGGCGGGGACGCGCGCAAGCGATATTGCCGCACAAGAGGCGGACGTGAAGGCTGCCGAGGCCGATTTTATGAACGCGCGCGCACAGCTTGGCAAAACGATAATTCACGCGCCGTTTTCCGGCATCGTTACCAAGATGGATATTAAAGCGGGTGCCATAGCCTCCACTAACGCCTCCGAAGTGACGATGGTCTCGATCGGCGTGTTTCAGATCGAGAGTTTCGTACCCGAAGTTAACATTGCTCTAATTGAAATAGGCGACGCGGCCGAGGTAACGCTTGACGCATACGGTTCTGACATTATATTTTCTGCGACGGTCATGTTGATCGATCCTGCCGAAACCGTGCGCGACGGTGTGGCCACGTATCGATCAATTTTGCAATTCTCCAAGGCGGATATGCGTATTAAATCGGGTATGACGGCGAATGCGGTGATTGTGACGCAGAAGCGCATGGGAGTCATCGCGGTGCCGCAAGGCATTGTAGCTCTCCAAGACGGTCGCTCGGTCGTGCAAATGAAAGAGGGAGACAAAATAGTAGAGCGTGTCGTAACGACGGGTGCCATCTCATCGCTAGGCGAAATCGAGATCCTATCGGGTTTATCGGACGGCGATATAGTAATCGTGCCGACTGTTCTCTGATATGTGGCGCAACATCCGCATCGGTTTTTTCCTAGCCGTGCGGCAGGTGCGTCGCGCGAGCAAGTGGACCACCTCGCTCATCATCGGCGTGATGGTACTTACTTTTCTCAATCTTGTCGTTGTCTCCGGCATATTGGTCGGGCTCATTCAGGGATCAATTGAATCGTATCATCAACAGTATACGGGCGATGTAATCATCTCGTCGCCTCTGACGAAAAATTACATCGAAAACACGTCCAACGTCATGGCGATACTCGATACCTTGCCGCAGATTGAGCATGTGTCGGTGCGATACAAGGCAGGCAGTGTGATTGAGGCGAACTACCAGACACGGCGAGAGACCGATAAGGCCGACACCGCGTCGGGCCAGCTCATCGGCATCGACCCTTTGAGCGAAGATGCAGTGACCGGTCTTTCGTCGCACATCATGGAAGGATTGTATCTAACGCCGGACGACTATGACCAGGTGCTCGTCGGTTATTTTATGCTCAAACAGTACGTGCCTATAGACAGTCCCGACTTCACCGCGCTGCACGACGTGCATATAGGCTCCAAGATCCGCATTAGCGTGCACGGTGTCACGCGCGAAGTTACAGTGAAGGGGATACTCAAAAGTAAGGTTGACAACGTACGTCGCGCAGTGTTCATGAACGGCAGAGAAACGCGCGATCTGATCGACCGCACGGACGGCAACGCCGCCGAGATCGCGATCAAGCTGAAGGCCGGCACCGATCCGATTGCCGTCTCGGAAGCGCTTAAGTTGCGCGGCGTCGGCGATTACGCCAGGGTGCAAACATACGCCGATGCACAGCCGCAATTCCTCAAGGACATCGTGCAGACATTCGCAACCCTCGGCGCCGCCTTCAGTTCCATCGGCCTTGTCGTTGCGACCATTACTATCTTTATTGTCATCTTCATAAACGCGCTCACACGTCGCAAGTTCATCGGCATCTTAAAAGGCATCGGCATCGACGGGAATGCGATCGAGATCGCATATGTCTTCCAGTCCATATTCTATGCGGTCGTCGGCTCTACAATCGGTCTCGCCATCGTATATGGATTCTTGGTGCCGTACTTTATCAGTAATCCGATCAATTTCCCGTTCTCAGACGGTATCTTAGTCGCACCCGTGGGACAGACCATTCGTCGCGTACTCCTACTTGTAATTGCGACTCTCATCGCAGGATACATTCCAGCGTGGATGATTATAAGGAAGAACACGCTAGATTCGATTTTGGGTAGGAATTGATGTCCATTTTATGATTGAAACGCGCAAACTAGTGAAGACATTCAAAAACGGCGATGTTATCACTCCGGTCTTGAGGGGTGTTGATTTTAAGGCGGGAGAGGGAGAGTGGATTGCGATCATGGGAAGAAGTGGCGCTGGCAAATCGACCTTTCTCTATCAAATCAGTCTTTTGGACGATCCTTCTAGTGGAGAGATCGATATAGACGGACACGACACGCATACGATGAGCGCGAACGAGAAGATGCAATTTCGTCTCTCGAAGTTTGGTTTCGTCTTTCAAGATTACGCACTTTTGCCCGAACTTACGGCGCTCGAAAATGTTGCGCTCCCGCTTCTTATGCAGGGTCTTCCGAAAGCGAAGGCGTATGCGAAATCGACTGAGATGCTCAAACGCGCAGATCTTGGACATCGCATTGATAATCTTCCGAGTCAACTTTCGGGCGGTGAGCAACAAAGAGTTTCGATCGTGCGCGCGGTAGTTCACGATCCGAAAGTGCTTTTTGCCGATGAGCCGACTGCGAATCTCGACAACGATTCTTCGCTACACATCATGGAAATCTTTAAAGATCTTCACAGACGAGGTCAGACAATCGTCATGGTCACTCACGAGGAGCAGTACGCTAAGATGGCCGAACGAATCATCCACCTCGACGACGGCCGGATCGTTTCTGAACAAAAGCAATAGTTGCAGGTCTCAATGCCCATTTACTTCCTTCGCAGAAATGACGGAAGCCCTCCCCAGCTGTCGTTGTCTTCTTCAGGTGCTATTTGGATCGACTCTTTGGATTTGGGCTTGTTTTCTCGATCCATTCTTTCTGTTGTTCTTTCTGCAGAGTGTGTGATTTTTTCTACGTGATCGGTTTCTCGCACCGTACGCACGGTTGCTGGCGGGACGTCGTGGTCTTTCTTTGGTCCAAATCGTTGCCCACCACCGAATAGAGAGGTTCGCGCTCCGCCCTCGGGGAAACCTGTTGCGATTACCGTAACTCGCAGTGTGCCTTTCTTCAGGCTAGGATCGGTAACGGCACCAAAGATGACCTTCGCGTCCGGATCGATTGCTTCGGTAATCACGTTCGCGGCGTCTTGCACCTCTAGCATTCCGAGGTCTTCACCGCCCGCGATAGAAAATAGAACGCCTTTTGCTCCGTGTATTGAGACTTCAAGCAGAGGGGAATTGATTGCGGCGCGAGCCGCGAGCTCTGCGCGTTTTTCGCCGGTACCCGTACCAATACCCATCAGCGCACTTCCGGCGTTTTGCATTACAGCTCGCACATCTGCGAAGTCGACGTTAATAATCCCTGTTTGCGTAATAAGATCGGATATTCCTTCGACTGCTTGTTTTAAAATGTCGTCACACATTGCAAAGGCGTTTTTGATTCCGGTTTCGCGCGTGACAATCGCAAGAAGTTTGTCGTTGGGTATGATAATGAGAGCGTCTACTGCTTTTCGTAATTCTACGAGACCCTGTTCTGCAAGCCGTGCACGCTGTGCCCCTTCGAAACTGAAAGGCTTCGTGACGACCCCGACAGTGAGTGCGCCAAGCTCGCGCGCTATTTTTGCAACTACGGGGGCTGCGCCTGTGCCCGTGCCTCCGCCCATACCGCATGTAATAAACACCATGTCGGAACCTGCTATTGCATCTTGTACTTCTTCTCGTGTCTCATCAGCCGCCTGTTTGCCGATCTCGGCGTTCATTCCTGTTCCCAGTCCTCGCGTC
Source organism: uncultured Candidatus Saccharibacteria bacterium (assembly GCA_964356695.1). Classification (GTDB taxonomy): domain Bacteria; phylum Patescibacteriota; class Minisyncoccia; order Phycocordibacterales; family UBA2100; genus UBA10103. The sequence goes on along the minus strand of CAYHIZ010000009.1, from coordinate 7,037 downwards.
AGGGTTTTGCCAATATGGATTTTTCTTTTTGCTTTGTTCTTGTGCAGGTCTTGGCCGTCGGTGTTGATAACGATAAATTCGACCCCCTGCACGTGAGAGGTAACCATATGATTCACAGCGTTTCCTCCCGATCCTCCGACACCGACAACTCGTATCCGCGCGAACGATTCAATTTCCGGTTTTACCAGCTTGCTCATTCCGACTATCATATCACTTTCCGCAATTGAGCAAGCTTGACGGTGGGATTATGTGTGGTCTTTATAGCATCACCAATTAACCATTCAACAATAGATATCCGTCTTTGCGAGGCCTTTTTTGGCCGAAGCAATCTAGAGTCTGTGTACATATTCTGGATCGCTTCGCTTAGCTACGGCAGAAGCGAACGTATAGTTTGCTTCACCGAATCCCAGGCGTTCAATGCCACCTCTTTGAGCGTGCCTCCGGTTCCTGCGATTTCTTCCGCATACGCCCACCGGCAGAGACCGTACGCAACGGCCCATGTGGCGTCGATACTTGACGATCGCGGAAGGTGTCCGATCTGGGACAGTTCCGACGGAAGTTTCAAAACATCGCGTGCTGTTTCAGAAACGTTCGCAAGTCCTGATCCTCCACCGGTTATTATGATGCCCGCAGGAAGTAATCGTGAGCGCTCTATAGATTTAAGATGCGCGTTAATTAGCGTAAACATGTCGCGCAAACGCACTGCAACAATTCCACGCATTTTATTTGGAGTTACATTGCTTCCGGTTATCGCTCCAAGTTTCAATTGTTCCGCTTCAGTGAGAGGAATTTGCAATGAGAGAGCGATAGAATTCGTGATATCTGACGATCCAATCGGAAAGACTTTCAACGAAACGGGAGTGTCGTTGTCAAAAATCACTATGGATAGGGTTTGTGAGCCAATATTTGCCAGAAGGACGCCTGCGGTCTTTTGCAATTTCGACAGTGTTACCAGGCTTGCCGAGAGTGGCGCGGCCATCAATCCTTCAACCTCAATCCCCGCGTTTTCCACTGCCTCGATTATGGCATCGTGATGAGATGTAAGTATTGTAATGAGTAAACAATCAGATGATAGTTTCGTACCCTGCAGTCCTTCGGGTTTTCCAAAAACATGTGTGCCGTCAATCCGAAATTCGATCGGTATAGTGTGAATTATGGTGCGATTGATCAGTTTGGACGAAGCCCGCTTTTCGCTTTCACGAAGCACGCGTTCGATGTCGCGCTCGGTTACAACTCCGCCGGATGATGTAAGTGTAATCTCGCCCGTAGAGCGCATTTCGTCCAATCCTATGCCTCCTATGGCGACTCGCGCTTTTCTTACTTTTACTTTTGCGGCACCAGCTGCTCGGTGTAGGGCTTCTCTAATACATTTGGTAACTTCCTTTCCGTCTACTATATATCCTTGTCGCAACCCCTTCGAGCTTGCCGTCCCAGTGCCGAGTATTTGCATCGATAATTCCGGCGTTTCTCCAGCTACGGATATTACGGCTTTTACGTTATGCGTGCCGATGTCTATGCCTGTGTAAATTTTATTCATCCATACCATTGTACGGCACAAGTGGCGAGGTGTTTTGCTTCTCCCTGGGTACAATGAGGAATTGTGATACCATCGCCAATTAACCATTCAATAATAGATATCCGTCTTTGCGAGGCCTTTGGCCGAAGCAATCTAGAGTCCGTGCACATATTCTGGATTGCTTCGCTCCGCTCGTGACCAATTTTTCAACATGGTAACTGCCGAGATTTTCTTGACGGTACTCCGTCTTAGAAAATCCAAATGCACTCGCTCAGCGAGGTGCCATGTTAGAAAAATGGAAATGCCCCTGTGGTGCAAAGACAAACGAGGATAGGTTATTTGGAGATGGTATGACTTACGCAAACCTTTTGAGAGTTTCTTGTTCAAGAATCTCCATCGATGGACCGTGCCGTCTTCCTTTAAGATGCAGACAAGCGTGTATGAAAAGAAACATCATGCGTATGCGAAGTGATTCATTGTATTTTCGCGCCTCGCGCTCCGCAGTGCGAATATTTAAAAAGATTTCGCCCTCATTTTTTGTAAGAGGAAAAGATAGGACATTTGCCGCGTAGTGTTTTTGCCGGTATTTGCGATTGAGACGACGTGCAAGCGTGTCGCCACATATGACGAGCGAGAGTTTGTAATTAGCTCCCAGGATTTTATGTGCGATCATCCCGAATGGTATGCGCGGAATCCTCGCCCGCGTGTTCGGTATTACGTAAACGAATTGAGTCCGCATTTATTACCGTGCGATAGGAGTGCTTTCTCCGAAACGAGTGGACGAAGAAGCTTCTCCTTGACCGGATGTTTTATGTTGTGAGCGACCGGGAGATCGTCCGTCGCGTACCGGAGATTCGGCGATCTTCCCCTCTTTGACGAGTCGCGTGTGTTCTTTGCGCCGTTCCAACAATTTGAGTGCGTGCTTCTTCTTTACGATTTTAGAAATGCCTCTGGAAAAGTACCTTCGCGCACGCATTATCTTGACAAGACCTGTGCCCTGCACGCGCCGGCTAAATTTCCGAATGGTCGTTAAAGTGGTCTCGCTCCCGCTTTTGCTTACTTCCGCATTTATACCCATGTGTATGAAACTCTACCACAAGATCAATACTTTACGCAATCGAGCGCTTTGCGCGGGGTGTACTTGTGGCCATCATGCCGAATATGCGGCAGAAAAAGGTTTCTTGCGCTTAAGATAATTAGTCAGATCCGGTATCGATACGATTTCTTGGGAGTTAGTGGCTGTTTCGCGCACGATTATCGTTCCCTCCATCGCCTCCTTATGGCCCATTATTAGGATGTAGGGCGTCGCAAGATCGCGCGCCGCCGACATTTGCTCGCCCATGCGATCGAAGCAGAGTCCGTGGCGAATGCGAATACCGGCAGTGCGTAATTTCTCAAAGACGGGAAGACTCTTGCGTTTCGCCTCCTGTCCAAGATGGGCGAAGTATAAAGATGGAATTTCCGTAGCTTCGGGCTTGGTACTGGGGCGCCCGTGCATTTCGCACGTTATGGATATCACCGCCGCCGATGTGGGGGATGCGGCGAAACGCGCCGCCAGTGGATCGTATCGTCCTCCGAATGCAATAGGTATGCGCAAACCGCTTTCGGGATTTACGGCGGATATTTGGTAGAGTGTGTGAGCCCAAAAATCTCTGCTTCCAAGTACATGCGGAGAAAGTTCGTATGGCAATCCATATACTTCCATGTATTCCAGCAATTCCCAAAATCTGCGTCGCTCGTCTTCCGTCAAGTATTCCATCGATTGCGGTGCGCGAGGTGTCGCAGGGTGTCCGCGTTCGATAAGTGCTATGAGAGTTCCCAGAGGATCGATGGCAACGCGTGGTCGGAGTGTAGGAGAAATGGATTCGATATGTTTACGCAAATAGTTTGCGACATCGCGAACGAATCTGCTTGAGGATTCGCCGGAACCCATATCGTTGATCGAAAGAACGCGTTCTCCTACGCCGGCTTCCTCTACGATAGAGTTTGCAACCACGATGAGTAAAGCTTCCGCGATCGATGCCCCCGTGCCAACCACGTGCAATTCGAGAGATGCGTGCGGGATGTTGCTATTCAGGTCGTTAACTGTTCTCCAAAGTAGCAGAGATTCATCTTGTCCGCGTGCGGCAAGCGCAGAACGCTTGCCTGATACCATCAGGGGACGCTCTTCTTTTCGAGTTAGTGACAGCGGTGTTTCGTTCCTGCTTGCTTGTTCGCGTATGTGCTTCAAGGTGGCGGAATCTCTTCTCGGAGCGTCCTCCAATGGTTTAAATCCATAGTATTCGGCAATCCCAATCGCCGATTCAAGAAAACTTGCCGTATTTTGATGTTTTGTGTCTTTAAGTCTAAGCATAGTGAGAAATTCTTACGAACCCGCACCCCCCATCATCTATTCTTCATACCGGGCTTCGCTCGGCAGAATAGAAATCATACTGAATGGATAAAGCCGAATCAGTGCACGTCCTACAATCGCTTCGCGTGGCAGTTTGCCCCATGTGCGCGAGTCTGCCGAAACGCGCCTATTGTCGCCGAGTACGAAATATTCACCTGTTCCGAGCGTAACACGCATGTCGTTCTCGCCTACAAGATTGGCCGGATTGAGATAGGGCTCCTCAAGTGTGTATCCGTCGGGATGATTTTTATTAATTATGATTACATTTTGTCCTTCGAGTACAACTGTTTCTCCTGGAAGTCCGATCACGCGCTTAATGAGCGAGCGTCCGCCTTCCTGGGGCAGATCGAAAACGATCACATCGCCTCTGTGCGGTTCTCCCGCATCATAAGAAACTCGATCAACGATCAGGTAATGCCAATTATCGAAGTTCGGTTCCATCGAAGCGCCGGAAACTACGTAAGGAGCGGCAATAAAGAAACGAATGAAAAGCGCGAGACCGAGTGTGACTGCGGTGTAGCCTAGTAACGATGCGTTGGAATTTTTTTGAGAGTCCGATGATGGATTTTTTTGCATCACGGACATTTCCATCGCGACATTCTACTGCGTACACTGCATTGACACCAAATGATTGCAGTGTTGCGTCGCGCAAAATTTTTTTTTGCGTGAATTTTTTTGCGTTTTTTGTTTTTGTTCTGCTAGTATGTGTCAATGGCATGGACAGTTGTTGGTTTAGGAAATCCCGGAGATGAATATCAATCTACTCGGCACAACGCGGGTCGCATGGTGATCGAATTTTTCGCTAAAACAGCCGAGTTGAATGGTTTTCGTACGGATAAAAAGAAAAAAGCTACTGTGGCGGGCGGTATGGTAGAGAAAACGGCTGTCGTACTCGTGTTGCCTGATACATTTATGAATAAATCAGGAAATGCTGTCGTCAAATACATAAAAAGTCAGAAAGCGGCGGAGCGCATGGTAGTTGTTTACGATGATCTCGATCTGCCCCTAGGTACAATGAAGATATCGTTCGACAGAAGTAGTGGCGGGCACAAGGGATTAGACAGCATTATCCGTGCTCTAAAGACTCAAAAGTTTACGCGCGTGCGTATCGGTGTTTCTCCTTCCACCGCTTCCGGCTCTTTGCGAAAGCCGGAAGGGAAGAGAGTCGTTAATAATTTCATTCTCACGAAATTCGGCGCGCACGAACTTGCTACACTCAAGCCTGTTTTCAAGCGTGCCGCGGAAGCATTGCGCACAATCGTACTGGATGGCCGCGAACGCGCGATGAATCAATTTAATTAACGGTTGCGGTTGTTGTAGTAGACACTGAAGGGGTTGTAGTTGCCGTGGGCGGTGTCGTGGTTGCAGTACCGCTTCTCGGACACACGCCAAGCATATCCCCGTGTCCTAAATGCGCACCGAGAGCGGGTATTGCAATAACAAGAGATTGTTGGGCTGTGCCCGTTGGTTTGTGACAGACAGTAACGAATCCTTTGCCCGGTGTCGTGGTACTCGTCTCGAGTCCTAGACGTTTAATGATCCCCGGAGGAAGTTCACGACCGACGAAGAGTGCAAGAATTTTAGCCTGTGTCTTCGGACCGAGAACTCCGTTGGCTTCTATACCGAATTTTTTCTGAAATTTTCTAAGAGCTTCTTCGGTTTTATGACCGAAAAATCCAGTAACAAGACCCGCGGAAGATATAGAGGAATCCTGAGCGAGAAGTTCTTGCAGGTTGCGGACGTCGTCGCCAGACATACCGCGTGCAAGCGAGCGTGCGAATCTAAGTTCTTTCTTTGCATGTCTGATTTCCTTTTTCTTTTCTTTGATTTCTGCCTTGAGTGTGTCTCTCATGGCTTTTGTTGTGGTTGCGCGCCTGCCATTGTCATGATTACCTAGTGCACCTCTTTGCGTTTTAAGGTTTTCAAGCCCGGCACGCAAACTTTTTATCTGTTCCTGCATGGCCGATGTCGTTGTTCCCGTGTTTGAAAATGGACGCGAAGCCATGAATGCTTTCTTATCATTGTTTCTGTGATCCTTTCTTTCTTTCCGATCGTCATTTTCAGCGAATGCGAAAGGCGCTATGAGTAGTATTGCCAATAAAAGAAACGAGACTAGTCCGATGCTTGTGGTACGCATATTAGATTTTGAGTATCGATTAGTTGCTAAATTATTAATTCGTACCTGGAGATTATATCAGATATATTATTGCTAGCTATATTCAATTGACAAGGGGCGTGAAGGGTATATAAATCGAAAAGAAGTGTTCGTCTCGGGGTCGTAGTGATCCTCGGGGTACTTCTGATGAGGAGGTCTACAATGGAAATTGACCTGAGCCCGCAGATGTGGATGTTGATCGCTACACTGGGGATTTTTTTGGTGTGTCTTGGATTTTTGATGGAAAAAAGTCCCGAAGAGACCACCCGCAGTCGTAGGCGACGCGATGCGGAAGAGGAGGAGTGGAAGTCATCCCTAGCTTTGCGACGTAAGGAGAAGCTTCTTATGTCAACGAAGGATGAACTGTCCTTCGTTAGGGATAGGGTCACTATGATCAGTTTGACTCTAACCGTACTCGTGTGCATCTTTTCTCCGCTGTTGCTGTTGCGATGAACGGGGGTGGCAATGCATCAAACCAGATAGGCCGGGAATCTCGCAAGAGATTTCCGGCCATTCCTTAATGAATTCATAAAAACAAATCGCTCCGCCGTATGGCGGAGCGATTTGAAAGATCGTCGAAAATCGTTTAGGAGACTCGGCTAACCTTGACGGCGTTCGGTCCTTTCGGACTCTGCGCAACCTCAAAGGTTACTTTGTCGCCTTCGCGAAGCTCGTCGAACCTTACGTTCACAAGCTCGTTCGAGTGGAAAAAGAGATCCTTTTCCTGCCCGTCGACTTTGATGAACCCGAAACCCCTGTCGGTGAGTCGGGCGATTGTTCCTTCTTGCATGTTGATGTAAGAGAGATTGTTAAATCAACTGGATGTGCTGAAGGTTGAGAGTCGACCCCTACTTACCTGGGTCAGCGCCGATTGATGTTGGAAAGATATCACGAATCAAGTGTTCTTGTCAAGTCCAGTTTCGGGATCATACGCAATATCGGTGGTAGATAGTGGCGGACGGCGATTTCATCCA
>CAYHIZ010000008.1:0-20460 GCA_964356695.1 uncultured Candidatus Saccharibacteria bacterium | reverse complement strand
AGCGCGCCCGCCGCTATTCGCTGGTTACCACCGATATTGCGTATGATCCCAAATTGGCAACGTCAATCGGTGGCGGACCAGAATTTTTTACGTATGAATTCTTGAGCAAATTAGGTATTACCAAAGATCAGGTAGAAATAATTGCTCAAAAACCTGGTGATATGCCCGCAGCTCTTATAAGCGGAAGTGTTGATGCAATAGCAATTTTTGATCCGTTTGCCTTCATCGCAGAAAAACAGATGGGCGATAAGGCGATTACGTTCACCGACGAAAGCGTGTGCTCGGAATTGTATGTGATTGAAGCTAAAGAATCTGTTACGCAAGATTACACTGCTCTCGAAAAGCTTCTAAAGGGATTACTTGAAGCCGAGAAATACACCAAAAACAAGCCCGAGGAAGCAAAAGCAGTGGTGATGAAATACACTAAACTCGACAAAGAAACAATTGATGGGATTTGGGGCAGTTTTGATTTCCGTATTGCACTTACTCCGCAATTGCTCGAATACCTTGATCGAGAAGCACAGTGGGCGAGAGACACCGGCAAAGTCAAAAGCGACACACCGACGCCAAACTTCCGCGACATTATTTTCGATGCACCTCTTAAGAAGATTGTTCCTGCTTCCGTAGAACTATGACATCAAAGGTGCAAAAGATTCTAATAGTAGTCCCGATTCTCACGATTCTTGCATTGTGGGAAGTCGTGTCTCGTACAAGCGTGGTTAATCCCGCCCTGTTCCCGCCAGCGTCACAAGTTGCAAGCGCGTTCGGTAACATGATAACGTCGGGCACTTTGTCTTCTGATTTGTCCGCAAGCGTGTGGCGTCTGCTCGCTGGATTGTGCGTGGGTTCTGTTATCGGTATCCTGCTCGGACTGCTCACGGGTCGAATAAGATCACTTGCTCACGCGCTTGCCCCAATCATCCACATATTGCGATCCATTCCTCCTGTCGCGATAATTCCACTTGTCATCGTGTGGTTTGGCATAGGCGACGGTGCGAAGATATTTTCTATCGCATTTGCGGTATTTTTCCCCGTGTGGATAAACACGCATGTCGGTGCCGAGCAAGTGCAACGTGTGTTTTTGTGGAAGGCAAAGTTAGCGGGCTTGGGGACACTTGCAACCATTCGTACCATCGCTCTCCCATCTGCAACGCCTTTCATAATTACCGGTATCCGCAACGGCATTGCACTTGCGTTCATAATGATATTTGTATCGGAGCTCGCCGGCGCGTCAAGTGGTTTGGGCTATCGTATATCTATTACGCAACTCGCATATCGCATCGACGAAATGATCGCCGCACTTATCGTGCTGGGTGCATTGGGCGCACTTACAGATCAGCTTTTTGTGTTCGGCACACGCAAGATTTTTCCATGGCTCGCACTTTCTTAAATATGAGCGGTATTTCTGTAAAAAATCTTTCGGTTTATTATAAAGATAACCACGTTCTTAAGGATGTTAATTTTAAAGCACAAAATGGTGAGTTCGTCGCCATTGTAGGTAAATCCGGCGACGGTAAAAGCACATTTCTCCACGCACTCTCCGGGCTGGTTCCTTATTCCGGTGATATATCTGTACCAAAAAATATAGGCATGGTATTCCAAAATCACGCCGTATTTCCGTGGTTGACCGTTTCTGGAAATATCGCTTTTGGATTGGAATATAGCACAGACGAAGAGCGGGTGAGTATCGTGCACGAACATTTGAAACTTGCAGGTCTTGAAGACAAGAAAGACAAATATCCGGCAGAACTTTCGGGCGGGCAAGTCCAGCGCATCGCCATTGCAACCTCCCTCGCACACAGTCCCGACGTGTTGCTGATGGACGAACCATACGGCTCGCTCGATGAGCACACGCGCGGCAACATGCAAAAATGGCTTCTTGATGTGTGGGCGAAACACAGGAAGACCATCGTGTTCGTCACTCACAGCATCGAAGAGGCGATTTTCTTGGCAGATCGTGTGTCGGTCTTGAATCACGGCACATTCACACACGAATTCATGGTGCCATTCGCACGACCTCGACGCGAGGAAGTGAAGTTCACGACGGAATTTAATACGTTGCGGAAAGATGTCTTCGAGGCACTCAATACTCCCGCTACAACACTCGCTAATATAGAGAAACGAATACCTGTTGGCCCCAGCAGAAAGTGATTTTGCTTAAAATGCGGTGAGAATAGGCGTTGCTAATTTCACGTTGCTCATTTTACTTGATGAGTAAGGAGTTGGCATGATACAGTAGTGACTATGAAGCATATAAAAAGCAAGATGTCCGTGTCTCCGCTCTCGGTCGAGTTTGATCGTGAGGAAGATGGCCGTTGGATTGCCGAGGTTCCCAAGTTGCCAGGCGTCCTCGCATATGGCGCTACAAAGCGCGAAGCTTTGCGGCGCGTCTATGCTGTGGCTCACATTTGAAAGACATCGGCGGGGCGGGAAACAATTCAAAAGTCAGACTTTTAAGTATTGTATCGGTTGGGGAGTAGAAGAATGGTGCCCAATGCACCTAAAAAAAACCGGCGCGAGCTTGAGAAAGCTCGCGCCGGGTGTCGCGTCATTATTGACGCAATCTCAGTTCGCACGGATTCAACAGTACGACGTTCGTGCCAAGGCCGAACAGATTGATTACGCCGATATGCTCCTCGCGCTGGCACTCACCGATATACGTCTGACCGACTCGGAAGTCGTTTGCCGCGAATTGTGCGCCATATCCTGAGACAAGATTGTAGCAATTTTCTGAGTCGTGGCACCACCCCCACATTGTGTACGTACGATCCATTTCACGACCCTCCGCGTATTTTTCACGCAAGGTTAGTTGCATGATATGGTTTCCTGTGACATCTTCGCGGACAACAACTCGTGTGACCTCCGCACTTTCTATGAGAAACGGCTCCGCAGGTCGCACCTCATAGAAAAACATATCGATTACGACGGAAACTATCAAGAGTAATGCCCCTGCCACATATAAACCAGCTAGAGACCAAAAGACCTGCGAGACAATCCTTGGCGTTTTCATCGGAACCTCCACTGTTGCATATTGGAGCATCCATGCTCCTGCACAAAAGTATCGTCAGACGGGACATATATTCTAGCCACATCGAGTCATTTTCCTTGAAGTAAGCCACTTGACATTCATATGCAGGGAAAAGTTGACGAAAAGCGCCGACACGTTTAAGATACGGGCATGGGCGACATCGAAAGGAAACTACAGTTGGTCGGGCTTTCGGAGCAGGAGGCGCGGGTGTTTGCGGCTATCGCGCACACGCCGCGCGCTTCTGTTTCAGATCTCGCGCGAGTAAGCGGCGTCAAGCGCACGAGCGTCTATGAATATCTCGATGGTCTGCTTGCCGCAGGACTCGTGCGTAAGGCGGTCGTCGGCAAGCGCATCCACTACGAGGCCCAGCCGCCGCAATCGCTCGTGCGCTTCGCGCGACAGAGGGAGAGGCTCGCGCAAGAACAAATACGACACGCCGAAGACCTCGCGACGGATCTCGAGCCGCTCATGGCGCATAGCGACGGCCGACCGCAGGTGCGCGTCTATGAGGGGCGAGCGGGTATCGACGAAGCGCACCGCATCGTGCTCGACACCTGGCAGGATCTCTACGCAATCTTCCCCCCGAAACATTTTTTCGATATGTTCTCCTTCACCGAGAATCACGAGCTCCTGATGATGGTGAAAGAGCGCGAGATCAAGCTCTACAATCTCGTCGAACGCTCGCCCGCGGCCGACAAGCGCCTAGCCATGCACGAATACGACGCTTTCGTGAAGAACAAGCTCTTGCCGCAGGGCGTATCGTTCTCATCGCACGTCCTCGCCTCGGCCGAGCGGCTCGCACTCGTGTCGTTCCCCACGCAGACCGCAACGGTTATAGACGATCCCACCGTCGCGGGCGTCCAGCGCACGCTGATGAAAACCTTGTGGGGGAGGTTGTAGCTGGTAAATTTGTAATTTCTACAATATTGCAAATCGAGATTTGAATAAAAACAACGATTTGATACAGTGCTCAATATGAAAATCATTTTTCTTAAAGACGTCGGCGGAGCGGGAAGGGTAGGGGAGGTGAAAGAAATTGCCAATGGATATGCAATGAATTTCCTGATTCCGCGAGGGCTTGCGGAACAAGCGACTCCGGAGAAGATATCTGCGCATGAAAAACGTGTGGCCTCCGATGTCGCTTCAAAAAAAGAAAAGGAGCAAAAATTAGCGAGCGCGGTTCATTCTCTGGAAGGCGCGCGTATAGAACTGAAAGTACGGGCAACCGAAAAGGGTGGATTATTCAAAGCGGTAACTGTTGCCGATATCATCAAGCTTTTGAATGTAGACATTCCGGAGGATGCTGTCCGACTCGAAAAACCGATCAAAAAAACAGGGGAGTATAAGATTGGCATCGTTTTGGGTACTGCCAAAGCGGAAATAACACTCGCGATAATCGCGAAGTCCGAGAAGTCTTAAACGACAACGTCGACAATTCCGCGACGCACGGAGCGTCCGTCAAAGTTGATTTTGCGCTTGGTGCGAAAATGTACAGTTCCCGCAGTACGTGCGAAAAGAGTGTGATCCACGCCAACGCCGATATTTTTACCGGCCATGATTGCAGTACCGCGCTGACGCACGATGATTTCGCCTATAGATACCTTCTGACCGTCTGCACGCTTAACGCCGAGATACTTCGGATTCGAATCGTTTAGATTTTTAGCGCTTCCGCCCGCTTTAGTTGTTGCCATAAAATTATAGTGAACAGTAAACAGTGGACAACAAGCAAAAATGCTTGAATACTGATACTGATCAATATGAATATATCAGAACTAAAACTAAAAATCAAGAATATAGTGGCAGACGCACTGCATGATTGGGGTGTTATTATGGTCGTCATGCTAGTCGGACTCTCTTCATTTGGTCTTGGACGGCTTTCCGCGATCGAAGAAGTAAGACCTGCTGTTGCTATACAAACGGCACAAACGGCGTCTGCTCCGCGCACGATCATCCAAGGAGGTCTTATTGTGGCTTCAAGGCGAGGAAGTGCCTACCATTATCCGTGGTGTCCCGGCGCGGAAACGATCACGGCAGAGAACAAAATATGGTTCAAGAATGAAGATGCGGCAAAAATTGCGGGATATACTCCGGCTAAGAATTGTAAGGGGCTGGTTAACGAGTAAGATACTGGCGTAAAAACATCACAATTATGCCATTCAATGAATTCGGGAAAGTACCTGCGGAAAGGGGAGCAAAAGCCGGCGCATTTGAGCGTCTAGACGAACAGCGCAACGCGAAGATTGAGAGAATGAAAGACGATGTCGCGAGTATCGCTACAAGATTGAAAGAACATCTTGCCTCAATGCAAAAAGAATTGCTCGATGGACGTTTTGCTGAATACGAAGATGATATAAACAGACGCACGGCCAATGATTTTTTATCAACACTTGATCAGGTTGCCGCCGGCCAGGAAGTCGGCATACGCGCCGGAGCATATATGCGCGCACTGGTGCTTGGTTCGACAATACGGCCGCCTCACACGGAAAAGAACGAAACGGCAGAGACAAACGCAAAGGAACGACGGTCGAGCACCACCATACATGCCGAGTTGGATAAGCAATTGCGGTTACACGAGAAGCAGATCGACGATCCTGTCACTGCATATTTTCCAGACGTCGTCAACGGCAATGAGCGGCTGCAATCGGCGATCTTTCGAGCGCGTATACCGGGTACATCGTTTACACTTGCAGAGCAAGTCAACCATTTTGTCAGGAGAGCTGAAATCAAGACGGGGTTGGCAGTCTCGATCCAGGACATCAGTACGTATCTCACGTTGCGAAGAAAAGATGGTGCCCTTTTACACCTCAACGACTTGCTTCCCGATGATGTGCACCTTGCGCCGATGTATATGAAAACTCCGCTTATTGCGACAGCTTCTCTTGTGGAGTCAAAGAATCTCTCGAACTATAACGGTTTCGAGAATATGCCAGTTGGGTCGATAATGAAGACGGCATTTTTCAATACAGAGATAGCTGGCGTAAAGACCAAGACAGTTACCTATGGCAATCTTGCCGAGCCGGGCGGTATGCTCACTCTACTGCATGAGACGGCGCACGCATGGCAAGAGGCGCATGGACATATGCGGAAAAAATACAACTTCAACGCATTCGAGATAATACTCGATACTCTTTTTCGTCTCGACAAGCTGGCGTCTAAATCGGCTTTGAAACAAGATCCAGAGGCGTACTCGAATGAGTTCATGTTGGCGGTAAACGCGTTGCGAGAGCGGCTCGGTATCGATTTCTGGGAAATCTTACCCTCAAGCGAAGAGCTGGGCAAAGGGGATGTGATGTATATGATACGGCCGTTATCGAAAACCATACATGAAGGCAAAAAAGAGAAACTCAACGAAATATTACGTGAAGCCGTATTGGAAGAGCGTGATGCGTGGGCAATAGCAATAAGGACGCTTCGCTTTCTTCGCAGACAAGAATTTAATCTTGAACCGACATTGCGCAACCAGTCGGATATCGAGGCCGTTGTTTATCGGTCGCTCGATAGCTATCAATACTATTTGGATAAAATCATAAAAAGAGGCGGTCAGTACGCATACACTCGCAAGAGGGGTTCACCATGATCGGGTACTATAAGAATCCGGAGGTCGATCAATACAAGGCGTGGTTGGAAAATAGGAGAAGGGAGGGTACAATCTCAATGTTGTTATGTTAGTCATTGACGTTGAGGCATCCGGGACAGAGGCTTCCAAACATTCCATTGTGTCGGTGGGAGCGCTTGATTTTGGGAATCCCACCAACAGATTCTACGAGGAATGTCGTATTTGGGATGGCGCACATGTCGAAGATGAGGCGCTGAAAGTAAATGGTTTTACTAAAGTGCAAATCACCGATTCGGGCAAACAAAGCGAGGCGGATCTAGTGCATTCCTTTTTGCGCTGGAGCGAGACGCTGGAAGAGCGCACTTTTGCCGGACAAAATGTTTCTTTCGATCGCGATTTTCTCAGAGCTGGCGCAGAACGCGCAGGTCACACTAAATGGTCATTTGCGCACCGCACCATCGACACGCATACGCTATGTTATATGCATATGATAAATAGGGGAATACAGCCACCGATAGATAAAAAGAAAAAACATTCTGCACTTAATCTTGATGCTGTGATGAGATATTGCGGTCTACAGAACGAGCCCGAACCGCACAATGCTCTGACTGGCGCGCTCTCGCATGCCGAAGTAATCTCTCGGCTTCTATATGAAAGAAAACTTCTTCCGGAATTTGCAAAGTTTGAAATTCCGTGGAAATAAGAGGGTTATTGACAGGGCAGTGGTCTGGTGAGTGATCATTATCCAATACACTGTACGTCGCACAATATATCTTTTACGCGGGTAGCTTGTGCGACATAAAGCCTATTTTAGGCTTAAACGGCAAGGATACATGCACATTTATGTCTACACATTCCTGTCTATCTCCCTTTTAATATGGCAAGTGGTGTGCGCGATCCGCAGAATGACTCAAAGATTTTCCATCCCATCAGGTGCTGCCCTTTTGGTAACTTTTTGTCTTTATTTTCAATAAGCTGTTCAAGCACCTTATCTGTAATGTCCTCGTTCATCTGTAGAAAAATTACTGGATATTGGCGCATGATTTCGGTCGCATATTTTGTTTGCTTACTATTGAGGCAACCCGTAAGATTGCGTCTATCGCTCGGATAGAAAACATCGACACAAAAGCCACCACGTTTGTCGTAGATGAAAAAGTCGGCGCGCGTGCGATGATCGTCAGTAAAGAGATATTCTCGGTGTACAAATTCTTTACCAAAACGTTTACAGAGAAATTCGTACACCTTTTTCTCAATAACGTAAGCGCGTTTATTGATAGTATGGGCACGTTTTGAACTATGAGTTCCTGAGCGGAAATCATGTTCGGTTCCTAATTTTAACTGAGCGCGTAATGCCACAAGTCCTCCGAATCGTCGTTCTATTGACCGTGCTGACGGTAGATATACATAGGAATCAACTTCTGTTGCTGTGGGATATCGTTCGTGTTCTTTATAGAAGTGCGCAAGTCCGGTTGCAAGGTTTTCAATAGACCAGGGGATTTCGCGTCCGCCATTTTTTTTCTGCTGTCGTAAAGTCATATAACAATCACATTATAAACCCTCTACGTCGCACAAGCTATTTACTGGCGACGTAGAGCGAGTGCAATGCGAAAGTACCCTTTTGCATTGCCGAGCCGAGGAGCCAGAAATCTCGCGGGAAAACGCCCTGCGCTCCGCGCAGGGTCGGATTCCCCTTGCCGCAGGGTTAACGCCCTGCGGTCAAGGAGCGAGATTTACGGTTGTAAGCCAATGTTACGTAGAAATCGAAACGTATAATGCTCCCATGCTCTACGGCAAAAATCGCTAAGAGCGTACTCTAGGCCATTCTATCTCTCGGAGTTCGCTCCCGAACAGTGGGTGACTGCCGACCAAGAATTATTTTGGCTTGCAGAGGCCATTTATTCCTCTCGCCACTTCCCTACCGTGCCGAAAAAAATCTGCGGACTTTACGAAAAGCATACAACATCGAATTACGCGCGACGGAAATTACAGAATGGAATCGCGCCGCGGTCGGCGTCGTTAGGGGTTTCGGTGATCGTTTATTATTGGCCACAGACACTTGCAGAGAATGCGTTCGTGGATATAATTCTTTACAGATTTTGTTCCTTATTGTTTTTGTTCTTTGACATGTAATTGCATCATTACTCATTTATATTGAGAAGATCGTGAAGTGCCGCTATGAGAAATTTCGGGACATTTATCGATCTTCTCAATCCTTGAGATGGTGTATTCAATACGGAAAGGAGGACTCATGTCCAGATTCACAAGACGAGAAATATCGGCAGGAGCGGCCCTCCTAACGATGTTCCCGAGTCCTGCGGAAGCGGTAGAGCTGTACCCGCGCATGCTTAAGGAAGCAGACGTGTGGCAACTCTTGAAATCGATCAAGCACCGACCGACGCGGCGCGTGCTTATGCGTTTGTTATGCGTCGACGGGAGGAATAAGCCCGGAAACGGTTTGATGCATACACCCGGAGCGGCCGAAGGGTTGTTTCTGCGCATATGGGCGTATCTCAATGAGCTTGCTCAAGTCGAACGGTTCGGCATCCGGATTCCACCCGAGCTGGTGGTCGAGGCCGTGATTACGGCACTCGGCGGTGTGCATAATCTAACCTCGCATGAGGACTGTGCGTATTGCACTATGATGCGTCGCGATTCGCAAAAAATGGGAATCACGGTTCAGCAGGCGGAAGACACGGAAAACCTATTCAAGTTTCGCAGAGATGTGTTGCCTGGTGTTCATCGCGAGCAGGCGGTACTGATCATACGCGAAATGAACCGCGTCGGTCCGCATGGCGAAAAACATGCGTTGGCGTTCGAGAATGTCGGGATGCTGTACGGCGTGGAAACCCACGTCTTCGTGCACCAACCGGTTCTGATGAAGGAGATCATATTTCACCCTGTGGCGCGGAATCTCCGCGCGTGCTCACCAGAACTGGCACGACATGTCAGCGAGAACGAGATAGTCGCCGCTCTTGCTGACTTGGAGGAGCGACATTTCTTCGCGGTGATCAAGGAGGTTGCGCCGCTAGTGCCTGTCTACGAGGTGTTGCACCGCGATGGCGTGATCGAAGATGTGAACCGGTTGTGGCTTTAGAGCCACAACACAAAAAGAGCCAGCGTGCATGCACGCTGGCTCTTTTACTGGAGCTACTACAAATAATCACAAATAATCAATTGGATTTAGGTAGCCCGAAAGTGGAGCGACTGGCATCACGGCATTTGAACAGGCCGTCGTTTTGTTGGTAGCTTCTCCCAATTTTATAATCTGCACAGCAGAAGAGGCATAAACGCCAAAATGCAGATGCGGTCCTGTCGCATAGCCCGTTGCGCCACTGTAGCCTATGAGTTGTCCTGTTGATACGGATTGCCCCGTTGAAACGTTGGTTTGCGAAAGATGAGCGTACAAGGTTGTAAGACCATTCCCGTGTTTTATCACGACCCATCTTCCGTAGGAGTAACAACCGCGCACCGAATCCGTGTTTCCTGTTGCAAAAACAGTACCTGTAAGCGACGCCTTAATTGGTGTACCGATTTGAGCACGAAAATCAATGCCGTTATGACCCTTTCCTGCGTAACCACCGGAACGCGCAAAATCCGTATTTCCAAAATACTGCGTTACTTTCACATTATCTAGCGGCCAGCGGAGAATCCCCTTCCCCGCGGACGGAATCAATGATGGATCGACGGCATATTGCAACTTGCCTTGTAGATCGGAAAGCACAGCCTCGAAACTCGCCTTAGCCGCCTGTTTTTCGGCTAGAATAGACTGAAACGTTGATTCTTGCGACTTAGTTTGCGTCAAAAGATCGTTTTGTGCTCTGCGAGTCGCATCAAGCGAACCCTGCTCGGCCAATAGATTATTTTGCGCTCTTACAAGCTCGGCTCGCTTTTCTTCAGTTGTTGTTTTGGTATTTGAAAGAAACTGCTTTTGCAGAGCAAGTTGCCCGATCTCTTTTTGCATAGCTTTCTGCACGGTATTCATAGCTTCCATGTCGTTCCAAATACTCGTTATTTTGTCGGAGGAGAATATGGCGGTTGCAAGCGTTTTGTTTTCAGTTTCGTGCAAACGGCGAATTGTTTCCGCGATACCCGCTTCTTCTATGTGAATCGAATTTTGCTTAGTCTCAATATTTTCCGAAAGAGATTTTACTTGAAGCTGGAGTGTCTTTATTTTATTCTTCGTTAGACTTATTGATGCGATGATTCTTTTACGCTGAATGTCGAGCTGGCTTATGGTGGTTTTCAGTGTTTGTTTTTTTGTTCCTATACTCGTTAATTGTTTCTCGTACGCGACTATCTCTTTGTTTAATATCTCAATTTCCGTGCTGTTATCCTCAATCTCGGCACGTATCTCACCCACTGTTTTTGATGCGGTTAAGGCGGGCAACATCAATACGCACAATGCTACTGCGATCAGTTCGATCGCCCTGTTTGAATGTTGCACCATATTATAATTATAGTGCATCTAGCGCGACGCCAATACGTCGATTTACAGTTTCTATTCCCAGAATCGCACCTACCGTAAATGGATCGGGACTCTTTTCTCTGCCGGTAAGCGCATAGCGCAACGGCCACAGCACATTTCCGCGCCCCTCTTTTTCCGCATAATTCCATATTGCATTTTTTATCTGTTCGGCCGTAATTTCTTCCGAAGATAAGGGTGAGGCAAGTAGTTCTTTAATACGGAATAAATGCTTTTTTGTCGTATCCGCATCGCTTCCCTTACCGGGGATTTTTGTCGCATCAAGTTTCGGTTCAGAGAAAAAATAATCGAAATCCTCTTTTACATTCTCAAATTCATGCCATACACTGATACGCTCTTTCACGAGCGGTAAAATTTTTCCCGCAATATCTTTGCGCCACGATGGGGAACGAGCCAGCATTTCATTCAAATACTGATCGTCAGGGATCAAAAGCATGTACTCTCGATTCAGCCAATCCAATTTTTTGAGATCGAAGATCGCTCCGCTTTTGTGGACATTTCGTATATCAAACACATCGATTATTTGCTTAAGAGAAAGTTTCTCCTTGCCGGAAGGCGGCGTCCATCCGAGTAGTACAAGATAATTCAAAAACGCCTCAGGTATGTATCCTTGTTTTTTGTAATCATTAACGGAGGTTGCGAAGTTTCTCTTTGAAAGTTTTGAGCGATCTGGCGCCAAAATGAGAGGCATGTGCGCGTATATTGGACGTTCGAAGCCCAATGCCTCAAGTATCAAAATCTGCCGTTGCGTATTGGATATGTGATCTTCGCCACGAATAACGTGAGTTATGCCCATGTCGTGATCGTCCGCCACGACAGTGAGATGATATAGCGGGTCGTCGACATTGCGTGCTATGACAAAATCTTTCAACTCCGCAGTTTCGAATGCAACCTCGCCTCGAATTAGATCGGAGAAAATAATGCGAACATTCGGATTTTTGAAACGAATCACATTGCCACCCCTCTCCCCCGCTTCAGCTTCATAGGCGATTCCTTTTTTTATTAGCTCATGTAGGTATGCGCGGTATGCATCTTTTTTTTCTGATTGCCTTAGAGGCACTGCCTGTACGTATGGGATGTTGAGCCACTGCAGTCCCGCAATTATGTCCTCCTCGTATTCTTTTTTACTGCGCTCTTTGTCTGTATCCTCAAATCGAAGATACATCACGCCGTCCTGCTTTGCGGCGAACAAGTAGTTGAATATCGCAGTGCGTGCGCTACCGATGTGAAAAAAACCTGTAGGCGAGGGCGGAAAACGAGTAACAATAGAACTCATAGTTGATTTTGATAATTACAGTGGCTCGTGCGTGAGTGCGGTTTCCACTATTATCGTAGCTACTTTCTTCGCCGCATCCGGGCGTGCGAAAGTTTTTGCGGCTACGCTCATGGAAGCATGGAGGTCTTGGTTTTTCATAATGTGTTCGATTTCTGCGATCAAAAGATGCGGTGTGAGATTTATTTGTTCTAAAACAGAGGCCGCGCCCATTCGCGCATACGAAAAAGCATTTTCTGTTTGATCATGTGATATTTCTGTCGGTATCGGAATCAGTATGGAAGGAATTCCCCATGAAGCAATCTCGAATATGGTTCCACTTCCGGCGCGAGACACGACAAGAGAAGAGATGCCAGCTGTCATGCGGATCGAGAGCGCGTTTAGTAGACCGAAACTTCGATATCGATTTGCGTATTTCGAATTTCTTAATATCACGGCTATCACATCGTTTATCTCACTCAGATTGGCGCTTCCTGTTTGATGTACAACATTGTAACGCTCGAGAAGGGCTGGAAGCGCATCGAGTACAACTTCATTGATAGCGGAAGCGCCGGAAGAACCTCCCATTATAAAAATCGTAGGTACTGCCGCTTCCAGCTTCAGAAACTCATGACCACCCTCTTTGGCCTGTGTTTCAAGTTCCTTTCTGATCGGATGCCCTGTGCGTGCGATTTTGTTTAGATATTTCTCCGGAAATTGGTTTGCGGCGTCAGGATGAGCAATCGCGATGGATTGCGCGAAGCTTGCCGACCATAAAGAGACACGACCCGGTTTTGCGTCTGCGTCATAAATAATCACAGGAATCGTTAAGATATGCGCGGCGTACAGTGTCGGAAACGCAGCAAAGCCACCTGTAGAAAACACGACATCGGGATAAATTCTGAAAAGTTGGAAAATCGAACGCACTATTCCAAAAGCAGTTCTAAACAAATCGAATATATTGTGTATGCTTGGATAACGTCTCAATTTTCCGGCAGAAGATGATCTATATTCGATTTCGTGTTCGAGCAGGGCCGCATGATCGAACGGCTCCGGGCCTATGTAAAAAAACTCTGGTTCTATGAGCTTCTTTTCTCTAGCGATATCTTCCAACGCTTCGGCAACCGCAATTAGAGGATAAAAATGTCCCCCGCTTCCACCTCCTGCAAAAACAATTTTCATACTTTATTCATCATTTTAGCACCTTTAACGCGTGAGACCTTCTTGAAATTCCTAGAAGTATTCCCGCACTCCCGAGCGAAGCGAGCATGGCACTGCCGCCTTGGCTGATGAAAGTAAGTGGTATACCTGTAAGAGGCACTAAACCCAGCATTGCCCCCACGTTGATAAATGCTTCAGCGACCAGATAGGTTGAAATTCCAACAGCCAAGTATCCGCTAAAAATATCCGAAGCATGCGTGGCAATCCAAAATCCGCGAAGTACGAGAGCAAGAAATAGTCCGATAAAAACTACCGCACCTATAAGGCCGAATTCTTCTCCAATTATTGCGAATATGGAATCCCCCATCGGCTCCGGCAAGTGTCTGAATTTTTGTACTCCCTGTCCAAATCCTCTACCAAGTAAACCGCCGGACCCGATTGCAATCAGTGATTGACGTATCTGATACCCTTCTTTCTGGGGAGCCCAAGATGGATTAAAAAAGATTTCCATGCGATTTAAAACATACGGTCGCATATATGCGAGTGTTGCGAGAGCAACTATGCCGATGAGCGCCATGATCAGCAGATGCCTAATACGCGCTCCTGCGGCGAAAAAAACGGCAATAACAGACACGATTATTACGCCGAGAGTGCCGATATCCGGCTGGGCCGTAAGTATCAAAATTGGACCGGCTAAAATAAGTAACAATCCTCCCAATCCCCACTGCATTGTTTGCACGCGAGCTCGAATCGTAGAAAAATATGCGGCCGCCATAATAATCGAAGTGGTTTTCAAAAATTCCGACGGCTGTAGAGAAAATCCTGCGATATTGAGCCATCTCCGCCCCCCGCCATGCTCAAGACCTATTTGTGGCAAAAAAACCGTTGCCGTAAGAATTAATGAAAGAATGAACAGGTGCGGAGCGAAGCGTCTCCAGATTGCTGGAGGTATCCTACTCGCGACAAGTAGGGCGATAATTCCCACTCCAATTCCTAGTCCCGCATGATTGAAAACGATCGATGACATATGTGTTGTGCCGCGCGCGAGCAGTCCAAAGACTGCCGAGGCAAATATAAGTCCGCCACAGACAACTAGAATCGCTACTAATAACGCAAATGGCTTGTCTATACTTGTTTTGTGCATATATTTCAGATTGCTATAAGTGCGATTATGACGCCCAAAAAGGCAAAAACAACCGAAAGCACCCAATAGCGCATTACTATTTTATGTCCGGACCAACCTAAGCTCTCGAAATGATGATGTAGAGGCGCGATACGCAAGAGCTTTGTGCCAAAATATTTTTTTGAGATTACTTGCACTACGTCGGAGGCGACTGTCGCGACCAGAAGTGCGCCTATGACGGGCAGTACTGCAATGCCAACGCCACCGCCAAGATCGTCTGTCATAAAAGCGAGTGTCGCTATCGTTAGAGTGAGTGCCATAGTGCCCGTGTCGGTCATGTAAAAACGCGCCGGCGGAATGTTGTACCAAAGAAAAGCAAGAAGTCCGCCAACAATCGTCGCCGAAAATGCCGCGAGATCGATTTGGTTTTGCGCGAATGCAATAATTGCGTACGAAGCAAATACTGAGCCGAACACTCCGCCGGAAAGTCCGTCGATACCGTCTATGACCCCCGAGGCGTAAAGCGCTAGAGAAACCAAGATGAACAACGGCACGATGAGCCACCCAACTTCGAGCGAAGAACCAAAAGGTATATTCACTGCCGTAACCCCCAGTTTTAACCAAAACCACACCCCTATGAATGAAGACAAAAGAACGACGATAAGAAGACGGTATGAAAGACGCAGTCCCGTCCCCCCTGGACGAATTACATATAAATCGTCTATCAGACCAACGAAAGCTCCTACAAGCAGAGTTGCAAGCGGGATCCATGTTTGGTTACGGCTAAGAAAATCGAGCTTCAATATGGCAACTTCGGGTATTACTCGCGCGACGATAGCTATGCCAATGATTGTGATTAAAACACTTGCCCATACGACAATTCCACCCATGCGCGGGGCGCGCACCTCGCGAGTATCGTGCAATTTATTAAATCCGTGAGCGGGCTCGCCGTCAAGGGCGGTTTTTCCGGCAATCTTTTTCCATGCTTTGTACTTATAAAGATAGTGCGTAAGAATGGGCGTTAATGACATGCCAATTACGAATGAGGCGAACGCAGGCACAAGCACACGCACTATATCGGACAAATTTTCAAACATGCCCGACATTATATCTTATACCATCACCAATTAACCATTCAATAATAGATATCCGTCTTTGCGAGGTCTTTGGCCGAAGCAATCCAGAGTCCGTGCACATATTCTGGATTGCTTCGCTTCGAACGTGACCAATTTTTCAACATGGTAATCTATGTTAGAAAAATGGAAATGCCCTTGTGGTGCAAAGACAAACGGGGATAGGTTAGTTATAGATGGTATTACCCTCTTCCCTTTTCATGATTACTCGACTTTCATGATCGATTTTTGAGTGGCTATTACAAGATTTTGCATATCTTCAAACCGTCCGTATTCGGTTGAGCCGAGCACCACCGCTACCACCGGATGCGCTAATCCTACATCAAATACAACCACGAGGTTTCCTCCTGCAAGGTCGGTAAGTCCGGTTTTGCCCATAATCAGGCCGGGAATCGCCCCTTGGACATTATTGGTGTTTGGGGCGGTTACTATGCCCTTTCCGTCTGCAGAAGCGAGCAAAACACCGTTTTGCGCCGTGCCGGAAAATAGCGAAGATTCCGCAGAAGCGGCATAAGCAAAGAGTGCCGCCATGTCGCGCGCCGAGCCATAGCTACCCGCTTGCGTTGTGGAAATGTCGAGTCCGCTTACATTCAAGAAATATGTATACTGCAAACCCAACTCTTTTACGAATTCGTTCATGCGCGAAAGCGTGGCGCTACCGGCAGGAAATTCGGGATACCGTTCGCGTATCGTTTTATCGACCGATTCCGCAAGGATCTTTGCTCCGGCATTGGAAGACGTGACTAATGTAAAATCTATAACATCTTGCACCCTCCACTTCTCGCCTTTAGATAGATGTGCATTTCCATTCGAGCCTCTTGCGTAATATGGAATAATGATTATTGCCTCCTGTGGAACCGCCTCCGCGACGACGAGTGCCAGAGCGACTTTTGTGAGAGAGGCGAGCGGAAGCGGAGTGTCGGAGTTTTTCTCGTAGAGTGTTTTACCGGTCGATATGTCGATTACGATTGCCGCCTTACCCTTTATTTTAATGTCTGTGAAATAATTGAGCGGTGTGGAAATTGAAGCAGTTTGTCCTTGATTTGGCGTAGTTCCTATTATAGAAGCCACGGCAATCGCAAGTGCGATAACGGCAATGGCAAATAGGAATATGCCTGCGGATTTCAGGGGTTTTTCCTCATTAGATGGCATCTGTGGTTCCATTTTCTTCTTCGAACGGCTCACTTTTTTGCTCAAATGCCGTGAGTTCGCGAATGATTGTAGCATAATCCGGCAGTTCTCGGATGTCCGTTACACCGAGATGAGCAAGAGTTTCCGCAGTGGGCCGATATATATATTCGCGTGAATCTTCAGGATTCTCCGTGCGATCGAGCAATCCGCGTGCCAACAAATTTCGCAGAGTCGAAAACGTATTGACACCGCGTACATAATCAATACGAGCTCGAGTGGAAGGTCCCATGTAAAGAATTATCGCAAGCACCTCAAGACCTGCGTTTCCTATATCGTGATCCAGCTCGCGCTTATTCGCCTCTTTAACAATGTCGCTTGTTTCTTTAGATGTTGTAAGGCAAGCCGAAGTGCTTGTTCTTATCAGACTGAGACCACTATTCTGTATACGTTTTGAAAGTTCGTCTAGCGCGATTTGTAATTCATCTTCTTTGCAGGAAACAAGAAATGCGAGCTTGCCATAAGTAATCTCTCCCCCTTCGGTAAAAAGGAATGCTTCGGCTCGCGCGGAAAAATTTGGTTGATCTTCATTAGTCATACTATGTGCCGTATTGCGGGACTCCCGCATTTTCCGCTTCGAGCAGAATGTCGGAAAAAAGTTTATCTTGCGTCGCAGACAATGAACCTGAACGTACCAGCTCGAGCATTGCTAAAAAATACACTATGATTTCGTATTTGTCTCGTGAGGTTGTCATCTCCGAAAACTTGGACTTAAACGCCGATGAGATTCGCGTCTTCATTTGCTTTATGACGTCCTCAAGCGCAAGCACGGGCGCAACAGATGCTTGGGCCAGTGCTTTCGGTATAGGCAGTATGCTGACCATACGGCGTGCGGTTTTTGCAAGATTTTCGATTGAGATTTCAGAGGGACTAAAGATGGGCGCCCTCTCCGGCGCGTGCTTCGCAAAAAAGAGTGGCGACCTTCCCCACTTTTGTTTTAAAACTTTTGCCACTTTTCGTATTTGTGCATAGCGTGCAAGCCGACGCTCCAGTTCTGCGACACTCTCGCGCTCATCTTCAGAAAGAGTGAGCGTGGGAAGCAGTGTGCGCGATTTGATCAGGAGTAGTGTTGAGGCGACAAGAATGAATTGCGCCGTTTCTCCCATGGGAAGTTTTTGCAATTTTTCCACATAGGCAAGGTAGGCGTCCGTCACTTCCGCGAGATTTATTTGTGAAATCGAAAGCTTGCGCTCCTCAATGAGATTGAGAAGCGCCTCGAGAGGGCCTTGGAATTGTTCGGTTTCGAGTGCGAAAGTGGTCATAAGGAAGTATTGACTTTTTTATTCAGGTTGATACCATCTCAATTACAAACGGCCGAAAGGCTCACCCCCGCCCCGCAAGGGGCGGGGGGGAACTTTGCCCAAATTTCTGAAATTAGCATCCACAAGCGCTAAAACTAAAGCGTCAAATGTATTACTGTCAATGATTCCGGCGCGGTTGATGAGTCGCTTCGCATCAAGAAGGCGGATTTGCGAGAGTATCGCGGTAGCGTGCTTGCTCTCGACTTCTCCGATGGAAAAATAATACTTCCCCGTTTTCTCGGTTGTCGAAAGCGGTACGCCGATAAAAACGTTTGGATTGAATTTTTTTATGATAAGTACCGGACGCTCAAATTCCTCTCCCGTGCCGTCCTGTTCGAAACCGACATTTGCACCCAGATATACCCACCACACTTCCCGCTCGTAGAAATATACGTCACTTGTGTCGGCGGTATGAACCACTTTCTTTTTACCATTCCAACGGTCGAATTCTTTTGAATTATTAGCACTATTTGATACCATACGATAGAGAGATTTTATCATGCTGGGGCATGGCCCAACGCTGAAATCGTTTTTCATGAAGCAGACTTTTCTGGTTTCGCTATTAATGTTTCTCCAATCGCTCTAGCAAGAGTATTTGACGACAATTCTTGTTTTCCACTCATTATCGCCATTAAGGGCTCAAACCAGCCACCGCCTCGGCTATCCTTGTCCTCTCCGAAAAAGTGATCGTGCAAGAAGTAGGGAGACTCGGGAGGACTCTCTTTTTCTATATTATTACCAGATGATTGTTTTTTATATTGATATGCACTAACAATTTGTTCCTTTTGCTCTGAATCCAATGTCTCTAGTATTAGACGCACACACGTACAATTAATATCGTGACACCTATGCTGAGCAGGTGATGTGAGGGTTTTTATTCTCTTTGCAAATTCTCCAGGCGTCAACGCCAATTCTTCTTTTGTTTTTTCTTGACCACTTACTTCGATACCTTTCATATATCTATATTGCGAGACGGGTGTCGATGCGTGTCATGTCGCGCGGAAGCTCGGGGAGCTTTTCCACAAATGTGAGGTATGCATCCGTCACCTCGGCGAGCGATACGTCCGAGACTAACATCTTCCGCGCCTCGATCTGATTGAGTGGCTTTTTCAAATGGCCTTGGAATTGAGATGTTTCAATGGTGAAGGTGGGCATATCTTTTTCTTGCGGACAAGTGGTTGACTTTTGGTAAGGGGTTGATAGTGTGTATGCATCATCACGAAAAGTCCCTCGTAGGGTTTCGTCCCTACGGGGTCCTTTTTTTGTACTCCAATAAACCGCGCAAGTCGTTCATAAAGTCTACGCGCTTTTTGCCAAAACGCTTCAGCAGTGCGGAAAACTTGAAATAATTTGGTACCAAAATTCGCTCCAATTTATCATGTTCAATCCAGTGCTTGACGAGGCAATAGAAATCTCCATCGCCTGTCACGATCACCGCCTTGTCGTAGTTGGGAAACTCGATCATCGCATGGAGTACAAGCTCGGCGTCCACGTTGCCTTTTGTGGTTCCGTCTTTGTATGTGAGCGTTGGCTTGAATATGCACAAAAATCCAGCGTCTTGTAATTCGATATACAATTCGTTATTGCCCTCAATATATCCAATAAACAAAAATGCCTTGGTCACTACATACTGCTCTCTCAAGTACACTCGGAACCTTCGCCAATCGAGCTTCCATCCAAGCCCGCGGATCGCCAGATTGACGTTTTGACTGTCGATAAAGGCGTAATTATTCCCCGCTTTGCGCATTGGTGCATTGTATCAAAAAAGTAGCGGGGGCGGGCAACACTGCGCCCGTCCCCGTTTTCGTCACCACATTATTCGCCAAAGCGGCTCAATCGACTCGTGTCGTACGAAATGCACGAACACGGCGGAAAATAGATAGATCCATGCGATAACACGCGGGAAATGCCGTATCTCTGCCTCGGCCTCCTTTCTCGATTGACAACCCGTCCAGAAGCAATTCATTGCCCCTGAGTGAGATATCGGGAAAACAAAGTATCCTTTGTTGTCTGCGAACGGTCGTCTCCTCTTCCTTCCTGTCTCTTCGTCTATAAATCTTACCGGACTGTACGTCCAGATAAGAAAAACTAGGGCGAAGATCAAGTTGAGGTCTGTCATATAAACCGGCATTTGACTATCTCCTTTTCCAGCCTTTCCAAGTGCTTTTATATAGTACATTATCATGCGTGTCTCATTAAAAACCCATCCCTAGCCAAATAGTCTTTTAACAAAGC
>CAYHIZ010000007.1:0-22586 GCA_964356695.1 uncultured Candidatus Saccharibacteria bacterium | reverse complement strand
TAGGAGAGACTGTGATGACGTTTTCCACAAACAGTGAGGGCCTTGTCTATGAAGGCCCTCCCTGGAGGTTTCTCTCGAAGGAAGATCGGGGACAGTTGCTCCGTGATGCACTCGCATACGGAAAGAAGGAACTCGAACTATCCCTCACGATGTCGGACGTTGCGGCCGGACTAAATATAAGCCCATGGGTCGTATGTAACCTGGCGAGCCAACTGAAGATCTCGTTCGCTAGTTCCGGTCAGAAGAGAACCATATCGTTTACACCAGCAGGGCGACGGCTCGCGGCTGCTTACAATGAGGAGAGAGGCGACTATTCGGAACACGAAAAGCCTCGAGGACCAAATACTTCCGAGGCCAGCACCCAGGGCCGATTCGTCAACAGGGCCGACATTCGGTACGGCAAATGAGCCGTTCTGTTTTGGAGAAATGCAGCACCGGGCAAGATCCCGGTGCTTTTTTGCGCGATTCTCATCAAACTTGCCCAAGCATGATACAATTTCGACGTATGATTAAATCAAAAAAGGGCCTGCCTATCATGCCCGCACATGAAGGGCGTGCAGGCTTTACTCTTGTTGAGTTGCTTGTAGTTATCGCGATAATCGGCCTCCTAGCTTCGATTGTCATGGCATCTCTATCGAGCGTGCAATCGAAAGCACGCGATACAAAACGCATAGAAGATGTGAACCAGGTACGGAAGGCGCTCACTATTTATTCCTCCAGTTTCAACAATTATCCTATAGCTACTGCAACGACTACCTTAACCGCAACATCGACTGTAGGATCGGCACTCATGTCATCAGGGGCAATGCCGAGAATGCCACAAGATCCAAGCATTTATCAATACAACTATGTTTCAAATGCGGAGGGTAGTTCTTACAATATAAACTTCTGTCTTGAGACCAATTCGATCGCCAACTACGATCAGGGATGCGATAATTACATCGCACCATAAATTACCATGTCATCCTCCGCCCACATACACTGGCGCGCGTATGAACACGAGCATACTGCGCGTACGAGCGATTGGTATTGGGCGCTTGGCATTTTTGCCCTCTGCACCGCACTCATCAGCGCAATCTTCGGTAATTTCCTATTTGCGATCTTAATTATTGTTGCGGCAACAACGCTAGGGATTCTCGCGCAATCCCCTCCGCCTCTTGTTGAATTCGAGCTCTCCGACCGCGGTATAAAGACAGGCAGAACTATGCACTATTACGAAGAGATCATCTCCTTTTGGGTAGAGGATCACGATGCCGATCCGCCGATTCTTCTTGTCGACACAACAAAATGGTTATCGCCCAATCTAACCATTCCCCTTGCCAACATGGATCCAAAATTAATTCGCGCTTATCTCACCGAAAGATGCAAAGAAGTGCCGATGAAAGAACCGATCTGGCACAAGATACTTGAATTCTTCGGACTTTGAGAGCGAACGAAACATAAAGATTCAGCGAATTCCCAGTATTCGTCTTCGCGAGCCTTGCCCTGCCTGCGCAGGCAGGGAAGCGATCCAGTAGAATGGGGAGGACTCTAGATTGCTTCGCTCCGAACGTGACCAATTTTTCAACATGGTAACTGCCGAGATTTTCTTGACGGTACTCCGTCTTAGAAAATCCAAATGCACTCGCTAAGCGAGGTGCCATGTTAGAAAAATGGAAATGCCCTTGTGGTGCAAAGACGATGCGCTCTAGGAACGAGTGAATTATTACAACGAAACGAAATGAGCCCGAGAATAGGAAAAACTATTGAACTGCAGAAATAGAAGTCGTGGCAATTTTACTGCCACTGCCGAGGGTTGTACAAGATAGAAGGAATCCGTAATACGAGGTTGCGTTATTCACAGCAGTAAGTGGAGGTGTTGTTGCGACACCATTTGGACTCAAGTTGTTAGCGTTCTCAGCAGTAAACGCGGGAATATGCTGGAGAGTATCCTTAAATCCATATCTTGGTCCGTCCTCTGTCGGTACGCTCGAGATCACGCATGACTGTATCCCAGCGGTAACCCAGCCGAGGGCAGATGTCTTGCCCGATTTCACTGATTTAGGATTCGCAACAAGAACAATTCCAGGCTTTCCCACTTGCACACTGCATTGCGCGCTACCAACTCTACCCTCATGAGTACAGGTAAGCCCGAAGTTTGCGGTATTTACACCTCCAGTAGGAGCCGATAATACTGCTGGCACAGTACCAGATGGCACACCGTTTGTATTAAAACCACTTCCAGAACTCGTACCGGCAGAGCAGGAGAACTTTAGAAATACTTCTGTGCCAGCATCCGCAACCTTAGGCTCACATGAGAGTTGTGCCGTGGGAGTACCGGGAACAGGAGGTGGCCCGCCACTTGGCGTACACTCCCATCCGACCATACAAGCACCGCTTTGCCCACCATACTTTGGCTTCCATGTTCCGCTGGTACATTGGGAAGGATCGGGCTGTCGAGGCGGAGGCAAGCATTGCTGTGTTTGGTTGCATGTATTACTTCCCTTCTGACAACCGAACTCGCACTTTTGATAGAATTCCCGTTGAGGTTGTTGTTGAGATTGCTGTTGACAATTTGTTTGCTGTATATAGATGGCATCATCATCGCATATGTACTGCGTACTGCATTGTTGTTGCTGATTACACGTATTACTTCCCTGCCGGCAACCAAACTGACACTGTTGATATAATTGGGGTTGAGATTGCTGTTGGCAATTTACTTGCTGTGTATAGATATCTCTCCCATTACATGTGAGCTGCGTCTGGCATTGCTGTTGTTGATGAGGAAATGTGTTGGGATTCTGTTGACCACCAGGTTGACCGCCCCCACCTCGGGGCTGACCACCACCGCCCCCACCTCGGGGCTGACCACCACCGCCCCCAGGAGGAGGACCGCCACCGCCTGGTGGGCCGTTTGGTGGTGGAGGTGGTGGGCCGTTTGGTGGTGGACCGTCTGGCGGCGGCGGATCACCAGGCCTTCTAGGAGGCCCCCCTGTTGCGTCTAAAGACTTCTTCGCGCTTGCGAGCCTTTTCACCTGATCGGCAAGTTGGGCGTTTTCTTTCTGTAACTCAAGATCTCGTTCTTTTAACTCAGCCCTATTACTTGGTTGCCCTTGATATTCGCATTTTCCTTTCTTTCCACAAAGAGCAATGGCCGCTATCAGATCTTTTCTTTCTGCGTTATTTTCCGCGATTTGTGTCTTAGCCTTTCCTGACAGTTCATCAATAGCACGGGCTATGCCCTCCTTCGTTGCCGCATCCGGCTTCAGTTGTGCAAGAGCTTGCTTCTTCTCATCATCCGTAAGACCAGCAAGAAGCTCCGCTGCCGATTTGTTTTTGAGATTTTTTGCGAGATCGCCTAGACTCTCGGACCCTGTGCAGGGGGTCGGCTTGGAACAATTTCCCTTTACCTCCGCTTTCGCTTCTGGGTCAGAAGCCCTGACTGTGACCCCAATACAATACTTTACTTCACCCGTATCACCTGGGAGAACATTTACTGAAACTTTTTGACGTTCATCTGTGCAACTCTTAGTCTTCGCACCAGCGGCAATTGGTCCCACTGCCAAACTGGCCGCCGCGCTGGTTGATGTCGGACATCTTTCTACCTTATTTTCCTCCTTTAGAGGTTTTACTTTAACTTGAATCTTCCCGCCGGCTTCTTTGATTTCATATTTAAAACCGGGTTTACACTCTTGATTAAGTATGTCCCCCTCTGAAGCGTCTCCTGCTTGATTGCAAGCAAAATCGCATTTAGAGACAGTGGCTTCTTTGGCGGGAGGAGGAGATGTTGTAATGCCGGGCCGAAAAGTTACCGCCAAAGAGCCGGACGATGCAAGAGACGCAGACGAGGGCGGCGCATTCGCAAGTTCAAATCCGGTAACAGCGGTTGTGCCGAGCGCGAGCGCAAAAACAAGAGCACCCAAAATTGATACGCCCGCTTGCGCACTGCGTGCAGGCAAACTTTGTTCTCCCACATGATCAAATATATTCATACGAATATAATACTACCTATGCACGTTTGGTGCTGTAAATAATGTGAATAACATTTAAATATGGTACATTCCTCAAACCTCCCGTAGTTTAATGGATAGAATGCGAGCTTGCGGAGTTCGTGACGTCGGTTCGATTCCGGCCGGGAGGAAAAGTTGCCCAACAAGACTAACGAAAACTAGTCAAGGATCGTCTGTACCCTCTTCGTTATGCGCGATTTCATGCGTGCCGCAGTGTTTTTTTTGATCGTACCGTTTTTAACTGCTTTGTCTACCGCCTGATACAGTGCAGGAAGAAGCGCTCCCCCCCCCTTCCGATCCTTCTTTGCAACGAGCTTTGCGACGCTTTTTACGGCGTCTTTCATAGCTCCTTTGCGACGTGCGTTGAAAACGCGACGACGAAGTGCCGCGCGTTGTGCCTTTTTCGCCGAACTTGTACGTGCCATGCCGAGCATGCTACCTAATTGTGGAGTGAGTTGCAAGACGTTATGATTGCGGAATGCAATTCATCGTATGATCGGCCATATAAAAGGAGAAGTCTTATCGGTGCACGCCGGAATAGCGATAGTCTCGGCGGGAGGCCTGGGATACAAAATATCCACGACGCGTGACACGATTGCTCGATTGAAAATCGGACACGAAGTTTCGCTTTGGACACATCTCGCCGTTAGAGAAACAGCCCTTGATCTGTATGGATTTGAACGCGAGGATGATCTCCATTTTTTTGAGCTTCTGTTAATTGTTCCGGGAATCGGTCCTAAGTCCGCGCTCGCGATTCTCGATCTTGCCGATGTGGATACATTGAAAAATGCGATATCGACAGGGAACGCCGAGTATCTCACTAAAGTATCCGGAGTGGGGAAAAAAACGGCAAATAAGCTCGTCCTTGAATTGCGTGAGAAAGTCGGAGCAGGCTCCGAACGAGGAATGCGTGCGATATCCCTCGACGAAGAGGCACAGGAGGCGATGCACGCGCTAGGTTACACTCCCGCAGAATCTCGCGACGCCTTGCGTAAAGTACCTGCCAGTATTGAGGGAAGCAGTGCCCGACTGCGCGAAGCGCTCCGAATGATCGGCAGTAAATAAAGTGACACTATGCACACATTGAAACAAATTCTTGCAATGATCATTCCCGCACCGCTATTGGGGCAAATGTTTTCTGTATACCACTTCGCTCTTTCATGGTTTGCGGCTATTTTTTACGGGCATCCTTCGCAATCGCTCCTCGTTATTGCCGTAACGGGCACAAAGGGGAAAACGTCCGTTACCGAAATGTTGAACGCGATCTTTGAAAAATCCGGTCAGCGAACATGTCTCATCAATTCGATCCGATTCAAGATTGGAGATGCTTCGCGACCAAACATGACACGTATGTCCATGCCCGGCAGATTTTTCACTCAAAAATTCTTACATGACGCCTTGGACGCAGAATGCACGACCGCGATTCTTGAGGTAACCTCCGAAGGCGCTCGGCAGTACCGGCACAGATTTCTAGATTTCGACGCACTTATATTTACCAACCTCGCCCCGGAACACATCGAATCGCACGGCTCCTACAGCGCCTATGCCGATGCAAAATTTGAGATAGGCAAACAGCTCGCTCGCTCAAAGAAGCGGCCTAGAATAATCGTCGGAAACGCCGACGACAAAGAAAGCGGACGTTATTTGACACTTCCAATCGAACACGCACTCCCATTCTCACTTTCTGCATGTCTACCCATATCTGCAAATGAAAACGGAGGGCAATTTACTTTTGACAATACATCGATATCTTTGCAATTGCCCGGAGAATTTTCTCTTAAAAACGCTCTCGCTTCCGCCACTATGGCGCGCGCACTAGGTATCAGCACACAGATTATCGCAGAGGCCTTGAACGGCATCGAAAGAATACCCGGACGAGCGGAAAAAATAGATGCAGGTCAAAACTTTTTGGTTGTAGTGGATTACGCGCATACGCCTGATTCACTCACCGCCCTATATGAGGCATACAAAAAAGTACGGAAGATATGCGTATTCGGCTCAATGGGCGGAGGGCGCGATGCATGGAAACGTCCGATCATGGGACGCATCGCAGACGAACATTGCGCCGAAATTATACTTACAGACGAAGACTCGTGCGATGAAGACCCGCTTCAAATAGTGAATGACATCGCGCATGGCATGAGCAGGAAGCCCTCAATAATCATGGACAGGCGCGCGGCAATCCAGAACGCCCTCCAACTTGCAAGGCGCGGAGATGCGGTTCTTGTCACGGGGAAAGGAACGGATCCTTCTATTTACGGCACGCATGGAACTAAACAGCCGTGGAGCGATGCGGACGTAGCGCGTGAGGAAATCGCGAAAATACTTAAAATAAAACTGTAATATAATCTGTATGCGAGAATTACGATTTACGGTTCCTCACGAACCAAAAACGCCGGAAAGTCCTGATAAACGTGAGTTATGGCGGGTAATGGATGATTTGCGCAGAGTTTTCGACCAATTTAATTTACCGCAACCATCGGAAAAACGTGAGACACAGTGTGCCGAGGCACTGAGAAAAATACGCACATGGGAACCATATCTCGGGAATATAATGGATACGGATGGGGGAGTAATGCTAAGTAAGATTCGTCTTACCCTTTGTGATATATCAGATGTAAACAACGCAGATGGGGCATCAGGTAACGAAGCGAGTGGCTTCTTGCTTTCTTTTTTGGAGCGCCGCCTCGATACGTTGACGTCTGTGTTTGAAAAAGAATGCGCAACCATGGGTCAGCCCGGCGAGGAAACACAAAACACTGAGGCGACACTATTGCAAAGAAATGCCGTGAGCGTGCTTAGGGTTTGCATGCCGTTCGCAGAAAAAAAGCTCCGCGATAGCGGTAATGAAATGCCTGTGCGCTCAATAACAGCACTTGCCGAGAGGATGTTACAGGCTAGCCATTCTCATTCTTACGACAGCGAAGTAGCTATGGTGAACTCATCTCTTGTATACGGAATCGTCTTTCAATACGGATCTGAAACCGCGTCTCGTGTGGCGAGCGAGAAGTTGTTAGACTCTTTATACGAGGCAAGATACGAATTGTTGGGCATGATTCTGCCAATAATAGATGGCACCGAAAGAAGCGGATTGGAAGGCACAGCCCAAGAGCGAAGTCGTGAGTTTATAGACTCTATACTCTCATCTACAGGAATGTCGAGTGAACGGATAATTCAGAGTTGGCTGGAAAATAATCGCATGGAGCATAAAAACATTCGAGATATTCTAGATCGATATCGTTTTCGCCAAGATGTACTAACTAGGGACGAGGTAAAGCTCACGAAGATGTTCGGAACCAATATGAATGCCGTGCAGAGCTTACGGCGCAAACACATTGATGCGCCGAAGATATTGCACGATAGATTTGGAATCGTCGAATATGGCAGATATCCTTTATCTATTCTGGAGAAGCAATTTGAAGAAATAGACATCCAAAAACCCTACGGTCTAATACTTTACCCACGGAATGATTACAATCAAGCATTCCGAGATAATTCGGAATATGGCGCTATAGGCGTATTCGGCGAGCAAATATCGCATTTGGGAATTGCGGTACGGGTAGTAGAAGCAGGATCAAAATATGATGTGGCTCGACGGCTTATCTCTCTCCGAAACGCGTATGAGAGTGGTGCGGGTAAGATTGCATTTGCAATCATTGGCGGGCACGGTACCAAAGATTCAATACAGCTGGGCGCTACCGACAAAAGTGATTATCAGATCACCACAGAAGATTTATTCGGAGCAGGGGTGCGGAGAAGCGGATCTTTCTTAAAAGAGGGCGCGCCTATCGTTCTAGTTTCGTGTTCAACCGGCTCTGATAAAGGAATCGGACAGCATCTCTCTGAAATATTTGGCACAAGCGTAACTGCGCCCACAGTACCTACCATGATCAATACCATTACGCCGAGCGTAGATGGGAATGGCGCGTTGGCCATTGATGCAACCTACGAAAACGTCGGGGAGGCTCGTTCGTATGCAAGCGGTCAGCGCGATACAGAGAAGTAGAAGATATGCTGGCTATGCATCGGAGAAACAGCTCTTGATTTTCCATCACAAGACGCTACACTGCGCAACATGACAACGATTACCATTCCACGTGAAGTGGCGAGCAAGGATGACCTCGTCGTGATTCCTAAAAGAGAATACGACGCCCTTGTGGCGCGTGCGCGCGATGCGGTAACCGAACAGGATGTATTACGTTGGTCGCGCGAAGCCAAGGCGCTTCATCGCGCGAATGCGCTACCGAAACTTGCATGACGATTTACGTCCACCCGCGATACAATCGGAGTCACGCTCGATTGGATCCGCAATTGCAACGGCTCGCGGATCGGCGCATACTGCTTTTTAGGCGCGACCCATTCGATCCGCGCCTCGACACGCACCCGCTTCACGGCAAATTGAAAAAGCAGTGGAGCTTCTCTATCAACCAGCGAGATCGCATCCTGTTTGAATTTCTCGACAAGAAAAAGGAAGAGGTGGCCTTTTTAGACATCGGTGATCATTCGATCTATCGATAACGTCCCTTTCTTAAATATCCGCACGAATCTCCCGACATTGCTATACATTTGTCCGGCAGACTATAAGAAAAGAGTATAATGAGCGCGTGATAAAAAAGATTCTTATCGGCTTCGCGCTTGCGACTCTCGCAATTCTATTTTTATTTTGGCTCGCAACCGGCGGGATTCGGAAGATAGGAGATACGGCTCGCGGTTTTACAAATATATTCGGTTTCGTATCTTTGAACGCAACATCAAGCGGAGAATTCCGGCTCCCGTGGCAACCTGCCGGTTTGATTTTTGATCCCGATTTATCAGAACTCCAAGATACGGAAAGGACGGAGCAAGACATTGGAGATGAAGAGCTGAACAGATCCCACACAGAATACGATGCACATCTTGCGGAAACATGGCCCGAAACATTCGGGAAACCGTCTCCCTATCGCGGAAAAGTCCAACTTGCGGATGGGGTGGCGACAGAACAGCTCGCCTCGGAGTATGTAGAAATCGAAGCGTCGTTTAATAATACGGGACCTATGGGAATAGCGGGATGGTCGCTTCAAAGCATGCGCTCAGGAGTTCGCGCATATATTCCGCGTGGCACGAATATTTTCATTCTTGGAGACCTTAATGAACAGAAAGATATTTACTTGAATCCAGGAGCGCGCGCGATCGTTTCCTCGAAAAACTCGCCGATAGGGACTTCTTTCAGAGAGAATACATGCACGGGGTATTTGACCGGAACGCAAACGTTTACGCCATCCCTATCTCGTAACTGTCCGCCCGGAAATACCCTGTTCTCGCTTACATCGGAAAATCTACGTACGTACGGCGATGCCTGTTTTGACTTTACCGAATCTCTCCCGCCATGCGTGCTCCCATTATCCATACCTTCGGATATCACACCCGCGTGTCGAATTTTTCTCGCCAACAATCTCTCTTATAATGGCTGTGTAAAAAACAATCGAGGGAGAGGCGAATTTTCGCAAGATTCGTGGAGGATATATTTGAATTCCGGCAGAGAATTGTGGCACAATTCGCATGATGTTATCCGACTTCTGGATTCGGAGGGAAGAACGGTTGATGCCATCAGTTACTAACGCACGTTAAATAAAATAATCCCCGCGACCACAGAGACGTTTAGCGACTCCTTCGTTCCATGCATAGGAATCTCAATTAGCGTATCGCACGCATCGCGCAATGCCCTCGAGATTCCCAGCACCTCATTACCGAATATAAAAAGTGTCGATTTTTTCAGCTTAAACGAACGATAATCGCACGCTCGCGCATCCTGCTCAACGCCGACAACATCCCACCCCCCTTTCTTCAGTGTCGAAAGTAATCGATTAGGCGACGCGTGATGTTCCCACGGAATAGAAATTTCCGCACCGAGCGCTGTTTTCGCAATATCTTTCTGCACTCGTCCGAATCGATCAATGGGATTCGGCGTATATCCGCCCAAAAAAATCCTCGAGACACCCGCGGCGTCCGCTGTGCGAAAGACGGAGCCCACATTGTACGCGCTCCGAATGTTGTGCAATAGCACCATTATCTCTCGGGCCATCGAGAATACTGTATACTAACGATCATGCTTTCACTATTCCCCGAAATATTATTCCTTGCTCCTCTTTCTGCAACGCTCATCCGCGTGGCGCTCGGTATAGCATTTGGTTATGTTGCGTGGAAACATTTAAATACTGCAGACACCATGGGAAAAGTGCTGGGCATCGCCGAAGGGGTAGTCGCCCTAACGCTTATTGTTGGAGCGTGGACACAGCCGATCGCACTCCTCGGCATCGTTATCTTTTTCATCCATGTTGCAATTCCTCGTCTTCGCACATTACCGACAAGCACGGCGCTTCTGCTTCTCGTGATGTGTGTATCGCTCTTGTTTACGGGCGCGGGCGCCCAAGCGGTCGATCTACCTCTATAACTAAGCCACACAGAAAAGAGTGGATTGAGGTCGTAGTATATTGTAGGATAAACGTATCCCCTCGTAGCTCAGTGGTAGAGCAGCAGACTTTTAATCTGTTGATGTTGGTCCGATTCCAACCGGGGGGACAGGCATTAGTCCCAAGGCATCGAAATATCGAGTATCGGCATGAGGCTGGAATAATCGTCCGTCCATGCACGCGCAATGGGATTAGGAAAAGACGAGTTTGTATTGGCAAATATCGTAGATTGGAAAACGGCAACGTCTTTTGATAAAACCATCCACGCCGAGGGAGTTCCCCCCAGACCTGATCCTCCGCCATCCTGCACAAACATCGCATTGAAGCCAATATCCGCCGCGACCCTAAAGACTAGCGGTGCCAAGTTCAGATACCGATTCGAAAGGTGGATAACGATCAATCCTTTAGAAGAGCGCAAGCGGCCTGCATACGCCTCGAACGCCTCGACTGTTAGAAGATGCGTCGGTATTGTATCGTCGCTGAATGCATCAACCGCGAGTACATCATACCCCCCTTTCATTCCACTACCTCGCTCCGATTCAAGAAGAATCCTGCCGTCACCAATCCTAACTTCCGACCCTTCACAGTTCGAAAGATAGCTAAAGTATGAGCGTGCTATTTGCTCTATGCGCGAATCGATCTCATAGAACACATACTTGTCCCCCGGAGCGCAGTATGAAGCTATCGTTCCCGTGCCAAGCCCTACGACACCAACATTAATTCCCTTGCCGCGATTGGAGTCTCTGGCGTAAATCAGTGCCCTCCCGATTCCGCTTCCAGGGGTGTAGTAAGTCGTGGGCAATTGCGCCTTCGCCTTATCCGCAAACTGCATGCCATGAAATGTAGTCCCGTGCATAAGCGAGACGGCATTCGATCCGAAAACAACTCTCGCGTTTCCGTAAAAATTACGAGTTGCTATCGAAGGTATTTCCTCGTTGCCCATAATGAGAATACCGAAAGACGACATTACAAAAAAGACTAAGACTAACTTCGTGATTAAAATGTTGCGTATGTCGAGTATGCGCGGGAAGAATGACACGGGAAGCATATAGACCGCAAGCGCGCACGAGATTGCGACCGAAATAGGAAATTCCCAAAAGTCCTTAAAAACCAGCGGTGCAATAATACCCGATGCAAGAACTCCGACAGCGCCACCCAGAGAAATAAACAAATAAAACAACGGGAGCGAGCTTACCTTCGGTCTCATTCGATATAGAAACACGTGACATAAAAGTCCGCAAAAAAAGAGTAAAGCCAGATATGAGAGTATCTGCTGAGCTATCTTGTCGTATCCGGCGGAAAGAAACCACCACGCGACACATGATGACACAAGAAAAAGCAAAGACATCAAAAGTGATCCCCCGCGCGCACTAAATGCAATAATGAATGTTAGTAAATATATGGCAAGAGGAACAATCCAAAGCATGGGAACAGAAGATATCCTTTGTGTAATTTCTGTCGTTGTCGCGACAAGCAAAAATGAAGGAAGCGCGGCCAGCAAAACCCACAGAACAATCGCTCGGAAACCCGGTGTCTTGGAATTTTTGCGAAAAACCGCCTTTTGCCTGCGCGCGCTCGCGATTGAAAACACGCTTGCGATGCAACTCGCCGCATATACAAGAAAGAGCACCACCCAAGCCCCGCGCTGTAGACGAAGCTGAATGAATGGTTCGATCACAAATGGGTAGGAAAGAAGCGCGAGCAAAGATGCCGCATTGGAAAGAGCGTAGAGCGAATACGGCTCCTTGCCCTTTGAAACTCCATACCAATACTGTATTAAAGGCGCTGTAGTCGACAATAGAAAATACGGAATGCCGATAGAAAAAGCTAGAACCATAAACACCGAAAAGAATGGTTCGCCCTCAGTATTTGGCAAGATAAATAAGCCGTCTGAAAAAATAAAAAGTACGAGAACGAAGAAACTCGCCAACGCAATGAGACACAAATGCACCGATCTTTGCATGATTGGAGAAAACTTCGTGATCACGTATACATATAAGTAACCGAGAAAAAGCGTGAACGTAAAAAAGAGAAGACTTGTTGCCCAAACCGATGATGCCCCGCCAAAATATGGAAGCAACTGCTTCCCCGCAATCGGTTCTACCGCAAAAATAAGAAAAGCGCCTAAAAATACCGTAACCGCAGAGAGTACATTTGAAAAAGTCTGTAGCGGTCTCACAAAAAAAATAGCACCGATCAAATGGCGATTTGCACCGTCACGTAGCTAGTAACGGGTTTGTTGTCGATGGTAAGACACGAGATGGTAAAGGTTGTGGGCCCTGTCAATGGGACGGTTGCCGCACCACCACTAAGCGTATTTTCATTAAAACTTCCATCCGGACTTTTTATGAGACACGACTCAACGCCTTTGGTGTTCCAAAAGATAGAAGTGCGCGTCCCCAGCGACACAGTTTCAGGAACCGACCAAATATCGACTTGGGCAGGTACTGATGGTCGACTTGCCTCCGTAGTGGTTGCGGGTAATGGTTTAGACGATTTGGTACCTACCCTGACTTGTTTGTTTAGAATCGGTTCCGAAGGAGGATTTGGAGCCCCAACTTGATAACCGCGCCATGCGCAAAGACTGTCGAAGAACGAGGGTGGGATCACGTAAGCGACAACAGACTCAGACCATGGACGATTTCTGCATAGGCGCGTAACGACGCCCTGTGGCTGTGTATCCACCGAATCAGCCCCATAAAAACCAGCAACCTCGGTATTAGTTGTCGTATCTCGCGCGCCCGCAACCACGGTCGCACCGGTATCAGTGATTTCGATGTTGCCGCGCGTTCCTGATGTGATATTTAATCTTTGCCAATCAAGCCCCCCATCACCTGCTGTTTTTGGGGCGACCTGTTTCTCATCGGCAACATCATCGCCACCCCCAACGGGAAGCCCGCCCA
This sequence comes from uncultured Candidatus Saccharibacteria bacterium, assembly GCA_964356695.1. GTDB lineage: Bacteria > Patescibacteriota > Minisyncoccia > Phycocordibacterales > UBA2100 > UBA10103. The sequence goes on along the minus strand of CAYHIZ010000007.1, from coordinate 9,245 downwards.
ATAATTTGCCACTCACATTTTCGGGCGCATCGTCCACTTTCTCGTCCTTACCGTACAAATCATCCGATACGTTCTCCGCATCTTTTTTACCGACGTTAAGAAGATCGCCCAATGTGGTTTTTGGCAAGATTTGCTTAAGAAGGGAGTCTGAGGTATTAGGAGGAACATACGAAGCACAAGGATCAGCGAAAGGGTTGGCGAAAAGACCGGTCACAGGATTAGCGCGAGGATTAGGGGGAGGATTGCTAGTTTGATAGCGTTGAGCGCATTCTTGTTGTCTGTTCTGCTCCCCCCCCTGTCCTCCAGGTGGCGGGGGTGGCGGTGGCTGGCCTCCGCCTCCGCCCCCGCCTTTCATCAGACCTTTAACTGCCTCCAGAATACCCTTAATCGCCTCCATCCCGCCTCCGCCACCCTCTCCGCCACCCTTGCCTTTATCCTCTCCACCTTTTTCATCGCCCCCCTTACCCTTATCGTCACCGCCTCCCTGGTCACCACCGGCATCCTGCTGGTTACCTTGTTGATCGGTAAATTTTTGACCTTTGCATTTTAATTTAGATACACAAATACCATCAACCTTCCCACCCTTCGGAGTGTCGAAACATACGCCAGTGGGACACCCTTTTGTGTTGGCGCCGGGTATACATTTTATTTTCGACGTCTTATCCGGATTAGGCATCATCTTACATTCGCAGGTCGGCCACCATGGGATGCACATCGCGTCCGCCTTATTACTCACTGCGGCATTCATTACGATGGGAATTACGATCAGCGCCCCGATCACAACGCCAATAGCGACACGAAAACTCATAAAAGAATGTTACAAGAACCGCAGTAATTGACAATAGGTTTTTTCTAGGATTTGTTGATAGCGAGCAGATAATGCTCAAGCGCATATTCAAGATCAAATCCATTCCGCCTCGCTTCGTGTGGCAGTTCTGCAAGTTCGACTACAAGCCTCCCCGCACGCTTTCGCACGGCTCCGGATGATTTTAGAAATGCATCTTTCGCTCCCCAAAATAAAATGCCGTGTACGGCCTCCGGCGCGCTTTCTTTTTGGAGCTCTCGCATATAAGAAACCCACAGAGCTTTTTTATCTCCCGCGCGAAGCGCGTCCGCCATCTTAAAAATACCTTGGTCCCGCTCTTTCTTGGGCGCATCAAATTTTTCCACGCTTCCCGCATATTTCTCCAATCTTTTTCGCACATCGATCAGCGGCTTTTCTTCGTATATAAAAGCGTCCTCGTCCGATTTTGAAAGCCACTTTAGCGATTCCAAAAATATCTCGCACATGTCCGGGTTTCCGCATACACTTTCAAACACGAGCACTCGCTCCGCGCCAAACATGCCGCCACCCTGCAATGCGGTCTTCAAATCATCAATGGTATGCGCATCCGTAATTCGGACGATTTCAGCGCCTTTTACCTTCAAAACATCCATGCGCATTTTCGCACGCGCATTTTCTCTATCGGTACCGATGTAAAGGTGAAGCATAGTTTTCTAAAACAACTTACCTCGAGCTGTCGCATCACTCACTTTTGCGAGCTCACATATTTCCTCGATCGAAGCATTGTTATCTTTTAGAGAATAGAAATTGTTTTCGCCGAGGAGTACATACGACCACTCGCGCTCGCCACGATCCTGTGGCGCAAGCGCGTTGATACGCTGTACCCAATCGAGCGTCGCAAACTGTTTCTGACGCACATTTCCATCGTGCAAATCCTTGTCCGCCTTTGTTTCGATGAGGTACATTTTCGTAGTTGTCTTTACGATAAAGTCGGGAGAATACGATGCGATCAAGCCGTCCGTCCGAATGTACGAGATGTTCGCAAAAGGATGGTAGTACTCGTTCACTTTCATGAGCGTTTCCACCTCCCCGTCGCCATCCGCATACAGCATAAAGTTCTTCTCAAACTCTCCCTTGTTTGAAGGATACGGCAAGCGTTCATACATCGTTTTTGTGATGGGCAGAGAAAAATTCTCCCGCATGCGCAATTCCGACACCGTAGAGAATGAGATTTTCTCGACCTTCGCCTCCGTCGGCTCGACGGATTGTTGCATGGCAAAGACCGCCTTGCCTATTTCTTTCACGATATGTTCCGTCACGAGTCCGTTCTTAAGCAAAAGTATTTTCCAGTTATTCTCCGCAAACGGATCAAAACCCGCCCCGAACAATCGCGTCCGGATGAATCGGTCGACTGTGCCCGCCACCGCCACGTTGCTCACTTGCAATGTCGGCAGTGCCTTGCTCGTCCTCTGGCTCACGCGCTCCATGCGGTTCACCACCGTCCCCACGATCTTCTGCAAATACTCGTTGTAGCTGTGCGATTTGAAAAGCGACGCATCCACCACATACTCGCCGAAGCGCGTCTTTACCGTCATCTCCTCGGCCACGAATCGTTCGCCGTCTTTGGCAAAGAATGTTCGCAATTTCTCAAGCGGATAGAGTGTAAATCTCGCTCCTTGACCGCAGGGCGTTAACCCTGCGGCAAGGGGAATCCGACCCTGCGCGGAGCGCAGGGCGTTTTCCCGCGAGATTTCTGGCTCCTCGGCTCGGCAATGCAAAAGGGTACTTTCGCATTGCACTCGCTCTACGTCGCCAGTAAACGGCTCAAGTCGCATGATATCAATCTCGGTCTCGACCAGCTCCTCATCTGCGTCCCGAATGATCACCGGCCAAAACAAATCGTATTTTGCATAATCCGCCTTTAGCTCGACTTTGATGATGTCGCCCAACACGCCCCGCCCGCCCTTCGGGTCGTGAGTAATTTCTCCGACCAAACCATCGTTCACCAATTCATCGTAAAACTGAGCGAACGCCGGATGTTCGACGATAGTGAGCAAGTCCAGATAATTTTCCGGTTCGCGCTTTTCCACCAGCAGTCGTCGCCGATTCTCGGCTTTGATATCCGCAAACTCCGGTTCGCGCCACATGAGCCGCAGCCCTCGCCCGATCGTCTGCTCAAGCAGTATCTGCGAAGCGGCGGAGCGCAGAGGCACCAGCACGCAAATGTTATTAACGTCAAAGCCCTCGCGCAACATCAAGACCGAAACGATTACCTTCGGCTGTTCATGCTTGTCTACGTTAAAAAGCCTCTGTTTTATTTCCTTCCACTCATCCGGTGGCACATTGCCCTTGCGGTCGTAGTCGGAGTCGATTCGCATCACATCGTCCCGTCCCAATCCTTCTTCGGCCAAAAACTGCCCTACGAGAGGCGTAACCTTCGTATCCTCGCACATAACGAGCATTTTCGGATGCTTGTTGGACACGCCGTCTTTGTCGGCAGTAAACGCCGTAAAACTATCATCGAGAGTGCGGAGTCGCGCCAAGCCCGCACGCAACATCAGCTTCTGCCCTTCGGATAGTCCAAGCACATCAGTGCCGTCCCGCACCGCTGAATACTCCAGTGGCAAATCGGTCAGCTCCTTCCTCTTATCGAGCGCAATCACCTTCACCAGCCCTCCGCGAATAGCCGTTTTCAAATCGAAATCAACGATGGTATGTAGGAAGTAATGCTTCCGCCTCCCCTGCCCCGTCCCCTGCACGCGATATGGTGTCGCCGAAAAGTCCACTTGCATAAAGCGTGACCCCTTGCCTTTGGAAATGATGTTGAGCGCTCTCTGCCACTGTTTTTCTTCGTCCTCTTGCGTCCGTCCTCCCTCCACCCACTGCGCCTCATCGTTCATCGCCATCAGATCGGACAAACTCGCCAGATACTCCATTTCTTTGCCGCTCAAGTATTGCGCATCGAGCGAGTCGAGCGCGTTACCGCCGGAAGTCCCCGGTCGCACGGGAAATATGTCTTTCACCACACCACTCGGGTCATCCGTCGGCGCACTCGCTTCCGACTCTTCCTTATCAGTCATAAAGAGATGCCAGTTGGCGATGGCGATGAGTCCATCGCCCGTTACTTTCTTGCCGATGTCCTGCTTTTGCACAACGGCGTTTTGGATGAATCCGAACACATCTTCCCGATAATTGTTCGGCACAAAAGTATCCTGAAATTGAAACACGTCTGATGTCTCAAACTGGCGTTCACCTCCGGCGCTCTCCTTCCCCAGATACGCATCGAGTAACCGGTCAAACACTATGAGGCCGGGTGCGATGAGCAAAAAGTTTTTCGTATATCGTCCAGACTTCGCTTCCTCATACTTCGCGTTGAGATACTGCCAGATGAGGAGTGCGTGCATCACCCATGTCTTGCCCGTACCCGTCGCCATCTTTATGGCGTATTTCGGGATCTCGTATTTCTCACGCTTGAACTCCGTCATGTCTATTTCCGACAACAGCTCGTACTCGATACTTTCGTATATCTCCTGCACTGTTTTTATACCTACCACCTCGTGCAGGTAAATGGTGTTCAATATCGCCTGCCACTGACCTTCGTGGAAATTAGCATACCGCGTCTCGGTGTGCGGCTCGATAAACCAAAAAGTAAGGAGTTCGCGGGTAACCGGCGTTACCTTGGCGAGCAGATCGCCGGTTGCCCATGACGCATTCACCTTGTCAGTGAGCGCGCGGGCGAGCTTGAGCGGAATGTCGCGAGTGCCGATGTTGGTACTAGTTGCCATAGTTGTTTCTGTGCTTTTTACTGCTTTTTCCCTTTTTTGAAATATGGCTCAAAGTAAGGATTTCTTTACTGCCTGTGCTTCGTTTCTGCTTTTCTGTGCTTTTTACTAAGCGCCAGTCCCCCGTCCGCGAGCGTTCGCGGCCAGTAAACATTGCTAAGCCCGCAACACGCAGATCATTAAGCAAAGTAAAAATCTGGTGGTCTGACAACTTTCGTTCGAACAACTCGCGAAACTCGCTCTTTCGGCCAGCCCCGTGGTGGTCAAGATAGTTAATCAATACTTGTTTTTGTTGCTCTTTACTCAACCATCGTTTGCGCGTATATTCACCGCGACTATCAACAAATTCATAAAAACTTTTGGCGAGTATGTGGTGGACACCGCGTCCACTTCCCACTTTCTCTATAATACCCCACGAGAGAAACTGAGCGAGCCGTTCTCTGTCATGTGCCTTGCCGTTTTCGCGAATACACTCAAGCTCGATAAAATCACGTAGCGGATCGATTGCGATACGGCCGCCCTCCTGGATTTTTTGCAGATAGTACGCAAAGTTCAAGTCTTTGATTTTTGCAGGAACATTCAGTACCACATACTCCGCGTTCGTCCCGTCAAAGTCGGGCAAACCTTTACCTTGTGAGATCGTCGCTCGATAGATACGGTCGAGTCCGACACCAGCACGCTCCACAAGGCCGATCTCCCCAAGTGCCTCCATAAGCCGCCGGTTTCGCCACTTGCCTTCCACATACAAAGCGTTTTCGGGAGTTACGCCGGGCAAAAATCCGCCGGCACTCTTCACTGAAAGGCGTTCTGGTGATACACGCACGTATACGGGTTCAGTTCTGTTGAGATATTCACGGTGCGCAAATGCGTTGAGTACCGCCTCATCAACACTCTCCTTGTCATACGCCCAAATATCACGCTCAAAGAATCCCTCGCGGAACGGCACGCTCGTATTGCGACTGTCGACAAATTTCCATATCTTTTCCTGCGCGAGCACGAATGGCTCCCGCAATACATCGCGCCGCTCGTATCCCACACGGCTCTCGTCCGATTTCCACTCAAGAAATATTTCTGCGCATGCGATATGCCGCGCCAGAGCCTCCGTCGTACCGACCAAAAGCAAGCACGCATTCGTAATACCCTCCGATGTCACAAGCAATAGTTTTCGAAGCACCTCTTCGTCGCTATACGATTTCAAATCGTCGTCCTGCTTCTTGTCGAGCCACTTCTTTTTGAGAAACGCAACCGCCACAGTATCAAGATCCGTCATCATGGCGCCTGATGCAATATGTGCAGAAAAATCGCCACGTGTTTCCATAATAATCTCCCGCAAACGAGCATCGTCCATCTCCACAAGCTCCTCTCCATTCCGCCGCAAGGGTACACCGTAGAATCGAAACGCCTGCCCGATAGAGTGCGCGGGGATGTGAACGATCTGCACCTTCCCCTGCTCGGTAGGAATTTCATCAATATCAATACTCCGATCCAAAACCTTGTAGATCTCCTCTCGCGCTTTTTTGGTATTCAGAATCGCGTTCGTACCTACGACATCCCGCATACCCGTTGCGGGATTTATCTTGTCTTTCACACCAAACACGAGCTTGCCGCCGCCTTCGTTACCCATGGCAACGCAATAACCATACAAAGATTTTTTATTGGTCTTGGTGTCGTCCTTGCCCAAAATGGATATCTGGCCTGAAGATTCCTTGAACTCCAAGTGTTCCGTTTCCGCATCGACCGCAAGCAGTATGTTTAATTCTTCTCTTGTCATACCCTTTTTATCACCACACTCTCAAACCCGAACACATCGACCGCTTTCACGCACACAACTCTCCCCTCTTTCTTGGGAACGACCCTCGGCAATTCTTCGATGAGTGACTTTTTCATGTCACCTGATTATATATGCATATCACTCGTGAGAAAGTTTCTTCATCTCATTCCAATTTTTCCCTATTGATACTTCGGCTAAAATAGGCACGCCGGAAAATTCGGCCGGAGATACAGCGCCCTCCATGAGGGCACGAATTTCTACCGCGGTTTTTTCTGCAATATCTTCGGCGATTTCATAAACGAGCTCGTCGTGTATTTGGAGAATAAGATTAACTTTCCCTTCCCATTTTTTCTCTTTAATCATTTCGTCGACCTCGACCATCGCAAGTTTTATTATGTCTGCCTGCGTACCCTGGATCGGCGCATTTACCGCCATTCTCTCCGCTTCCGCGCGCATCATGGGAAGCGATGACTTGAATCCGGTAAAATATCGGCGGCGACCAAAAATCGTTTCGGTGTAGCCAAGCCTTTCTGCATCGCGTTTTGTTTTCTCGATCCATTCGGCAAGTTGCGAATATTGCGCAAAGTATTCTTGCAAATATTTAGACGCTTCATCATGCCCTACATTTTCGCCAAGCGAAGAACGCAGGGCATTCGCCCCCATGCCATAAAGGATGCCGAAATTGATGATCTTGGCTCTGCGGCGCATTTCCCTGTCTATCTTGTCTGGAGCGACATTAAATATGCTCGAGGCAACCGCCGTATGTATGTCTCCCCCACTTTTGAAAACATCGATTAATTTCTTATCGCCCGATAGTCCCGCCGCCACGCGCAGTTCAATTTGCGAATAATCTATGGAAACCAGACAGAAACCTCTCTGGGCCTCGAAGGCGCCGCGAATACGGCGACCGTACTCTGTACGTATAGGAATATTCTGCAGATTTGGATTCTGACAACCCATACGGCCTGTAACCGTCCCCGTCTGCAAAAATTCTGCGTGCAAACGACCATCCGTACCAATAAGTTCCAAGATATTGTCGACGTATGTAGAAAGCAGTTTCTGCAATTCGCGATACGAAAGTACGTCTTCGATAATCGGATGCCGACGGACTAGTTTTGCAAGCTCGGACTCTTTTGTTGTGCGCAAGCCCGTAGAAGTCTTTTTCTGCTTTTCCGGCGTAATCTTCAGCTCATCGTAAATAACCGTTGCAAGCTGGCGCGTCGATTTAATATTAAATTCGTGTCCCGCGTGTTGAAAGATTCTTCCTGCTATATTACCCAATTCTTTTCTATACTCCTTCGCCAAACTCTCAAGCGTCTTTTTATTCACGCACACGCCACGCCCATTCATCAGGGCGACAATAGGAACAGCAGGCTTCTCTATTTTCTCAAACACGCCCCACAACCGCCCCGTCTCGTGCAGTTTTTTCTCCAACACACCACGTGCCTCGCCAAACTTTTTGGTCTGGGCATAATCGAGAATCTGATCCTGCGTCGGATTCGTGATGTCCGAACGAAGCAACCAAAGCATGACAGCTGTTTCTCTCAAAGTAATCGGATCGACATCTTCTGTCGCCTCATCGGGAACGACTACCGCGCTCGCATCTGGTATACTTTTCACGCGCGAGCGCAACCTCTCTTTTACAGAACGAAATTCATACTTGTCGCACATTGTTTCAATCGACTCCAAATGATCGAGTATATTCAATGGATTTTGAGGAAGCTGAAAATCTATCGGGGCTCCCGAATGTATTGTCGCCAATTCTTTTGAAAATCGCGCGTCTTTTTCTCGGGCAATAAGCAATTCGACAATACGTTTCTTAATACCGACTTTTTCAAATTCCGCAGGATCCGCTTTTAGAATCGCGTAGATATTTTCGACAGATCCAAAGTTCGTAACAAGCATCTCAGCTGTTTTCTCGCCAATACCCTTGATGCCCTTGATGTTGTCGGATGGGTCGCCGCGCAGGCCCTTGTAATCAGGCACCAATTCCGGACCGAATCCATACCGCTCGCGTACACGGTCCTCGTCATACATTATTGTATCGGTAATCCCCTTCCGCAACGTAAAGACTCGCACTTTCTTCCCATCAACTAATTGCAGAGTGTCCAAATCGCCCGTAGCAATAATAATTTCGACATCGTCATTCTTTTTTAATTTCTGCACAATCGTACCTATAATATCGTCAGCCTCGAATCCGGGAGTCGAATAGACGGGGATGCCAAACGCCTCGAAAATCTCCGGCGCCTTTTTTAATTGCTCGATAAGAGCGGGATCAGCTTCTATGCGCGTACCCTTATAGTCTTCAAACAATGTATGCCGGAAGGTTCCCCCGGGAAGGTCGCGTGTGGCGATAATGTAGTCGGGCGAAAGTTCATCTACTGTTTTAACAAGCATGGTCGCGAGCCCGTATAATGCGCCCGTCGGCTCACCCTTCGATGTCGTGAAATTCGGTATGGCGTGATACGCGCGGTGCAAAATGGCATGCGAATCTAGTAGGACGAGGCGCGCTAATTTCTTTTTGCCATTCCCTTCCTTTTTTGCCACCATGCACGCATTGTACACCTAGACTTTCTGAGTTTTTCCCGCGTGACGCATCCCCGCCCTCCGAGCCACCCTCTTCTTCCTCGTGAACGCGCCGAAGAATCCGGTGCCCTTGGTGAGGTCGGCGAGAGTGAGGATTTCGCTCTTGTATGCGTTCTGGAAACGGATGAGTGCAGAGACGGTGTGCGGAGCACAGATGAGGAAAACAGCGATTACCGATCGTATTTCGTTCGATCAGCAAGAAACCGGCGCAAGGTCTACCGAAGCGAGGCGTAAAAGCTCAGGAGCGAGGCGCTGATCTTTTTCCTAACTTCGGACTCTCCCCAAATCTGAGCTAAAAGATCGCATAAAACCCTTTGTTTAA
>CAYHIZ010000006.1:0-22641 GCA_964356695.1 uncultured Candidatus Saccharibacteria bacterium | reverse complement strand
GACCATTCATCCCTGCCCAGAGGGCAGGGAGTTCTGGCCGGGTTGCTTAAAGATATGCAGGCTAAGGTAGCACGATACGAAAGCGCTAATGATACGGAAAGAGTCGCTCTTGTTCAAGAGATTGATGCCGATTTAGTCACACTCAAAAAAATAGAACCCCTAGAATATATACAGGTGTTGCTTGAAGTTGCGAGTGGAGCTGAAAGATTCAATCGAGAGGTAAACACTATTTTCTCTGCACGCATCGAACAGTTCCGCAAGGAAAAACCGTCGGAATATCAGGACATACTCAAAAAAATGATAGCATCGAACGACGAAACAACGAACAAGATTGATGCGCTACAACAAAGAATCTTACAATCCTAGCTACTGAAACCTATAACCGTATCCAAATGTTTCAGGATCAAAAACTATTGATACAAAGATGCAGGGTCGGGCAAATCGCCCAAAGCATTGCCTAGATCGGGCTTGGGCTTGCCGTAGCTCGCTTCGAATTTTTTGCGCATCTCGGTTTCCACCTCTTCCCTATCGCGCCCATATGTGCGGTATGAAAGCTCCTTCAAAGCCGGAACAATGCTGAAATCGAAAGCTGGCAAATTCTGCGTTTGCAAAGAGAATGGGCGGGCCGGAGTTCCATTGACTAGAAGCGCGCAGACTGCGTGGCGATTCGGAAGATTTTCCAGATCTTGCTGGCCAAACGTAGGTTCGAATTGTTTCGCCAGAAATTCGGCGTCTGTCGTACCCACGCGAAATGCCGCCTTGGTTCCTACGTTGCCCACGACGGCGTCTCGTATTTTTTCATCCAGTTGAGCGATGAATTGATGTGCAATTACGAGCGCGAGTTTGTATTTTCGAGCTTCGGAGAGAATAGTGCCGATTGAGGGAGTGGCGAAGTTCTGAAACTCGTCAATGTAGAGGTAGAAAACAGGCAGATCTCCTTTCGTGTCGACGCGCGAGAAAGCCGCCTGTAGGAATTTTGATACAAGAATGAGTCCGAGCAACGAGGTGTTTCGATCGCCGAGACGGCCTTTAGAAAGATTGGCCAGGAATATCTTTTTACCATCCATAATCTCGCGAAAATCGAATGCTGATTTTTCTTGAGAGACTATGGGACGCATTATGTCGTTAGTGAGAAAGACGTCGAATTTTGAGGTAATGTAGGGCGCAACGTTCTCGAGACTCGGATCGCCCTGCGCTTGCTCCGCGATCTTTTTCCAAAACTGCACGATGATCGGATTTTTGCACTTCGAAAGTTTCATGTTGCGAAACTCCCGATCAGCAAATATGCGCGGGATTTCGACGAAAGTTGAGCCGGAATCCGGATCCTCGACAACAAGCTGCACGGCATTTCGGTAATACTGTTCAAACATTGGGCCGAAGGCTTCAGGCACATCGGCATAAAGCTTGCGGAAAATACCATACACTTCGTCGACGACAAATGTTTTCATCTCCGACCTCGAGCGATCATATTCAAGCATGTTGAGACCCATAGGCCGGGTCGTATAAGCGGGATCAAAATATATGACATCTTTCATACGCTCCGGAGGGATTGCCGCAAGAATGTCTTCAATGTCGTTCCCATGCGGATCCACAAATGCAACGCCTTCGCCATTTTTAATATCTTGAATAATCATGTTCTTTAGAAGGCCGGTTTTTCCCGTTCCGGTTTGCCCTATGACGTAACAGTGGCGCAAGCGGTCGCTCGCGCCAAAATGCACGGGCCGCTCCTCGGCCCCATAGCGATTCACGCCGAGCACAATGCCGTCCCCCGACATTTCGACGGGTGCCGGCGTCTGTTTCGTGAAGCTTCTCTTGAGTTCGCGAGATGTATGTACGCGCTCGGCGGTAAAGTGGAAGATCGATGTTATTTCGGCGAGCGAAAGCGGAATGGAATAAGAATGGTCGAATATCCTATATGTGAAATCTCGTAGAAACGAGTCAATGCTCCAATTCGACACTTTTTTGAATACCAGTTGGTTGCCTTTCGGATCGTCGTACTGATTGAAAGGAGCAATCAGATTCTCCAGCAGGTCATTAGCGCGTTCTTGCGTAGGACCGGAAGCCGCAAGGCGAATTAAAACGGGACAAATGCGGCTCTTCAGCTTGCGCTCGATCCCCTCACTCGCAACCTTGTCGGCATTTCGACGGAACATTTTCTGCTGTTCATTTTCTATCTGCTTCGTGGATTTTACCATCATGTGCGACATGTCGTAGAGCATTTCGCCTATGGCACTTTCGGGAACCGCGAGCGAACGATGCAGAGTTTTCCCCCTCTCAAGACGGCGAATCATCTTTTTATAATACTGATTGTATCTGTCGCCTTCCGTAGAAACCAATATTTGAAGCGACGCTCCCTCTCCATATTTCGCGATTTTCGCAAATGCCGCGAGAAGCACGTTCAGCGGATCGTGCTCGAACATCTCCGGAGTCTTCAATGGATATGCCGGATGTTCAGCAAACGTCGCGTATGCTGCGGCATGCGCCCCTTCATAATTAAATATATTGTAATCGCCGCGTTCTTCTTGAATCCGCGCATTCGGGAACACGGAGCCCACAAGGCGCTCCGCAAGATCCTTTCTCTTTCGCGGAACGGCGAGATACATTATTGCTGATTCGGTACCTTCGGGAACCGCAATCTCCAGCGAAAATCCCTCGTGCTTGGATATGAGCGAAATGAGTCCCGCGTACAACTGCTCGGATGACGCTAAAAGTTGACCGAGCTGATGACGGCTCGAATCTTGTTTCTCGCGCTCACCATATGCCTGCGGATCAATTACAAAAAGTACAAGATCGAGCGCTCGGCGGACTTTTTCCGGCGGAGGCGTACCTGCATCAGGAAGACCTTCTGCAATATATGCAATGAGAACGCGATGAAAATCGTCTGCGAGGTGAAAGTTCTTCAGCTTTGCGCATACCGAAAGAGCGTTTCGTATACCGCGCTCCACTACAATCATCAGAAGCTCATCCATTTGCACATCGTGCGTTTCCGGCTCGAGCTTCAGCATGTGCCGTATGCTCTCGTGCTCCGGCATCGCGTAGGCCTCATGGAGAACGGCCTCTTGCGGAATCTGCGCGTACTGAACTATCTCACGCTTTGCAATACGATCGCTCTCGAATCGATTTTTCGGAGCATCCAGCGCCGCCTCTTTTTCGGCTACCCTGGCACGCAAATACGCAAGCTCCTCTTCCGGAGATTTGAATTTGGCGGGTACGGCAACCTTTGGTCGCTCCATCGATAGCGGAGGCATAAAGAAAGTATATCACTACCTGCCCAATGCCTTCGCTCCAATATCACGGCGAAAGTATTTTCCTTCAAATTGAATCTTGCCGACCGCTTCGTAGGCGCGGTCGAGCGCAGTTTTCAGCGTATCGCCAATGGCAGAAACGCTCAATACTCGCCCTCCATTAGTAATGCAATGAGATGACATCTCATTGCATTTTGTGCCGGCATGAAAAACTACGACACCCTCCACCTTTTCCGCCTCCTCGATGCCCGTTATCGGGAATCCCTTCTGGTACGCTTCCGGGTAGCCACCCGAGGCGATAACGACGTTGGCGGCATATCCTTTGCGCCACTCCGCGCGTTTTCGTGCCGTGTCTAGATTGCCATCGACACACGCTTCGAGAAGATCGAGAAGATCACTCTTGAGAAGCCGCATGTATACCTGACATTCAGGATCGCCGAAGCGAGCGTTATATTCAAGCACTTTCGCACCGCTCGTCATCTTGAGACCGGGAAACAGGAGACCCTTAAATTCAATCCCGCGCTTTTTAAGCGTCTCAAATGTCGGGATAACGACACTGCTTTCAATACTTGCCATCATTTCGAGATTTACCCACGACACCGGCGCGATCGTGCCCATCCCCCCGGTATTGCTTCCCTTGTCTCCATCAAGCGCCTGTTTGTGATCTTCCGATGGAGGAAAGATCATATGTGAAGTGCCATCGGAAAGCGCATGTATTGATATCTCGGGACCATCAAGATACTCCTCGATTACCACCTCATTGCCCGCGTCTTTGTGCACCCGCTCGATCATGATTTCTTTGATCGCATGCTCGGCCTCTGCCATTGCCTCACACACATAGACCCCTTTCCCGAGCGCGAGCCCGCTCGCCTTTATGACGATCGGCACTCCTGTCGTACGTACATGCGCAAGCGCCAGCGCGGCACTCTTAAAGACAGAGAATTTTGCTGTGGGAATCTTTGCTTCCTGCATCAGCGCTTTTGCAAACGCCTTTGAACCCTCTATCTGCGCCGCGCCACGCGTCGGGCCCCATATGCGCAATCCGTGCGCCGTAAATACGTCGACTATTCCTCCTACGAATGCATCGTCCGGACCAACGACTGTGAGCCCGATCTTTTTCTCCGCGGCAAATTGTGCGAGTTTTTCGAACTCCATGACACCAATAGGCACATTCTCGCCGAGAAGCCTCGTCCCGCCGTTCCCCGGCGCTATGTACAATTTCCCTACGCGCGGCGACTGTTTCAGCTTCCACGCAAGCGCATGCTCGCGTCCCCCGCTGCCGATGATCAGAACATCAACTGCCATCGTAACATTTTAACTCATTCTACCGTCAAAATCTCCGGCCCGTTTTTGGTAACCAAAATTGTGTGTTCAAAATGCGCGGTACGCGAACCGTCTTTTGTACGATATGAATGACCGTCTGCATCAATGTATAGTTCTCCGCTTCCCAAAGTCATCATCGGCTCAATCGCAATCACGAGCCCCTCTACGAGCTTCACCCCCCCTCCCTTCTCTCCAAAATTCGGCACATGCGGCTCCTCGTGAACTTTTTTACCGACCCCATGCCCTGAGAGGTTTGTGGGATAACCAAAATGATATTTATCGGCAACTTTCTGTACCGCGTAGCCGATGTCCCCCGTGGTATTCCCCACACGCGCTTGCGCAATCCCCGCCGTAGTCGCTTCAGAAGTGCCTGCGACAAGCTCTTCGTCGTGCGGATCGCGCTTCGTGCCGGCTATTACCGTAACCGCATGATCGGTGTAGAGTCCTTTGTGCTTAATGCCGAAATCTAGACACACGACATCGCCATCCGCGATAATTGCGCCATTGCCACCCGCAGGAGAATGGACAATCACGTCGTTTACTGAAAGGCATAACCCCGAGGGATACGGTATATCATTCTTTCTCTCTACATGTCCCAGAAACGCAAGCTCATCACCGTCGGCACGCACCATCTCTTTCGCTTTTTCCTCAAGTGCGCGAGATGTAACGCCTGGAGCAACCATTGCGGAGAGGATGCGAACATGCCTAGCGAGCCGCTTCCCGCCTTCGCGAAGAATTTCCAATTCCTCTTTCGTTTTTACGATCATACGATCTTTAATGCCGTAAGTATGTTTTTATGAATTGTCTGCACATCAGATTCCCCGTCTATCTCAATTATCTCCCAACCGCATGCACGCAATTCCTCTATTGATGGAACAACATTCTCTTCGTACCATGCAAAACGACTATCAAGCACCTCATCTTTTGCATCATCTGCCCTCCCGCGCGCAATCAGGCGATTTTTCGCCGAATCTTTTGATAGTCGCAAAACAATTGCCTGCAGATTCTTTCTCTTCCAAAGCTTCATCATGTCGTCTACGGCGCGCGATTGATCGGGGCGACGACAGGTGCCGTCGAGAATAAGATGCTGGGTACCGTCAAACATGTCGTTTAATACACCCGCCAACATGTATATCGGAATAAATGACGGAACAAGACCGCCGACGTTTACGATGTCTCCCGTAGCTTTGGCAAGCGAAGTTCCGCTCTGCATGAACTTCCGCAAAAGATCGCCCATCTCGGGACGCACTACGCCATTCCCCGAATCTTTTTCTTTGAGAAAATCTTCGAGAAGAATGCATTGCGTTCCTTTGCCGGAACCGGAGATCCCGAAAAATGCGACTGTCATCGAATTCATGTTATTCGAGAGTATAGCTCTACACGCACAAAAACGCTAGAATGTAACGATGAATCCCTCGACGCCCTTCGACCAAGCTCAGGACAAGCAGCTCGGGACAAAGAAGCGCATCATCACCATAACGGGACTTCCAGGCAGCGGCAAGTCGAGCACGGCTGACAGCGTGGCGGGCATTTTCGGATATCGGCGATTTTCAAGCGGCGACTTCTGGCGTCAGATCGCGCAGGAAAAAGGACTCTCGGTGGAGGAACTGAACACGCTCGCGGAAACCGATCCTTCCATCGACACTTTAGTAGACGAAGCAGTGCGCCGATCGGGAGAGAAAGACGAGCTGGTGATTGATTCGCGCCTCGCCTTCCATTGGATACCGGATTCGTTCAAGGTGTTCCTGCGCATCGATCCGCACACCGCTGCACTGCGCGCGTTCGAGCATATGCAGCACTCCGGGCGCGTGAGCCAGACGGCCGCTTCACTGCAAGAAGCGTACGAAAAAGCGAACGCGCGCGCGAAGAGCGAAAGCCTGCGCTACAAGGAGCTCTATGGCGTGAGCTATCTCGACGAATCGCAGTACGACCTCGTCGTCGATACTATGAAAAATGATCTTGAAGGCGTGATACGCACCGTCTCGGATGCGTATCGGGAGTGGCTTATGAAATAATCAACCGGGGGGGGTGTCAGTCAATTTTGCAGAAAAAGCAAGCCCCCGCGAATCCGCGAGGGCCTTTGGTGGGTGACGGAGGCATGGCTTCCATCACTACATCGAATCCACATATCCCAGATATCGCCGAACCAAGGCGACGATCAGGGCTGGGACAGACCACATAGCTATTATTGCGCTCATTATCAAACAGAACGCCCATGTCGCGTGCCATCCGCCCCCAGGGTCCGAATTGAAAAAACAAACCGCACCCAAACTTCCATAGAGCACAGACGACGCAACCGGTATGCTCGCGCGCGCTATGAACGACATTTTCGCCATCACTTCTCTCCTACGTTTGGGGCAAATTTACCCAATGGTAGCTTAACATTTATACTATATTTGTCAATACTCCCTTATACTCGTCTGCGCGTCAATCTTTTTGACTACATCAAGGACGACAGAAACGACGATTAGAAGCGCAGTGCCTCCGATTGTGAACGCGGTAATACCAGTGATACCCTGCAAAATAATCGGAAGTACGGCTAGAACACCCAAAAAAAGTGCGCCCACGAGCGTAATGCGCGTGATTATGTTCCCCAAATATTCAGCCGTGGTTCCTCCGGGACGCACGCCGGGAACGAAAGCGCCGTTCTTCTGTAAGTTCTTCGCAATCTGATTCGGCTCGAATGTTATCGCAGTGTAAAAATATGTAAATACAAAAACAAGCAAAAAGTATAAAATTCCGTAGACCCAGTTATTCGCAAGTCCCGACACAACCGCGGAAGCGACTGATGCGACAAATGGTATGGAACTTTGCGCAAGAAAGGATGCGATCATTTGCGGAAAAAGAAGAATGGAAAGGGCGAAAATGATCGGCATAACTCCCGATTGATTCACGCGAAGCGGTAAATACGTGGAAACTCCGCCCATTACCTTCATACCGCGCACGCGACGCGCGTAGGTGACGGGAATAGGCCGTTCCGCTTCCGTGATGAAAACTACTCCGGCCGTAATCGCGACCGCGGCGGCGGCAAAAGCAATGTATGCGGGCAATTGCGCGATATCGAAGGCAAATGTAAATTGGGCCAGCGCGGATGGTATGCCAGAGACTATGCCGGCAAATATTATGAGAGAAACACCGTTACCCACCCCATATTCACTCATGAGTTCGCCGATCCACATGATGAGAAGCGCGCCCCCCGCGATCACGAAAACGTTTGTTACAAGATGAAAAAGACCTAATTTTGAGACTATCCCATTCTGCTGAAGCAGAATGAGAAAGCCGAACGCCTGTATAAACGCAAGCGGAACAGTCAAATAACGCGAATATTGCATGAAGCGCTGTCGTCCCGCGTCACCCTCTTCCTGATATAATGTCTTCAATTTGGGCGACAGTACTGTCATAAGTTGCATGATGATCGACGCCGTTATGTACGGAGAAACTCCTATCATCATGATCGAAAGAGAGGAAAAGCCACCCCCAGAAAAGATATTCAAAAGGCCGAGGAATTGATTGCTTGACAGATAGTTAGATAGTGCGGCTACGTCTATACCGGGAATCGGTATTGCCGAAAGAAGACGAAAGACCACTAGTGCGCCGAGAACAAAGAGTACGCGACTGCGCAGTGCTTCATCCTCGACTATCAATCTTGCCTTGCGAATGAATGTCTCGTACATAAAGTTACGCGACTGTACCGCCTACTTTTTCTATCGATTCGCGCGCTGAAGAAGAAACATGAATATCGTGAATGGAAAGTTTTTTACTAATCTGTCCTACGTTGACTATTTTTATTGGGCGAGACTTGCGTCCTGGAACGCCCTTATCCATAAGC
The DNA here is from genome assembly GCA_964356695.1 of uncultured Candidatus Saccharibacteria bacterium. Taxonomy (GTDB): domain Bacteria; phylum Patescibacteriota; class Minisyncoccia; order Phycocordibacterales; family UBA2100; genus UBA10103. The sequence goes on along the minus strand of CAYHIZ010000006.1, from coordinate 14,244 downwards.
GTCTTACGAGACACTATCGCGCCCGATTCGAATAGATCATTAAGCCGCCCAAGGGATAAGGCGAGGGCATCAGGGCGCGTGCCGACTACGGTACGTCCGCGATTTTTACCGAAACCGCGACGCTTTGGAAGCTTCTTGATTACATCTCGCCACTCCGGACGCATTTTCCTGCCCGCGCGAGCGGTTTGTCCCTTACCTCCGCGACCAGACTGCTTGCCACGACCGCTTGCCTGACCTCGACCAACTCGCTGTTTAGAGCGACTGGTCATTCTTTTTAGCTGATTGAGTGTTGCCATATTTATTTAGCTACTTGACGAAGCGCCTCGATAGCGGCTCGAGCGTTGTTTATGGAATTATGACTTCGAGACAAGAGCTTGGCAGTAACATCAGAAACCCCCGCAAGCTCCAAAACAGTTCTCACAGAAGAACCAGCAACAAGTCCCCTACCGGGAGAAGGTCGTATCTCGACACGTGAGGCGCAATACTTTGCTTTCACATCGTGCGATAAACTTCGGTTTTTTGTCAAATTCAAAGTCAACATAGAGCGCTTTGCGCTTCTGGTTGCCTTTTCGATAGCGAGAGCGGTGTCCATAGCTTTCCCAAGACCTACGCCTACGCGTCCTTTCTTATCACCCAACACAAGAGCTGCCGAGAAGTTAAATCGACGACCACCGGCCATAACACGCGCGACACGTCTTATGCCAATAAGCTTTTGCGCAAACTCGCTCTTTCGTCCCTCACGATCTCCTCCACGACCCCTGCGAGGAGAATTTCCACCAGGACGACCGCCACGACCCTGCCCACCCTGAAAAGAGCGCCGTGCCACTTTTTCTTGCGCAACATTGCCCGCCACCTCCGGTGCAATTACTTTATTATTATTTGCCATTAGATCACTCATAGAAAATCATTTAAATGATTAGTATTAAAATATTAATCCCGCAGCCCGAGCCGCGTCGGCAAATGCTTTAACGGTGCCAAGGTACCGAAATCCGCCTCGATCAAACACGACAGACTTGATGCCTTTTTCCTGCGCGAGTTTGACGAGTTCTACTGCGACTCGCTCGGCGCGTTCGCGCGGAGTCTTTGCTTTTTCACCCCCAGATGAAACGCTCGCGAGAGTAGTGCCCGTATCGTCATTTATGATCTGTGCAACCAGACGCGTGTTCGACCTGAACACAGACAAACGCGGACGTTCTTTCGTACCTGAGATTTTTGCACGTACGCGAATATGTCGTCTTTCTCTTTTTTGTATTTTTGTTGTCATAAATTATTTGCAGTTAAATTGATGAAATTGAATTATTACGCCGAAGCAGTCGCGGCCTTTTTACCCTGCTTCCTGCGTACAACTTCATTTTCATATCTTATACCTTTACCTTTATATGGTTCCGGTTTTTTTACGTCGCGCACCGAAGCGGAAAATTGCCCAACCTGTTCCAGATCTGCCCCTGAGACGGTAATAATGCTCTTGTCGACAGCAACGCCGAGTCCGTCCGGTATGGCAATAAATACGGGGTGCGAAAAACCAACCATAAGCTTGAGTTGCTTACCTGTGATCTCCACTTTATAACCAATACCCTCTACGATGAGTTTTTTCACAAACGGCTTATTAACGCCCTCTATCATGTTGCGAACATGCGCAGCATACGTACCCCAAAGAGCACGCGCAAGACGAGTCTCTCGTGCAGGAGCCACCGAAGCCTCTCCATTTGCAACAGAAACGATAATCGCGGGATGGAGCTGACGCTTTAGAGTCCCACCCTTTGCCTTAACGGTAAGACAGGAGTCGGAAACCGTCACTTCGGTGCCGGTGGGAATGATTATTGCTTTTTTTCCTATGCGCGACATAAAATGTTTTTATTTATAGTGATGTGTTACGAGTGTATCGAGATAACATGACAAAACTACCAGATTTCAAACAACGCCTCACCGCCCAATTTTTGTTTGCGGGCTTCTTTGTCTGTCATCACGCCTTTAGGTGTTGAAAGAATTAACGAACCATGACCATAGTGAACAGGAATGATATCGCGATAACTTCGATAAACGCGTCTGCCCGGCTTTGAGATACGTTTTACGCCGTTCAGAGCCGGCTCTCCGGATTCACTATATTTAAACGTTACGTCGAGAGTCTTTTGCACTTTGCGTCCTTTTTTTTCTACCGTCTGCACATAACCGGCATCCCTCAACTTTTCGGCAATTGCCAATTTAAAATTCGAGAACGGCACAGAAGTAGAGGCCTTCTTCACGGCCACTGCATTTTTAAGGCGAGTCACAAAATCGGCAACAGGATCATTTATCATACATTTGTAATAATTGTTAGTGCAATGAAATTACCATGAGCTTTTTTTGATTCCCGGAATATTCCCTTGAAGTGCCTCTTCGCGGAAACAAATGCGACATAGATTAAAATCGCGCATAAAACCGCGCGGTCTACCGCACTTGAAGCAACGGCGAACGGTCCTAGACGAGAACTTCGGCACCCGATTCGCCTTCACAATCATTGATTTTTTTGCCATAAAATTTTGAAGAAATTTTACCCTGAGCGAAGCCTAAGGGTATGCCTTGAAGGGGGTTGTGAAGCTCTTGCATCCCGCCTTACGGCGTGTGATTACAGAAACATCATCGTGTGGCCATCTTCTCTAGGATATCCCTTGGTCTCCACATTAAGACCGTTAGGATCGCTAAAAAACAAAGCCCCCTACGAAGCAGGGGTAAATATACGCGAAACTAATGGTAAGTCAAACAAAATAAGCGAGGGCGGGAATTATAATCCCGCCCCCGAATCTTTTTGCCTGTGCGCCAAAAAGGCAAACACAGGAAGGCTGGCGAATATACCAAACTCGTTACTTAACAAGTCCCATTCAATGTCGTCCTGATTGGGAGTGAAATTAAGGCTGGTGAAAGATTGAACCGCGAATTCCGCCATCTCGTTCGCTACACCGAGGATAGTAACCCACGGCAAAGCGAACAATGCGAATCGACGCGCGCCAATATGCGGTACGCTTTCTCGCACCGCAAGAAAACATACGAGCACGCCAGTACATCCGCCGCCAAGAAAATGACGAACGAAACTCCACCACCACAGATCGACGATCAGTCCGCTCGCCCCAAAGCTTATTGCGCTTGCGACAAGCACCCCCATGACTGATCTAATCGTGTGCCTGTCTTCAGCACACGCACGCCACTCGTGTCGAAACATGAACGGCAAGATCCACCGCAGTAGCAAAAATACCACCACGAGACCGACTGCGATAATCGCGGTTTGCCACACATACAAGATGTGAAAGCCCGGCATTTAGATCTCCTTTCCTCCATTTATCTCTTACACGAACTAGACCCAACAGAACAAATACATCAGATCGATTTTGAAAGCAAGCGCTACTTCCGTTTCTTCTCCCGCAACGCATCAGTCAGGAGTTCGGATTGAAGCGCGAACGCGTCTGCGGCATTGACGATGCCTGCGTGCAACGTAAGTTCTTTGGTAATGACGCGCGCGAGATGGATGGCAAGAATATCGTCCTTGCCCCGATATGTCTGATACAGCGGGTGATCGAGATTGATATAGATGACTCCCCCCGAGATGATTGATTCGTCTTGATCCCCCAGATGCTCCATGCGAACGGCAATTTCCATGCCCGCTATAGTTAGATTGCGAACCACGGATTTGGCACCGAGAATACCGCGTCCGCGTCGTATGTTTTTTCCATCCTTCGTGAACATATCTTTGAGTGCCGGATCTATCTCGCTGCCCGACGGCAAAAATTGCGCCTTGGATACTTCATAGCCCTCGCCTTCTTTCGATGTGTCATCATCCATCCCATCCATATCCTTGCCATGATGACCCATCGGCACTTGCGTCTCAGAGAAAATTCCTTTGTGACGCCGCATGGCCTTGCCTATCTTTTGCAATGCGTCGCGAAGCACGCGCGAGGCTTCGATGTCCGCCTTTCGATGCCCCTCTTCGCGTATAGTTCGGAGTGCCCGGTCAATTTCTTTTTTCATCACGCCCTCAAATGCAATGAACTCATCCGAGTCTCGAAGAAAGTCGTCGCGAGAGGATGTTACTGGCAGGAAATCCGCATGAATGCGGCCGGTAATGCGCGTAACACCGATACGGTGCACAAGCGAGAGCCCAAAGATCTCGCGGCGGATCAACACGCCCTTCACATGCACCGCAACGCCGTGATGTTCGAGCTTCTTCCCTTCGGGAACGACAATGATCATCCCGGCGATTTCTCCGTGCGGCGTCGCCTGCGCAACCTCAATGTGTGTCCCGGTCAAAATGCCGTCGCTCACTCGTTCATCATTCACGAAAACGGAAAAATTCAGTGCATGAATCGGCGTCCTTTCGGAGAGATAGTGTCGAATCTTGCCCGGAATGAGAGTAATCTTCGGTTTAAAAAGTGTGATGGTCGTTCCGGTTCCGTCTGTCTGCGGAGCAAGAACATTCATGTTGAGATTCCAGTCTTTGTCGAGCGCCCACTTTTCTTTGTCGAAAGAAAGTTGTGCGCGAAAATCTCCTCGCTGTGTCTCTATCTCAAATCGCGTACACGCCGCGAGCGCCGCGAATTTGCCAATGCCGAATTCACCAATCCTTTTGCGCCCAAACTTCTGGCTGATATCGGATGATTTTTTCAAAGTCGAACCGATAGTGAAATACTGTTCCAGTCCACTTTCGTTCATTCCCGATCCATTGTCGCGAATCACCACGCTATCGTTCGTGATCTCCACATATACCTCGGTCGCATCTGCATCAAAGGCGTTATTCACAAGTTCTCGCACAAAACTCGACTTCTCCGTATACAGCTTTTCTCCGATCGTCACGAGATGACTTTTGTCCACGGTCACGGGTATCGTGCGCGTCCCCAGCCCTTTGTCATTATTCATGCATGCATCTTATAGGGTTGGAATTGGTTTTCAAGTCGTCCGTTCCAATTGACAAACTACATGCATTCGAACTAATCTCGCTACAAATCGGAGAATCACGAAACTTAAGGAATTAATTCTGTGCCCAGATTCTTTCTCGCCGAATCGTAAACCATATTCCAGTCAGAACTTGTCATGTCATCCAGTGAACTTTGCTTCTCAATCACATGCAATAATTCATTAAGATGGTGATCGCCCCCTTCTGATTCCAGTATTTTCACAACGCCCTCAAAAAGGTCGTCGAACTTTTTCCGCAGTTGTTCCTGATCCATGGTTTCATCAGAAAAATATCCGGGTAATTGTTTCCCTAATCCGATGATATCTTCTCTCTGCAATATACGCTTGAGTAGAGTATTTACGTCGAGTGATACGGAACCGGGTCGTGTCAGTGTATCTTTGCTGCCGACGGTCTCTTGAGGATATATCGTGCCAGATTCGTAACGAGCAATTGGAATATGGATAGGAACATCTATCATCGATCTCTCCTTACTCAGATGTCTTTGGAGATATACAAAAAGAGCCCGACCCGTCCGACCGTTTCCATCATCGAACGGATGTATCATTTCGAAAAGGATGTATGACTTCAATGCCTCTTTCTTCTCGTCAATCTTGCCTCCTGAAGATCGGACGCTTCCGATCGTTTCTCGCAGTTTACCCATTGCATACGGAACAAGCTCGGGCGGTATTGGAGCGCTAAAAGCATCACTATTTTTAATAAATCCATCTCTATAGGCATTATCCTGTCTAGTCTCGACAATACGATGAACGTTTAGGGAAAATGTCTCTGAATCCGTCTCCGCAGGTACGGATCGTGCATAGCGGTACGCGACGAATTCTTTTATTTTCCTATTTCTATATTCAAATACACTTGCAATCTTGGCGCTCAGATCGCGAATTTCCGAATATTTTATTTCAAGTCCGGGTTCGAAAAGCTCATGTACATTGGACTTATTGTATTTTGAGAGAAGTTCTTTTATCTCCGGATGCAGTTCTACTTCTCGCAACATACCGAGCCGATGCTTGAGTTGTCCAAATTTCTTGAGGTACTCGCATGTGGCACTCTTCAACCTTTCCAAATCGACATTCTTAATGTTTCTCAGAGATTCTTCATCTCCCATTGCTAGCGATGGACTGCGATCCAGTTGCAATTGATCAATCGGAATTGTTACGCGAAATCTATCTTTTATTGGATCTATTGTCCCACGAGCAAAACCGGTTCGCTCTTTTTGTACCGCGCCTATTGTGTTCAACGCCATCAATCCGTTACTCAAATCATACGCATCAGCAAACATCGCACGTTGATCCGGTACTCCTATCTCGGCGATCATTTTATCTCTCATCGCAACAAAAAAATTCACAGATCTTCTTTCCGTATTTTCAGTATCTTTCGCCCGACCTGTTTCAAAAGTTGGTTTGTCTAATGCCATAGTCTCTTATCGATCAAATACCACTTTTACATAGTACCACTATCTACTTTCGGCAACATTCTCAGCATTTTCATTTGACATTTTTACTATAGTACCAAAGTTTAGAATGGCACTGTGTTCCTATTTCTCGCTATAGACGACTCATAGGAATACTTATTTCCCTATTTATACCATCTCCAATTAACCTATCCCCGTTTGTCTTTGCGAGCGAAGCGAAGCAATCCAGAATATGTGCACGGACTCTAGATTGCTTCGGTCAAAGACCTCGCAAAGACGGATATCTATTATTGAATGGTTAATTGGTGATGGTATTACTTGACATTCAGAAGCACAAGTTAGGTGCGGGACTATTTCTCCCGCAGTGGCACTCCCAAATGACGCAAGAAAGCTTGTGCTTCTTTCGCGCTCTTGGCAGTGGTAACAATTGTTACAGCAAGACCGAAAATGTCTTTGGAATCTTCGTCGGAAGTCTCCGGAAACACGATGTGTTCCTTGATACCGATCGTCATATTGCCCATCTCATCGATAGCTTTCGGGGACAATCCGCGAAAGTCTTTCGTACGCGGAAAAACTATATGAATGAGTTTGTCCAAGAAAGCTTTGGCCCTGTTTCCGCGAAGTGTAACTTGGTACCCGACAACATCGCCCGCGCGACTCTTAAAATTCGCTATGGCTTTTTTCGCGGAACGCGGAGCTGGAACCTGACCCGTGATGCGCGTAAGCCTCCCCACGATGAGCTCCATTCGCTTCTTGTCTTTGTTCACTTTGCCAACGCCAGTTGATACCACGACCTTAACGACCCTCGGGGTCTGCATCACGCTCTTGTATCCAAACGCGCCCTTGAGTGCGTCGAATGTTTTTGTATGTTGCAATGTAGTTGTCATATTTTTTACTTGAGCGTTTGGCCACTTTTCACTGCCACCCGCCCGCGTTCCCCATCTTTATCGCGAACGATACGAATTCGCGTCGGTTTCCCAGACTTCGGGTCTATGATCATAACATTCGATGCGTGTATCGGCATGGCACGTTCGATAATTTGCCCCTTACGGCTTCTCTGTGTTGGGCGCTGATGCCGTTTCGAAAGATTGATACCGTCGAGAACGACGCTGTTCTTGTCTCGCAATGTGCGGACGATTGTTCCAATCTGCCCCTTGGATTTACCAGCTATAACCGCCACTTTGTCTCCTTTTTTTAATTTCATATTTTTTACAGTGAGTCTGTTGAATTATACGAACTATACTATTTCCGGAGCTAATGATCCTATCTTCTTATAACCATATTCGACAATCTCACGCGGGATCGGCCCGAACACTCGATTAGCCTTTGGATCTTTGGGCTCCTTACCGCTACCGACTATAAGAACGACCGCGTTCTCGTCGAACCGCACATATGAACCGTCTTTTCGACGTAAACTCTTGGCCTGTCTAACAACCACCGCACGATGCACCTCTTTCTTCTTGACCATTTTGCGCGGCTGTGCAGTCTGTATGGAAATAATAACCTCTTCGCCCACGCACGCGTAGCGCTTCTTCGACCCTCCCAAAATCTTGAAAACACGACCGATTATACCGCCCGAATTGTCAGCTATTTTGACTAAAGTTCTATCTTGTAACATATAATATCAATTATGCTTTTCGCGAGATTCGCTCGATAAGAACGAAACGCTTACGCTTAGAGATAGGGCGAGTCTCTCTGATTACAACCTTGTCCCCTATCTCCGCGGTGTTTCCAATATCGTGCACCAAATACTTTTTGGTTTTACGCAGATACTTCTTGTACTTTGGATGCATGACGAATTGCTCGACAGATACGGTGACGGTATCCTTCATCGCCCGTTTTACAACGACTCCTTTAAGGGTTTTTCCAGGTGTTATGTTTTTTTCATTCATATACTTTTGTTAGTGGCTATATCCCTCTTTCGAATCTCCGTAAGAACACGCGCTATGTTTTTCCGCAAATTGCGTCCCTCGCGAACATTCCTTGTGCGACTACCCGCCCCGCCAAATCGAAACACCCGAAGCGCGGCGCGATTATCTACAATTTGTTTCTTCAAATCCTCCATGCTTTGTTGAATTATGTCAGTCATAACTTATCTAGTGAACAATGTCTAACTATACCCGCGCCACGACGCGTACTTTAAGAGGAAGTTTGGTACCGGCTTTCCGTAGAGCTTCGCGAGCCTGTTCCATAGGAGCGCCGTCGATTTCGAAAATAACTCTGCCCGGACGAACTTCAACCACAAATCCAGCCACATCCCCCTTTCCGCTTCCCATGCCTACCTCTGCGGCCTTTTGAGTGAAAGGACGGTCGGGAAAAACGCGCGTCCATATCTTAGCGCCTTTTCCGCCTGCACGCGAGAGTGCGCGACGTGCAGCTTCGAGCTGATTCGATGTAACACGCGCCTGCGTAAGCGCCTTCAATCCGAAACCCCCGAAAGCGACAGTGACACCTCGCGTCTCGGGTCTTTTGAGGTACGCAACGTTTTTACGTCCACTCTGCCATTTTCTGAATTTTGCTTTTTTTGGTGCGAGCATAAGTTAAATTTTATGACTGCTTCTCCGATTTCTTATCCGAGAAGATGTCGCCACGGTAAATCCACACCTTGATTCCGATTACACCGTAGGGAAGATACGCCTCTTCGCGCGCAAAGTCTATATCCGCTCGCAGAGTTTGCAATGGCACACGTCCCCTCTTAATTTCTTCTTGCCTACTCATTTCCGCACCCCCAAGCCTGCCGGCGACCGCAATTCTCACGCCCAAAACATCTCGATTCGCCATTACTTTCTCAACCGTCTGTTTTAAGACACGTCGAAATGTTTGACGCTTCTCCAGACCTTCGGCTATCATATAAGCAACGACGGGCGATTGGGATTCTGGAGAGCGAATCTCTTCAATGTCCAAATGAACAGAAAGAATCCTTCCTCCGGGGATATGCTTTCCTCTTGCGAGCGGTACCTTGCGTACAATCGCCTCAATCTCTTTCGTAAGCTTCACGGAACCATCGCCCCCGCGCCCTATAACAAGACCGGGACGAGAGGTTTTGATGAGCACGCGAATATGTTTCTCGTTACGCTCGATCTCGACAGACGTAACATAGTGACCTCGCAAGCGCTTTTTTAAGAAGCGACGGATTGCGGAATCTACCATAACGTTCTGTCGGTATTGCGCGGGCATTTTCGCAAACCAGCGACTTTTCCAGTCGCGAATTATTCCGAGGCGATGCGCATATGGATGTACTGTGTGAGTCATAACGATTGCTTTTAGCTTTTAGACGCGCCTAGCTCGAGAAATACTATGCTCATTGTTTTTCTGATAGCGCCGGCGCGACCGCGCGCGAAAGGTCGTGACCTGCGCATCACTGCCCCCTTATCGACGGTTATCTTTTTTACATACAGGCTTTCTGAATAAGTCCCATTACTGCGTGCATTTGCAACAGCCGAATCCAAAAGCTTCTCTATCGCAGGAGATGATTTTTTCGGCAAAAACTTGAGAGCGAGACGCGCCGCCTGTATCGATTTACCGCGAATAAGATCGGCGACAAGCCTAACCTTACGCGGAGACTGGTGATAGTTTGTCAAAAGTGCTTTCATATTTATTTAATATATTGCGGTGCGAATTTGAATTATTGAATTATTTTTTCCCTGCCGCTGCGGTCGCCCCCTTCGCGGCTTGCGCCGAAGCGATCTCCGCCGCTTTCGCGGCCATCTCCGTCTCCTTCTGCATCTTACCGCCGTGCTTTATGAATTTGGTTGTAGGCGCAAATTCACCAAGACGGTGTCCGACCATGTCTTCCGAAACATATACTTCGTCGAAATTCTTCCCCGTATGCACAAGAAAGGTGTAGCCCACGAATTCCGGTGCTATCTGTGAACTTCTGGCCCACGTCTTGATGCCACCGGCAGACGCTTTTCTCGCGCCGACTTTCTTTAAAAGTTTCGCATCCACATATGGACCTTTTTTTAGTGAACGAGTCATAGGTACGGAACTATACAGGATTTAAGCGCGTTTTCCAACCTTTCGGCGAGAAATGATAAAAACATTCGAATATTTTTTCGGACGGCGTGTTTTTTGACCTTTTCCGGCAGGCTTGCCCCACATGGTCTTGGCGCGACGGAGTCCGCGACCCGCGCGACCTTCTCCACCCCCATGCGGGTGATCCACAGGATTCATTGCACTCCCTCGAACAGTCGGACGGATTCCCTTCCATCTGTTTCGTCCGGCTTTGCCCAATACCTGCAAACGATACATCTCGTTGGAAACTTCTCCTATCGAAGCCCATGCGGAGCTTATGATTTTTCGCACTTCGGTAGAAGGCAATCTAAGATGCGTATATCCGGCGTCTTGCGCAACCACTTCCGCAAAATTTCCAGCCGAGCGCACTAGCGCGGCGCCCCTCCCCAGACTCAATTCTATATTGTAAACGAATGTGCCAACCGGGATTTTGCCAAGTGACAATCGATTACCCGGCTTGATTGGCGCATTGTCTGCAACAAGAAAAGTATCGCCAACCTTCACGTGCCGAGGAAGAACGACATAACGTTTCTCGCCGTCGGCATAGATCGATAGCCCGATGAAAGCGCTTCGGTAAGGATCATACTCGATACTCGCTATGCGTGCCGGAATATTCTTTTTATCGAAACGAAAATCGACGAGACGATATTTTTGCTTATGACCACCCCCTCTGTGACGCATGGTTATACGTCCGAATGCGTTTCTTCCGCCTGTTTTACCTTTACCTTGCACGAGTGCTTTGTGAGGATTGTGCCCGGAGAGAAGCTTGCGATAGTGAACACGACTCATGCCGCGCTGTCCCGAAGTTACTGGTTTGTATAATTTAATGCTCATATTTTATTTGTTACTAGCAGGATTAAATTAAGAAATTGTTATTATCTCGCCCTTTTTCAGATAAACGTAAGCTTTTTTCCCACCACGCGATAAGCCCGATTGCCCCGTCCGCGCATTACGACGCATCTTCCTTTGAATAGTGACAACTCGAACCATGCGCGGATGCACGCCATACAATGCAAAAATCGCACCTTTTATACTGCACTTTGTGGCGCTGTCAGAAACATCAAAAGTGTACACGCCGACGCCAATATTAGATGAGGCCTTTTCTGTTATGCGCGGATTCACAAGAACGCCGGAAAGATGCCCGATGTTAGACCCATTCGAGGTATCAGATTTGTTAGAAACGGTTTTTATTTCCACCGTCTTTTTTTCTTCTAATTTCTTTTTTCCGAATAATGCCATAAAAATTTACTTTAGTTGCGAGGAAACGCGCTTAGAAATAATCAGAACGGCGTCTTTAGGATTCTCAATGATTAGAAAGGTACTGCCGAGAACAGAAACCGGATTGAGATTTCTGACGTCAACCGTCTGTACGTTTCCTATATTACCGAAGCTTTTCTTTGTAACTCCCGTATCGCTCGAGAACGCGATCAACGCCGCGTTCCGTTTTTTACTTGATAGTTTTTCAAAACCGGAAATGGATGCGAGCGAGTTCAAACTTTTCTTCGCAATAGCCGTCTTCGGCGTCGTGATCCCGAATGAATCAATAAAAATTATTTCTCCATCTTTGAACTTGCGAGAAATGACCATAAACAGCGCTTTTGCACGCATTCTTTTCGGAATCGTACGCGTGTAATTTTTATCGTTTCGCGGTCCGTGCGTCACACCCCCTCCTCTCCAAATTGGAGAACGGATGGATCCATGACGTGCGCGACCTGTACCCTTCTGCGCCCATGGCTTCTTCCCTCCCCCGCGAACCTCCCCGCGCGTCTTTGTGTGTGCGATACGCGGACGAGCGTTTGATTGCATGGCCGTTACAACTTGGTGCATGAGCGCATTATTCCATTTCACCCCAAACACGTCCTCTGGTAACACGACCGAGTCTATATTCTTCCCTTGCGCATTGTAGATAACGGCTTCCATATTCACCGCGTTAGAAGTCTCCACTTTTGATACAGTGGCGGATTTTTCCTTTTTTATTTTTTCTGTTGAAGTATTCATACGTTGATTTCTAACGGAACAAGCTTATCCGCGGATTTCTACAAGCGTGCCGGGGTGTCCCGGTATCGCACCCGAAATGATTAAAGTATTGGTCGATGGATCAACCTGCAAAATTTTTAGATTTTTGACTGTAATACGATCCCCGCCCATGCGACCCCCCATGCGCATACCCTTCACGACGCGTCCGCCTGCGCGTCCGCCACCACCAATCGAGCCAGGCGCACGCTCTTTGTTTTTCTGACCATGACTTCTGGGGCCACCGTGAAATCCATGTCGCTTAACGACACCCTGGAATCCCTTTCCTTTAGAAATTGCGGAAACTGCCACTATATCACCCGGAGTAAATATTGAAATATCGATGGCGCTTCCGATTTCTGCCTCCTTCTCTCCAATAGAAAACTCTCGAAGGTATTTAAAGGGCTTTCCAATTTGCGGATTTTTGACGCGCGACTCTTTCATTGCGCCAAAACCTACCTGCATAGCCGTATAGCCGTCCTTCTCCCCCTTGATCTGCGTGACGGTTAATGGACCGGCCACAACTACCGTAGCGGGATGAGCGTTTCCGTTCTCATCAAAAATCTGGGTCATGCGCCCTTTGGTTCCTAACATAAATTTGGTTGTCATATACAGAAATCGCGCCAGAGCATTCGCAGGCGCGAGATGCTATTGGTCCCTATCTACTCGGGTAGATACAAAACTGCTGTAAGCAGAATTGATCGGGACGTGGCGTGAGAGGAGTATACTTATACCCGCGTTTAATGCAAGTAAAAGTTAATTTGAAATCGGGGTCGAGATCCGACCTGCAATTGGATGGTGGCCGTGCTTATGCAAAAGTATGGAGCCGATCAAGAAAAGAAGTAGCGCGGAAGAAGTGCCGAGACCGATAGGAATAGTCAAATCGGAACCATCAAACCCAAATGCCTGATTAAGCATGCAGAAAAGTACAGGCAACTTCCCACACAGTGGAGAAATTGTTTCGACATCCTCTTGCGGTCGCCATACAATATCTTCAGATGTTATCCCCTGCACTACAGCCTCTTCGGTAATAACGGCAACCATAGATTCGATATCCTCATCCGACAACCCCTCCGCACGCGGATCGGCAAGTATTGCGGAACGAATCGTTGCGCTACGATCATCCTCTATTTGCGCATGAATAATTACAGGGGTTACCAAAGCCAAAATAAGAAGCGCAATCACCGGAACAAAACATGTAGAAAGTTTCATATGGATAGTATATATCGCATACGCAACAAACACCTACGGCAAACTGTTGATACCGCCTATGACATCATCTTGACATCAATACTAACACCGGACGGCAAGTCGATATTGGTTAAGGCTTCGATGACTTTCGGTCCTGGATTCAAAATGTCTATCATGCGTTTATGTATACGCATCTCGAATTGTTCGCGGGAATCTTTGTCGATGAATGCGGCTCGATTGACCGTATACTTTTTGATGTCGATTGGGAGCGGTACAGGACCAATAATCTCGGCATTGTAACGAGTAGCAGTGTCGATGATTTGCTTAACGGATTTGTCCAAGATTGCATGCTCATAGGCGCGCACCTTAATACGCAAACGATTAGATGCTTCAGTCTTTTTCAGCACGCGCGACGTGGTAGACGCAGGAGTGGAAAGATCAGATGTTGATTTAACAGTTTTAGTGCGGGGCACACCTGCGCGGACAGGCTTGCGCATCGTCTTTGCCTTGTCGGTCGAATCTTCCGACGCAGGCAGGATCATTTTTTCATCTGTTTCTTCCTCTGTCATAGAACCCGCAGAGTGTACAGCATCAACCCCAAAGACGCAATCTAAGCAGTCTTATGTGTCGGAGCAAAGTAATTATTGCATCTAGCGGGCGATCAAAAATCGTGGCGCAA
>CAYHIZ010000005.1:2279-23558 GCA_964356695.1 uncultured Candidatus Saccharibacteria bacterium | reverse complement strand
ATAGTTTCCAAAATATGGCGCGGTTGTTTGATTATTAACGAGACGCTAGTGGTGTCGAATATATATTGGTTACAGTTCCTCACAAAAGAAAACGCGCGACTTGGTGTAGCCGCGCGTTTGTTGCTTTGTCCGAATTTCGCGCGTTCGCGTTAGAGCGCCCATGCGATTTTCGGATTTTTTTCCTTGAATTGTCGGCGAAGCCACCAATGCCATACTCGGTCTAATGGATATGGCAGGATTATGGTCCCCGAGATAAGTATTAGAAATATCAGTCCGATAGTATATTGTCCTCCTGACGTGAATGATAGATGTGTTGTGCTCAGAACAATCAACAGCGCAAATAGTGTGCTGATTAATACCGCGACCACACTAATACCTGTCGGGTAATCGTTTAGTCGGTTACGCATTTCCACGATCGTTTCCATCTCGTGGGGGAGTAGTGGTTCGTGATCCTTCGGAGCCCATTCGGCTAGGATCACCGCCTCCCCACGATCGGTATATCCGAGCATGATTCCCTCTTTCCCGTCCTCCTTCTGGCAGACGACGATTTCGTAGAACAATGCGAGTAGTCGCCGCATAAACGCCTGCGTATCCTCTCCTAGTTCCTCCCACAAGACTTCGTCCCAGCGAAAAGTGTCGAAATACCACACGCGACGAGTATTGAGATATGAAGGGATCGTTTTCTCATATCCCATACCGCATTTGAGGAACGGCAGATGTAGCCCCATTTTGTACAACCAGCTCTCTCGCCACAGCCTGTCGCGTTCGCGACGAACGTCCGTGACGGTGTTCACTAGCCCTTTGTTACTAGCCTGGACTTCCATAACGCCAAGAGCGAATATTCGCTCCCATTCTGCATCGCTGAATTCCGGATCCTGAGTTAGAAACTCAGGATCGATGTGTCGGATCGTCATCGTTCTTATCCTTCTCTATGATTCGCTTGCCTACACATGCAGGCAATCCCGAGATACTTATACTATAATTGCCGAAATTGAACAGTAGTTGCCATTTTCTGCTAAAATATCAATATCTTTTATGTTAAGAACTCATAATGAATTTTGACCACTCGATTATGGAAAAAAGTAAGAATACAGTCTCGTTTCGTCGCTGCGCCGGCCAAAACTCTGCTACGAGCCTGCAGACGGCCGCTCGCCGTGCCTCTGGCACGTCGTCGCGGCCGTCTTTGGCTCTCGCGACGAGTTTCGACCGGCTCGCTGGCGATCAAAATCCACTATGAGTTCAGACGGAAAAAAGGCAATCTGCGTCATTCTTGCGTATAATTGTGCCTCCGTTTTGGAGAACACGTACAAACGAATCCCTTTCGCCTCAGTGGACCGTATCATTCTCGTTGATGATGCGTCGACGGATAAGACTCTCGAAGTTGCCAACCGTATCGGTATTGAGGTCTTTACACACGAGCACCTTGGATACGGTGGAAATGTAAAATACAGCATAAAAAAAGGCATAGAGCTTGGGGCGGAATATATAGTCGATCTGCATGGCGACGGGCAATACGATCCGGGGGCAATACCGGAAGCACTTGCGAAAGCGCGCGAAGGATATGATTTGGTGCTCGGATCGCGTTTTACCGATCTCAAACAACCCCTGCTTGATCACATGTCGTTGGCGCGTTATTTGGCCAATATAGGATTAAGCGCGATAGAACGTTTTGTTCTCAACACCAATATCTCGGAATTTCATACGGGGTTTCGCGTCTACTCTAAAAAGTTGGCGGAGACAGTCGCTCTCGACAATACGTCCGACGATTTCCTCTTCGGTTTTGAGATAATCGCCCAGGCGCGTTTTTGGAATCTGAAAATTGGAGAAGTACCCGTGCGTTGCAGTTATAAAGAAGAACACACCTCTATTTCTATTCCGAGATCCATTCTGTATGCATTTCAAACATTTCGCACGCTCGCACTCTACCTCGCGGCAAAAACGTGTATCAAGACACAGTTATTCATTCATCCGAAAGTTCATGTTTGAGATTCTCATACAAATCTTTCAAAGATACGCGCAGTTCGTGCGTTTTGTGATCGCGGGCTCGTTTTCTTTCGCGGTCAATCTTGTTGCGCTCTATTTTTTCACCGATATCGTTGGAATCTACTACCTTATCTCCACAATCCTCGCTTTTCTCATTTCGTTTAGTATAAGCTTCACGCTTCAAAAATTTTGGACGTTCAAAGAGCATTCGCGCGATAATCTTCACATACAATTATCCTTGTATCTTTGCCTGCAACTCGTCAATATTACTCTCAATGCTTCCCTAATGTTCGTGTTCGTCGAATACATGCATGTTTGGTATATATATTCGCAAGCCGTCATCTCGCCCGTGCTTGCCGTCGTGATTTTTTTCATCAACAAAGCCCATATTTTCAATCGGAGCGTGTAAGTATTTTTTTTCGGTGTACTTACGAGGAACAAGATTTTGGGTGTCTAGTTCCTATCCATGTCCTCGCTCACTTCTACTCACCTCGTTCGTCGGTTAAACTATAAAAATATTTTGCCCGCCATCGTTTTCGCGACGGCGGGCAGTGAAATGGTGCACCTCATTACGAGGCGATCCATTTCTGCAATCTTGGGAGGCACTTAAGGCCGAATATAGGCAATGCACAATAAAGCACGCCTAAGATTCCGGCAAGACCAAACGCGAAGAAGGAAACACGTAAAGGGATGTCCCATTGGTCCACCCCCAGCGCCCCCCACAGATACTTTATGGTCTCCCACACAAGAAATAGCTCCGTTAAGATCAACGCCAACATCAGGAGGCAGACTGCCAGCGTTTTCACGTATCTCTTGTTCATCGCGCTCTCCTTTGTGGTTTCAACGAACGTTCGGATTGTACAGCATGTTGGTATGTATGTCAATACAACCCCTTGCAGACAAATAGGCGGTTGTGCTAATCTGTACACATGCGTACAGAAAAAAGCAACATACCAATCAGTCCATCGGCCGTGGATGCGCGATTTGCGGCACTCGCCCGCATGGGTGAGACAGTATTCCATGCGCGGGATGCGTCGGTGATGTGGGGGATTACGAATGCCAACACGCTCCATACGACGCTCTCACGTTATGTGCGCGCGAGACTTTTGTTCCGCTTGCGCAACGGACTCTATGCCGTCAAACCGTCGCGCGAGCTCGACCCGCTCCTTATCGGCACGAAGGCCGTGCACGGTCCTTGCTATGTGAGCACCGAGACAGTCCTTACACGCACTGGTATCATCCAACAGCTTGTGCCACGCATTACGCTCGTCTCCGGCGTGAGCAGGCAATTCCAGCTCGCCGGTCATGCATTCCGCTCGCGTCGCCTCGCGGATACGTATCTGCTCAATGAGGCGGGTATTGTGCATGAGAGAGACGTACGCATCGCGACTTCCGTACGCGCGATTGCCGATATGTTATATTTCAATCCGCGATATCATTTCGACGCATCTGCTCATGTCGATTGGAATGCGGTGAACCGTTTGCAAACGGAGATTGGATATCCGCTTACTCATCGTTCTCGCGCAAACATATGACACTCATACTTCCCTCCGCCAAAGATGCCGCGCACAAAGCGTGGATGTTTCGCTTTCTGCGCGCTCTCGCCGACGATGCGTGGCTTGCGAACGATTTCGTATTCAAGGGCGGCACGTGCGCCGCGATGCGCGGTTTCCTCGATCGGTTCTCCATCGATCTTGATTTTGATTATACGGGCGGCGCAGAGGGAATGCCTGATGTGCGCACGCGCCTGGAGCGTCTTTTCGCCGATCTCGGATTGGAGGTGAAAGACGCGAGCACGGAGGTGCCGCAATACTTCTTGAAATATCCGGCGAAAGACGGCGAGCGCAACACGCTCAAATTCGAGGCGACGACGCTCGTGAGCGTCGCGGACAAGAGCGAAAAAGTGCGTCTCGCGGATATCGACCGGGTGCTCGTGTGCCATACGATAGAGACGATGTTTGCGCACAAGCTCGTAGCGTTCATGGATCGCTACGAGCGGCACGGATCGATCGCGGGGCGCGATGTGTACGACATCCATCACTTTTTCCTGCAGGGCTTCCAGTACGACGTGTCCGTGATAGAGGATCGCCGCGGGGTGTCCGCTCGTGCGTATCTCCAAGATCTCCGAGCGTTCATCCTGCGGAATGTGACAGACACGGTAATCAACCAAGATCTCAATGTGCTCCTACTGCCCGAGCAATTACGCAGGATTCGACATATCCTAAAAGAGGAGACACTCGCGTTTCTCGATGACGAGATACGGCGGTTATTCTAGGTGGACGAGCCCTTAGTTGATCTTGCGGACGATGTAAGAGTTGCCGAGCTGCTTAGATGAGAGAAATTCCGGAAGCGCATTAGTGTCTTGGGGAGAGACGACGCATGCTTCGAGATGAAGTTCGAAGCAGATTCCGGATTCGATTTCCGCGGCAGTACAGCGATTTTTGCAACTCCGTCGGATCATCCAGATGGAATGGGTATTTTCGAAACGCTTGATGTACGAATCTTCTTCGTCTTTTGTGTAGGCAGTGACGGCAATCGGCTTAAACTCCGGATTTTTAGAAAGATGTTCACGGTTTGCCAAAAGAAATTGGAAACGACCCATGGCAAGTTTCGTTTCTCCTTGCAGAGGAAGAGATTCATAATTGACCGGGAGCGTTAGGCGTTTAGCTGAATGATCAGTTATGAAAACATTTTCGGGCGAGTTGTATTTTTCCACAATGATATTTCGGAGATCGACTTCCGAAGAGGGGCGCCAGTAAAGCCCAATCGCATGCGTATTGATTATTCCAAATAGGATTGCACTTATACCTATGCCGGCAATAAGCGGGCGCGTGCCGAACTCGCCGAGAATCATCGCGATGGAGAACGCGCAGGCCATAGTGAGGAAAATCGCATATCGCGGACCGATGTCGAAACCAATACCGACGTGAAAGATGAGATACACAATAATGGGATGTACGGTGGCAATCGCGAGTCGTATGTTTCTGCGCGAATCCCCAAGAAGATTGCGGTTCCTATACGCAATAGTCGCCATAATGAGGAGCGCGATTGGATAGAAAACAACGAGGGGATGTGAATTTAATGCAAAGTAGAAGGGGTCGAGGAGGTTTGTATTCGCGGTGATCTCCTCAAAAATCTCGCGAATCGAGAATAGGCGCCATGCAAAGCCTGTCTGCGTTAGTGCGAACAATCCGATAAGCCACCAGTACTTGAGAAGATAATTATAAAGGTCGCGGAGATGAAAGTGTCGAAGGAAGAGCGCGTACAATGTAAGAAGTGCAATGGATAGGACTCCGATCCAGCTTTGGAAAAATGTCAGTACCCCGATCCATAGGAAAAGAGCGACGTACCGATTTTTTGATATGAATGGTTTCCCAAGTTGATTGAGATAGTATTCTTGAGCAATAAAAAGCACGCTCGCCGTTGCGACAAATAGAATATAGAACACCCACATTTTCGCGGTGTGGAGGAATTCGATTACCAAAACATTGCTCAACAGCAAAAATAGAAAGAGGGTCAGTGTTAGCGCAAGTGGGCGCGGGATGTCTCTTTTCTTAAAATAAAAGAAGAAGAAGAGAATCATTCCGAGCACGGCGATGCCGTTAACTAGGCGAAAAATATGCAGAAGTTCTCCGGTATTGAGGGCAACCCATATTTTTGCCGTCATCACGGAAAAATCGGAAACCGCAAGCACGGCGCCGAGTATAGGCACAAGCACGACTGTATCAACGTATGTCTGTGGTCCGCCGTAGTAAGCCCCGGAGGGCGTGAACTCCCATCCGGGAAGGGTCATTTTTTCTATTGAAAAGAGCGCGGTGCTTAAAAAATAACTCTCATCTCCAACAATATCTGGATTGTTTCCATAAGGATTAGGAAACAAGACTCCCGCGGTAATAAAAAGAAATAGTGCACATAGGAACGCATTCTTGTAGATCATTGTCGCCAACATACCATAGCGCGAGTACAATGTATGATATTCGAATATGATAAACATATCTATACGAAACGCGGTTCGTGGCGCACTTGCAGGCAAGACAATAGGCCGTGTCTTTTTTAATGAGGCAGTGCGCCAAAATTGCACCGGTCTCTCCGGCCGCGTGCTCGATCTTGCCGGCGGCAAACGCCCCAGCTATCTGCCGCTTCTTCCGGCGGGAATTGATCTCGTGCGCACCGATCTGATAGCATCCCCCGGCATCGAGGCGGTCGATATCAATGCGCTACTTCCGTATCCAAGCGAATCGTTCGATGCCGTACTGCTTTGGAACGCGCTCTATGCTGTCGAAGAGCCTGATCAGCTCGCGCGTGAGATTCATCGCGTCCTCAAAAATGGAGGAACATGGTATCTTGCATCGCCATTTGTCGGGAACGAAATGCCGGAGCCGCACGACTATGTTCGCTTTACAGCCGAAGGTCTTGATCGACTATGCAAACGAGCAAGTTTTAGTTCTATAAAGATTGAGCGAATGGGAGAGCGGGCGAGCGCGGCAGTGCAAATCAAACATCCGTTTTACCTGTTCAATATCGTTCGCGCATTTATTTTTCCGCTCGCAATTCTCGCCGACCGTCTGATTCCGGCGTCCGCTCGCTCCGCTCACCCCACGCCGCTCGGATATTTTGTATGCGCAATAAAATAAAAGTCGTCTTTTGTATAAACGACTTTCTCGTCGGCGGCGCACAGCGCATGCTCGCCGGTCTCTTGTCGCGTTTAGACAGAGAAAGATTCGAGCCGATTTTGGTAACGCTGTTTTATTGGGAGGGGAAAGATTATTTTTACGACCTTGTTCCCGGAGACGTGCCTGTTCATCGTCTAAATTTCAGAGGATTTTGGGATATACAAAGTTGGTTTCGACTCTACGCACTCATGCGAATACTTGATCCCGATATCCTGCTATCAAATCTTTTTTTCAGCAACACGGTAATTCGAGTTCTGGGGACGCTCTTTCGATTCAAAGTTTTCATCGTCGAGCATAATACCTACATCAAAAAAACGAAATTTCATCAGAGAATAGATAAAGTACTCTCGCGTGTTACAGAGAAAATCGTAGCCGTTTCAAATACGGTCGCTGAGTTTACTTCAGCGCAGGAAAACATTCCTAGAGAAAAGTTTGTCGTGATTCACAATGGTATTGATATTGAAGCATTGAGAGCAGAGTGCGATCGGTATGATCGTATGGCAGTGAAAAAAGAATTCGGAATAGCGGAAAACACACGCGTGATATTAAGCGTCGCTCGGCTTACGACGCAAAAAAATCCGTTGTTACTTCTTGAAGGATTCGCGTTGTTCTCAAAAATGCGCCCTCTGTACGCGCTTGTAATAGTCGGAGGAAGCCCAAAGTGGGAATTGTTGCTGGGTACGAGGGCAAAAGAGCTTGGAGTCGCGCATCGTGTTTTTCTTTTTGGGACGCGGAAAGACGTGGCGCGTTTTTATGCGATTGCCGATATTTTCGTCTCCACTTCGACGATTGAGGGGTTCGGCATTGCGCACGCGGAGGCTCTCGCATGTGGTGTGCCTGTTTTATCCACGAAAACGGCCGGACCGGACGAAATGATCAAAGAAGGCGAGAACGGTTTTTTTATTTCTGAATCTACGCCGGAGGCTGTCGCGGAAGGCTTAGAGAAAATGATTTCCGCGGATTTGGAGACGATGCGCGGGAGGGCAAAAGAAAGTATTGGGAAATATGGAATTGACCAAGCCACGGTCGCATACGCGAATCTTTTTAGCGATCAAAAGTCACTATGAGTTCGCGCATAAAAGTAGCGTTTATGTCGCATGTAATGGACAATAGGGCCGGCAAGGGTACCGCGCTCTACACTCGGAGGCTTATTGAGGAGTTGCTAAAAAATGATCGGCTGGAAATCACTCTTGTACATTATGAAAAAACAGACGACCCGCTTTATAAGAAGGCGCGCGAGATACTTATACCGCGCTTGCGTCTGCCGTTTGCTACGCGCTTTGTGCGCACGCTTCTTTTCTTTTGGAAATATCGCAGAGAGCGGTTCGACATCATTCACTGGTTTCAGCCGCGCCTCTATCCTTTTTTCTGGTTTGCGCCGGCACGCCGTATTGTCGTGACCGCGCATGGCGCCGGCGACATCACGGCGCCGGGGCAATTTCCACTCTCACGGAGCATATACAATTTTCTAATGATACATTTCAATCATCGTATCGATGCCATCATTGGCGTTTCGGAATTTGGCAAACAAGAGATCATCGAGCATTATCGCGCGACGCGCGATAATGTGTATGCAATCTACAATGGCGGGGGAGAGAGTTTTAAACCACTTTACAAACAAGCATCTCAAAAACTTATTTTCGAGCGCTACGGAATCAGGAGTCCGTTCATTCTCGACGTGTCGCGTCTCGAACCGCACAAAAACGTCGATACGCTCATTCGTGCGTATGAAATCTTGCGTCGCGAGAATACTTTCTCGCATTCGTTGGTCATTGTCGGCGCAAGACGATTTGAGGCGGAAAAGACACTCGCGCTTGCTCACGCATCTCTCTATGCAAAAGATATTATGTTTCTGGATTTTGTGGAGCAAGCGGATTTGAATGCTCTATATTCTGCGTCGGACGTATTTGTTTTTCCTTCGCTGAACGAAGGTTTCGGTCTGCCGCTCGTGGAGGCGTTTTCTTCCGGCACGCCAGTCATTACCTCGAACGTGACCGCTCTTCCTGAAGTCGCGAGCGATGCGGCAATCATTGTCGATCCCGCGGATACTTCCGCGCTTGCGGGTGCAATGTGTAGAGTTCTTTCTGATGCGAGGTTGAGAAATATGCTCGTACAAAAAGGTTTGGCACGAGCGCGAGTTTTTACTTGGATCGAAACAGCCCGAAAGACTTCTGATCTTTACCAACATCTTGTCGACCATGAGTCTGTCCGTTAGTGGCGTTGGTAACGGACAAAGAAAAAGAATGTGCGTGGGCGTAATTTTTTATATTTGACATAAGGGACAGCGTTTATGTACTATGCTCACTGTTTCTGTGGCGTAAATTTTTTCGATAAGGCTTCAGAGCGGGCCCGAAACCGGCAGCTTTTCGCTGGTTTCCCCAGGTTTTGGGCCCACTCTGGATCCTCGTGTTCGTTTTTCCGATATTTTTTGAAAAAATGTAACAAACTTTGACCTTTATAGTTTGTTGCACTCCATGTATGTGAGTGTATGTGCTTGACGAGATGTCCAATACGTATTGCACAGTCATTTTGTAACGCAAAATCGTTGACAGAAATATGTGATCGCCGATAATGCACCGCGTGTAGCAATTTGCTATGCGGGAAACCAGCGGTTCATTATGACGGCCGCTAAAAATCACTCAATACAAATTAAGGTTCTGGCGGTGAGCGAAGCGTCTTTGGGGTGCTTCGTTTTTTTGATGTGCGAAAACCAGTATAGAAGGTGAAGGGTGCGGTGCGGTCTGCTCGCATCGAGTGGATCGCACCGTGGACTGCACTTTTCGATCCGTCATTTAGGCGGATCGAGTGGATGTTCGCGTAATGGTCGATGCCTGTTTTCGTGCAATCATTATTAAGCACGAAGGCAGATTAAGAGAAATAATCAATAATAAAATATGACAAAATCAATAACATTGAATTACACGATCGCCGTTATTGCGGCTTTCGCTATGGTTTTCGCGACTGCAGTTCCTGCTTTCGCAGCGATCAATTCCAGCTCGATCACGATCACGACCACAAACCGTGGCACGATCGACAACGTTACAAAGGCTCGTGCTTACACAGGCGACAACACTGCCGAGGGTAGCGTTGGCGGAGCAGGCGCTCGAGGTGGCGACGTCACTTCCGATGGTGATAACAACAACGGTGGTGCTTCGTCCGGTAACGGCGGTGCTGGCGGTGCTGCTGGTCTTGGTGGCTTGGTTGACACTGGCGACGCGACAGCGGACGCCGGAACTGTGAATGACCTTAACGACACCGATGTTGGTGTTGACTTTGGAGGCGCAGAGGATATCAACAGCACTTCTCTCGCAGTTGATACTGACAACGACGACATCGATAACAACATCGATAACTTGACCCACGCACGTTCTCGCACAGGCGACAACACTGCAGAGGGTAGCGTTGGCGGTGCTGGCGACAGAGGAGGTAATGTTGCTGGCGGAATGGGAGACTTCAACAACGGCGGCGCTGACACCGGAAACGGAGGCGTTGGTGGTGTTGGAAGCACTGGCGGTACGGTATTCACCGGCCGTGCAAGCTCCACAGCCGGAACGGTTAACTTGCTAAACACGACAATCGTTCGTGTCCGCAATTAATCTCCAAGATTGATAAGCCTTTCGGCTTCGATCGCGGAAGTTCTAGGAGGGTCGGTACCGCCTTCGGGTGGTACCGCCCTCCCGCGAGCTCTACTGAAACCAGAGTTCGCCGGAGGGGATATAGGGAATAGTAGCAAAATAATTTGAAAAAATATGAATAAGAAACTTTCGACAGCCACAGGGACCATCACAGCATTATTCGCTTTTTTTGTGACGCTAGTGTTTATCCTCGCGTTTTTCGCATCGTTCTCTCATACGTTTGCCGACACAGTACGCGGTCGCGGAACATCCGTTCGATCGGGTAGATATGCGGGTGCGCTAACGCCGACAGTTCCACTAAGTGTTAGCTCGCAAAGTTCGGATACGGCGGGACACTCTTTGAATTCTTCGGGGAGTTTTTCTGGGCAAAACAACGGCGGTGCAGTTTCGGGAAATGGCGGTAACGGAGGTGGCGCTTCACCGGGCGGGTCGGTAACTTCGGGCAACACCGTATCGCACGCAAGTGCCATCAACATCCTCAACACGACAATCGTGCGCATAGGTCGATAATCCTTGACCATCCTGCGTTTAGCAGGTAAAACTTGAGGCCTTGTAGAAGAAAATATGACCAAATGCATCTCAATTTTCGTATCTCGTATCTTGGCTGTATTTCTTGCGGTTTCTCTTGTAATTGGGCCTATAGCACCAACCACTCTGTACGCACAAACTACTACTCCTACACGAGAAAGGGGTAGCGTAGAGACACAGGCAGACTGTGAAAGAGCTCGCGGTGTTTGGAATGGCACGTCTTGCGATACCCCAACAGTATCGCCCATCACAGAAATCGAAACGGCCACTACCACCAATCCTGTTATCGACACCGCGACGAGTACCAGCACGCCATTAGAAACAGTGAATTTATCGCAAGCGAGTTTGACCCAGCCTCCGCAAAACGCGTCGACGCCCGCAAGTCTCGCTGTCGTGCAGGAAGATCCTACTGCCTCTTCGACTTCCTCCACGATTTCCGGTGATGTTGCCCCTGGAGAAAGCGACACCGACAATACCGACTTCACCGACATTATCAATGGCGGTACGCCATGCGCAAGAGGATGTAGAGAAGAGGATAGGAGTGCGACATCGACGGAAGCCGCGGCGACCGAACCTTTGTTCGCAACCGCTACGTCGACCGATGGAACGGGAAGCAAAATCGGTGGCACGATTTTTACGGGTAACGCGACTGCTTCGACGACGCTCAAAAATACCCTCAACATCACACGCGCCAGCATCGATGCTCCGGGTGTTACCAATAGTACGGTCATAACGGCACAAACAGGAAACGATGCCGAGCTTACGACAGCTGGCGATGCGCATGCCTCTACGGGTAAAAATAAGGCGGAGGGCGGAACGGGTACGGCAACCATAGGTACAGGCAAGGCTGTTGCGACAGCCGAAGTTTTTAACGTCGTCAACACAAATATTTTTAATTCCGACGGACTTGTTCTTTTTCTCAATCCTGCTAACGGCGGTTTGGATCTGCGCGACTTTGACCTCTCGTACTTTTCCAAAGGAGGGCCGGGCGGAAGTCCTACGCAGTATGGTTGTACTCAACTTACTTGTCTTAATAGTTCCGCGCTTCGCGTATTGAACACAAACACGGCGACGGTGACCAACAAGGTTTTGGTGCGTGCAACAACAGGTGCGAATGTTGCAACTTCGACCGGTCCCGGAGACGTAGATATAACTACGGGCGATGCCTACGCCGCCGCCAATGTTCTCAACCTCGTCAATACCAACTTCATAGATTCGAGCTATTTGCTGTTGTCTTTCAACAGCTTCGGAAATTTGAACGACGACATCGTGCTTCCTGAAACGAGCTTTTTCGATTCGTTGATTTCTGCGGGAGGTTCATCTTTGCCCGAATTGAATGCCAGTTCGTTTGTTGTAAACAACGACAACGATGAAAACTTTTTCGGGACGACGACCGCGAACGCCAAAACGGGCGAAAATACCACGACCACGATAGTTGATGGTATTGCGACAACGACAAGCCCCGGTCACGGAGAGATATTTACCGGACATGCCTACACTTCTTCAAACAGCTTTACATCTGCAAACCAAACGAAGGTCGGCGGATCATCTGTCCACTTGGTTTTCCGAGTGTGGGGAAATTGGTCGGGTACTGTGAGGGGATTGCCTCGCGGACTTACCGCGCGACAGACGGAATACGGATTCGAGATAGTTTCCTCCGGCCGATCGGGTGCTTCTTCGGGTACTATCGGCGAATACAATTCTTCGGCGTTTATCGCTTCCTCGACAAACATGGCAAACGTGAGAACCGACGTCGAAGTTTTAGCGGAAACTGGCGGGAACCAGGGCTCAATAGCAGATGGAGTGGCGACGATAGCGACAGGTGATGCATACGCCGCGGCGAACGTCATCAACATGGTAAACACCAACATCGTGAACCGCAATTGGATATTTGGAACATTCAACATCTTCGGCGACTGGGACGGCGATATTTCATTCGGCGGTCATAGTCCGGATTTGCGGGTGCAGGCGACGAGCACCAGAATGGCGACACCTGATTCCGAAGTCACATACAATTTTACCGTTACCAATAATGGAGACGTTGGCGCGAGCAACGTCATTCTTAACACTACGTACAACAAAGATTTGCTCTTATTTTCGCGCGGGACAGTTGGGAGCGTAGAGAGCGCGACGGGGACGAATTGGAATATTGGCGCTCTCGCCGTAGGCGAATCGAGGGAAGTAAACGCTGTAATGCGCGTTCGCGTACATAGTGTGCCCGCTGGCACATCAATTTCTGCACCGCTCACCGCGAGAGTGTCTAGCAGTGCTCGCGATCAGAATGACATCGACAATACTCAGCAGACAATTCTTAGTATTTCCGGATTGAGTGCGGTTGTTGGCGCGGGCAGTGGAGGCAGTGGTAGTGGCGGTTCAAGTGGAGGTTCTACCGGCAGTTCATCGGGTGTGGGAATCCCCTCGACCCCTTCGACACCTTCTGCTCCCTCGATCCCTTCGACACCCTCGACCCCTTCGAGTTCAGGTGGTAGCGGTGGTTCATCGAGTGGCGGTGGCTCAAGTGGCGGAGGTTCATCTGGTGGCGGTGGTGGAGGTTCTTCTGCGAGTCCGAGCGCTTCAGGAAATTTTGCCTCGGCGGTCGGGTCTGCTCCCATCGTGAATGGGGGTACGAGTAGCACAATCGGCGCGCCTGTTGTCTTCGTTTCGGCAACATCGACTCCGGGAATCTCTAAAGCGGATCCAAACGTAGATCCGAAAATAACCATCACAAAAAGCGCCGTATTTTCGGCAAGCTCGACTCCGTCTTCAATAATCATTGATTACAAAGTGGATGTGATAAACGAGAAGTTTGCGAAACCGGCATATCGCACCACTCTCACTGACACTCTGTACGATCCATGGAACAAATCTTTGTATACACGCTCGTGGAAACTCGATACGATAGAGCCGGGTGACAAAATAACGCTTACGTATTCGGTTGAATTCGATACACGCAAGACGAAGCCCGGCATGTACAGAAACGTCGCGCGTATAACAGGACAGCGCAACGAAACCACATACGCACCTCTAGCAAGTAAGATGCCACCCGCCGAAGGGTGGGGAGATGTAGTGTTCAAGGAAGGAAAGGTGTTGGGTGCTTCTACAACAGCTTCGACAACAGCTTCGACAACAGCCCCTGTATCATCTCCCGCTCTTGTTATAACGAAATGCGTGCCTCTGC
Source organism: uncultured Candidatus Saccharibacteria bacterium (assembly GCA_964356695.1). Lineage (GTDB taxonomy): Bacteria > Patescibacteriota > Minisyncoccia > Phycocordibacterales > UBA2100 > UBA10103. The sequence continues at coordinate 9,561 of CAYHIZ010000005.1, read as the reverse complement.
TTTCGGGCTTCGTTCGTCGCGGTTCGACCAATCGTGATCAAGTTAAAAAATTACAAGAATTTTTGAATAAAGAATTGAGATTGCACCTTCCCGTCTCTGGACTTTTCGGTGCGATGACGGAGACTGCAGTGCGAACTTTCCAACAAAAATACGCGACCGAGATTTTGGTGCCTGTTGGGCTCAAGAGGGGGACTGGAAGTGTATACTCTTCGACATTTAAAAAAATAAACGTGCTTGCATGCAATCTGCATGTACAGACAGGAATTTCTACGGCGAGCATAATGTCAACTGCCAGTACAACTGCCAGTACAACTGTCGCCGTGCCACCGACTTCGGTTGTCAAACCCGAGACCACTGCAAAGTCAAAGCCGACACCGACACCGAAGCCAAAGCCGAAACCGAAACCGAAAACCAAAACACAGGAAACACCTAAGGCAGTTCAGGATCTCCCTAGTTTCATAAGAAATTTGTGGTCCAAACTCGCGCCAAAAATAGAGAAGGAGTAAAGTTTTCCACTTAAAATGGTTAATCTGCGGAAAGAGTGCTTGCGTAAGAGGGTACAATAGAACAGTGTCACTCCGGCAGGGAAACTCGGACGGGGCGCGCACATGAGGCACGCATTATTTAATATACGCTGGAGCATTATCGTTGCGATTTTTCTTGTCGTCCAATTTTTTTGGTTGTTTGCATCTTTTGCGTATTCGGATACGGAACGCACTTTTGATCGCACCGTGGGCAGAAGAGATGATGAGAGATTTATTGTTCCCGAACCTGCGTTCGAAGCGATTACGCCTGTGCGTTCGAGTCTTCCACCCCCTACGGCACGATCTGCCTTTGTTGTTATTGGCACGTCGGATTTGCCCCGCCTTGACGATCTTGGCTCTTATATAAAGTATTGCCTAGTTTTTCCGTTTCTCAATAACGCGGGTCCTCCCATCCCCGCGTTCGATGTTCCGAAGTGTCCATCAGATCCGCCCCCGGTAGAAGCTCCCAGGCTCACTGTTGTGAAAGTTGTGGTGAATGACGGAATAGGTTTCGCGACGACATCGGACTTTATGCTGTTCGTCGGTTCGACGCTTATGTCATCGGGGGTGTCGCGGACATTTCAGCCGGGAACATATATTGTATCGGAAGCAACGACGACAATCACGAAAGGAACGACAACGCTCGCATACACGCAATCATTTGGTGGCGATTGCGACTCTCTTGGAAAAATTTCTCTTTCTTCGGGAGACAAAAAGATCTGCACTGTGACCAACGATGATCCGAGAGATCCCGTCAGTGGAGGCGGTCCTTCGACCCCTTCGACGGGCGGAGGGCAGGCGGGTTCGACTGGCTCAGGGCAAGCGGGTTCGACCCCTTCGACTGGCTCAGGATTTTCGAGCGGTGGAGTCGGAAGCCCTTCGAGTTCGGCATCTTCGAGTGGCGGGAATACTTCGACGGAATCAGTGTCTTCGAGTGGCAGGAGTATTTTGCCGAGAGGACAAGTGCTTGGCGTTGTTGATCCTGAGTTTATGGGAGGAGCGGATGGAATCCCCGGTGTGCCAAACGCCGGTCTTGGCGGGAGCGCCTCTCAAAATATCGGACTGCTGATCTTTTCATTCATGTCCGTCGTACTCGGTTCATTTTATATAAAGATGACTTTATAGCGGAGATCACAATGCAAATTGCAAGAAGGAGCAAACGGCTCAAATACACCAATTGACCCGTTCGCACAAAAATCAAGATGTAATTCAATATGGTGCCTCGTACCCGCCACTCCGATTTTTAAGTTTAAATAACAGCGCTCGGTTCTCGTTGACACAGATTCAGGTGTCTCTATAATTGCATAATTATTTATAAGGATTATTTCAATACTATACTATGTCCGATCTAGAAAGAACCGGTGCTAACAATACACCCAAAGAGGCATTCGGTGGGGAAACAGACACGGCGCTTGCCGAGTTAGAGGGTGAAGTCGATGACGTGCGTGAACAGATTAGGATAAAACTGGGTCAGATCTTATCCGAGCACGGCCTTATCGAAGGCAAACGTATTGCTGATCTTGTAGCAGCTAGGTTGGAAGGCGTAGGGAATAAGCACGTCGTCATCGAATCGAGTCTACGAGGAGACGGGGGAACCGACATTGAAATTCTTGATGATGCCGACAAGAGGATGCGTCGTCGGCTTGCTCGGTTTGCACTGAACAGAGGCGAAGGCAAGAGGCATTTGATGTACTCCCTGAAAGAAGGGGAAACGGAGGTTCAATAAACCCGTTCCGATGATATGGTGCCGGGAGAGAGACTCGGCCAAGAGCTCGTTCGTCGTCGCTCCTCGCTCCTCTCAGCCCTGCTCGCGCGACCCATTCTGCTGAATGGCCCAAAAGTATTTTTCTGCTAAAAAATCTTTTCGGCATGCCTCGCACCGTCGTGCTCCGGCCTTGCGAAGCTTCGCTTCTCACCCGCGCTCGCTTTCGAGTCCCTCCCCGGCGCAAAACAGTAATCGCCGAGAGACATGCTCTCGGCTCAACTGTTTTTGTGCCGGGAGAGAGACTCGAACTCTCATGACCTTGCGATCGCACGATTTTGAGTCGTGAGCGTCTACCAATTCCGCCATCCCGGCTTGTTCCCCGCCAAGTTTATTGCATTTCTCATGGAAATCCAACTTTTTTCGCATGATATAATGATTGCATGTCAGGATATTACAATGATGCCATATTTTGGGTTGAAGTCGATCGTATTAAACCGAATCCGTATCAACCGCGCAAGACTTTCGATGAAGCTGGGCTTGCATCGCTTGCGGAATCAATCAGGAGCTACGGCATTTTGCAACCACTTACCGTCACACGGAAAGAAATAGAACGACCGGGAGAAGGGATCGCTGTGGAATACGAACTTATCGCAGGCGAGAGGCGTCTTCGCGCCTCGAAGATTGCAGGCATTGCGCAGGTACCGGTCGTTATTCGAAGCGGGGAAGATGACGATCGGATGAAGCTTGAACTCGCAATAATCGAAAATCTTCAGCGCGAAGATTTAAATGCCGTTGACCGCGCGAAGGCATTCCAGAGACTTGTGACAGAATTCGGACTGAAACACATCGAGATAGGGAAGCGTGTAGGCAAGAGCCGCGAATACGTTTCCAATTCTTTGCGCATACTGATGCTTCCGCAAGAAATGCAAAATGCGCTTTCGGAGGCTAGGATAAACGAGGGTCATACTAGGCCTTTACTCATGCTCATTGATCGTCCACTGGAGCAAAAAACTCTTTTTACCGAGATCATTATGCGCAAACTTAATGTTCGCGACGCGGAGCAACTGGCGCGTCGCATAACTCCGGAGCGGGCAAGAAAAACAGATTTGACTCCCGAACTTTTGCTTCTTGAGCGCGAATTGACGGAGAAACTCGGAACACGCGTGCGAATAGAGAAAAAAGATCAGGGTGGCAAAGTTTTGATAGATTTCTTTTCTGTAGACGATCTCGCGCATATCCGCTCGGTTTTTTCTTCAAGAGACAAGGGTGTTTTTCAAGAAATTCCGCCCGTAAAGATCGAAACTCCGCCTGAGGTTTTATCTTCACCGCAAGAGGATAATCAAATAGATTCAATAAATTCTGTGAACTCGGACTCGGGACAAGCAGATTCGTTGCAAGCGGACTCCCAGCCTTCGTCAAAGACTACGACGGGCACCGTCGTGCAGGAGGACGAACTATATTCAATCAAAGATTTCAGCGTTTAGAAAAAATTTGCACATAACATTTTATGATTCATCGGTCTCGTTTTATGAGAACACAAACAGCTATCGGAATAATAGCGCTTCTCACTATCTTTTATTTTTCGTTCTCTTCGCGATCATTAATCAACACTGCAAATCAAATGATTGTTCATGATCTCCCATTTACACAAACGTCAATACCAACGTCAACACCAACGATTTCCAATAAACCGCTTGCGTCAGTCCCTATATCAGCCTTCCTGTATTCTAGGCACGATGCCGGATCGGAAGGTCCTTCAGGACACATTGTTGCCTTAACGACTGCCACGACATCGCTCTACCACATATCGAGCGCGTATGATTTCTCGTCCGCATCCTATTCACGGATGAGCGGGAAGATTGTCTATGTCAGCGATCACGGCACCGACTTCCTCATACTTCTAAATAAGGGCATTCAACATGTGTTATTGCAGGCCCCAACAAACTTCGGCTATAAAGGAGCTGTTTTGTCTGCAAATGGCGATCGCATTGCTTATGTGCGCACCATTCTTGATACCTCTACTCACACTCAGCAGATTGAGCTTTGGCAGATTCATTCTGATGGATCGGAAAACAAACTCGTTTCTAGAGACATATTATCTCATATGCCAAAGATAAATAATGACATCTATCTCCTTGGGTGGTCGCAGGATGTCCAGAGAGTATTCTTTATACCTATCTGTCACTGTGATGCACCTATATCTAAAACTACCTATAGCATACACACTATTACCGGAGAAATAAAAGAGGAGAAACAATCTCTGCTGGGCGCCATCAGTCCGGATGGGTCCAGGGCATTGCTCACAAAACATTCTTATATAGATTATGTAAATGAGCGCAGTGTGGATATGGGCGAGGACGGTATTTTTCTGATGGATCTTAAGAACGGTACAGAGACGAAAATAATTACGGATAGTAAACGTTCGTTTGGTTCGGCGGTATGGTCTCCGGACGGCACACAAATATTGTATTCTGCCGCCCGTAAAGAAGAGATTCAATCGAGTGGGTTCGATGGAAGTCCTTATCATTCACTTACGCACTATGCACTTTACACGATTGGGCTCGATATGGGGAAGGAAAAGAAGATTTTAGATATTCCTGACGGCTCGTCACTCAAGGATTTCTTGCCAGCACAGCTGGCCTGGATCAATCCGTCTACCATCGCTTACGTTGTTTTCAATGAAATGGAACCAGGGGCAGAAGCATTGTTCACACTTGATATCACCGCAAACGGCACACCAAGACTCATTGATTCGAGTGATGGCTTCTATATCCTCGGAGAGTATTATCCATAAGCAATTTTTATTGAATCGCTTGCGCGCCTCGTACTGATGACAAAATTAAGTGAACGTGCCACTAGACGTTTTTCCTCTGTTCGGAGAGCGCCGTGCGGATATGTCTTTTCGCCATGCCGGTTTTTGCCATGTCGTGCCACTTGCGCGTTGGGTGGGCGGAAGAGCGCGTAATTATCTCAACCATGTCGCCATTTCGCAGGGCGGTGTCGAGCGCGACCATCTTTCCATTCACGCGTGCGCTCGACATTGTGTTTCCCAGATCGGAATGTACCGCGTAGGCAAAATCGATAGGCGTTGCGGAGATTGGCAAATCTATCACGTCGCCCTTTGGAGTGAAGACGAATACGCGATGACTGAAAAAATCAGTCTTCAAAGTGTCGAGATACTCCTCGGAAGCGCTTGCGTGCGAGTCTGTTTGGCCGAGCTCTTTAAGCCATTCCGGCACTTTGCCATTCAAACTTACGTGCTCCGCTGTGCCACTTTTATCGGCGCTTTTTCGCCATGCGGGCAAGAATTGCTTCATCCATTCCAGTCCGCCGCGCGCTTCCGCTCTCGATCCGCCTTGCACCGCTTTGTAGATAAGATGGGACGCGATTCCGAGCTGGGCTTCACGATGCATATTTTCGGTGCGCAATTGCATTTCAAGCGCGCTCCCGTCGCCGGTATGCACGGTGGTGTGTATTGATTGGTAACCGTTGGGTTTTGGGAATGCAATATAATCTTTGATTTTGCCCGGAACAGGGCGCCATTGCGCGTGAATGATGCCAAGAGCGGTGTAACAATCGGCGACGCTGGGAAAAATTATGCGCAAAGCACTAATATCGTAAATCTTATCTATGTCCCATTGCTTTCTCTCCAGCTTTCTAAAAAGGCTATAGATGCCCTTGATGCGCGCCTCCATGCGAAAGTCGCGCAATCCCGCTTCCGCAAGCGCGCGCTTCAAATCTTTTTCGACCTTCTCGAGCCGTTTCTCGTTCTCGCTCTTGCGCTCCTTCATCATCTCTCGCGTTTTTTCGTACTCCTTCGGATACGCGAAGGGGAATGCCGCGTCTTCCAGCTCTTGTTTCGCGACGCTCATGCCGAGCCTGTCGGCTATCGGCGCATATATTTCGAGAGTTTCCTGCGCTATGCGCACTCTTTTATCCGGACGCGGCACATGCTCGAGCGTGCGCACGTTGTGAAGACGGTCCATGAGTTTGATGATGAGTACGCGCATATCTTTTGCGGTTGCGGCAAAAAGTTTGCGCAGACTTTCCGTATGTCTCTCAAGGCCTCGATAACGGAGAGTGCCGAGCTTCGTAACGCCCTGTACAAGCGAAAGCACATCGGCGCCGAATTCTAGCTCGATGATTGCCGGTTTTGTTCCCGCGTCTTCTATGGTGTCGTGCAAGAGCCCTGCAATTATCACTTCGGGAAACATGCCGGCTTCCGCGAGATAGTAGGCGACTTCTGCCGGATGCACGAAGTAGGGATCTCCGGAAAAACGTTTCTGATTCTTGTGGGCCTCCTTGGCAAATTCGTATGCTTTCGTAACGAGTGCAATACCATCCGCATCCTTGCTCGTCATCGCGCTTACAATCTCCGAAAGCGGGCGTGCATCTATCATACGCTCATACTACGCGCGTTTGGGAATTTGAAAAGCCGTTGAACAGCCGCACCGCGTTGCTGGTGTGGGAGTATAGTTGGGGGGCCGCGGTCTCGTGAGAGCCGCGACCCCTTCTTAGTTGGACGACCTCCGGTCATCCAAACAGGTAAAGTTCCCGCTGAACGCGCGCGAACGCGGGACGAAGCGCTGGGCGCGGTTCAGGGTAGAGGAACCCTAGGAACCCCAATAGGGTTCCATAGAGAAGCATCAGGCTCATGACCGTGTCTCCTTTCTAGATTCTTTCTATCAACCCCGCTCTATTCTGTCAAGGTCGCGTTTGTGCAGACTGTGTGCAGATTGTTTATGCTGGGGTCTGCGACCGCATGCCCATGTATTTCTCGATTGCGACGACTCGTTCAAGCAAGTGATCGATCTCTTTGGAGTAACCGCTGTGGTTTTTGAGTTCAAGGTGTATTTCATCAAGACTGGCGTGTATGCTTTTGATCTCGTCCGATATGCTGCCTATATCGGCCCGAACCGAGGAAAATTCTTGCTTCATTTCGGCACGTACACTTTCGATTTTGGCATCAAGCGATGCGACATCACCCTTTAACGACGTGACATCACCCTTTAACGACGTGACATCACCCTTTAACGACGTGACATCACCCTTT
>CAYHIZ010000005.1:0-2179 GCA_964356695.1 uncultured Candidatus Saccharibacteria bacterium | reverse complement strand
AACGACGTGATGTCATCCTTCGTCGCCATTTGCTCGAGAATGACCCCAAGAATGTCTGTAATCTCTTTTGTGTTTGTATCCATATAACAGACAATGTAGCATTTCTTCAGTTTTTTGCTAGCCATTTTTCTCCAGCTTGTGCGGATTGTGGTTCGGGCACGCCTTATTGCTACAGCGTTCAGGAATAGTTTTGGTACCGAGCATCATGAGCGAGCCGCACATGGAGCAGATTCTGCCGGTGGGGCGCGCCTTGATCGCGTTTTTGCAGTCGGGATAATTCGAGCAAGAGAAAAAAGGTCCGAAACGGCCGCGGCGCTCCACCATTTCTCCGGCTTGCGCGTTGCGCGCGGGCAAGCCGGCTTGGCACATCGGACACATAACTCCTGTTTTCGCCTTGGCCGCCTCCGCAGGATCTTGCTTAACGAATTTGCATTTTGGAAAATTATGGCAGGCGATGAACATGCCGAATCGTCCTTCGCGTTGCATGAGTTTACCGTCTTTACACTGCGGACATGACTCGCCGATTTCTTTGGGCGGTTCGATAATCGAGCCGTCTTCTTTGCGCGCGCCCATACACTCGGGGAATTTGGCACAACTCATAAAGCGGCCGGTGCGCGAGAGCTTATACACCATCGCTCCATCGCAGAGCGGGCAGGGGAATTCTTTTGGCGCGTCGCCCATGTTTGTTATCTTTTCGATCTTGTCTTTGGATTTGACCGCCTTTTTGAACGGCGTATAAAAATCTTTCAACGTTTTTGCGTACTCTCTCGTTCCTTCGGCAATTTCGTCCAGCTCATTTTCCATCTCTGCGGTAAATGTGTCCGAAATATATTCCGTAAAATGATCTTCAATAAAGGAGCTTACTACGTCGCCGGTATGCGTCGGGATCAAAGTACGTCCTTGCTTATCTACATATCCGCGATTTTCCAGAGTAGAAATTATTGATGCATACGTGGAAGGCCTGCCTATGCCGCGTTTCTCCAGCTCCTTGATCAGTCCCGCCTCGCTGTAGCGCGGAGGCGGCTGGGTTTCTTTTTCTTCGGTGTTTGCTTTTACCAAGGCAAGCGGATCATTTGCGGCTACTTTTGGAAGTTCTATTTCCTCGCCGCGCGCCGCCATGTCCGCTTTAAGCCAGCCCTCAAAAAGTATGCGAGAGCCGTTTGCAACGAAGTTGGGTATCGCGCCGCCCTCAACATTCGCGATTATTTTTGTCCGAAGAACTTTGGCGTCCGTCATTTGACTCGCGAGCGTGCGCGCGCGGATGAGCCGATACAGTTCTGTCTGATCGTCTCCCGCTCCGGCTGATGTCTTGTGTATGTTGGTGGGCCGCACCGCTTCGTGCGCCTCTTGCGCGGATTTGGATTTAGCCTTGTAAGCGCGCTCCTCCGCGTATTCTTTGCCGAATGCGCTCTCAACTTCGCGAATGATTTGCGCTACGGCTTCTTTGGCGAGGTTTGGGGAGTCCGTGCGCATATAGGTAATGTGACCCGCTTCGTACAACTTTTGTGCGGCGCGCATCGTGCGTGAGGGAGAAAAACCAAGCCGAGTGGATGCGACCTGCTGAAGCGTCGATGTCGTAAACGGGGCGCGAGGCGTTCTTTTTTGTTCAGACTCTTCGACACCAGTCACATGCCAGGGTTTTTTTTCGGCTTCTTCAAAAATCCGTTTGGCTTCTTTTTCGTCTTTTGGCTCCTCACTGCAGACCACGGTGAACAGCTCGCCTTTCTTCGTTTTTACATCGGCGCTCAAAATCCAAAATTTCTCCGGCACAAACGCGCGTATCTCGCGCTCTTTTTCCATCAGTATGCGGAGCGCGGGGGATTGCACGCGGCCGGCGGAGAGTCCGTAACGCACCTTTTTCCATACGAGCCCCGAGAGATCGTAGCCAAAAAGGCGGTCCAAGACGCGCCGCGCCTCTTGCGCTTTGCGGAGATTTTGGTCGATCAAACGCGGATTGGCAAGCGCTTCTTGCACCGCCCGCTCCGTGATTTCGTTAAAGACGATGCGTTTGGGTTTTTTGAGGCCGATGGTTTCCGCAAGATGCCATGCAATAGCCTCGCCCTCTCTGTCATGGTCTGTCGCTAGTATTACTTCATCGCATTTTTTGGCGATTTCGTGCAGACCGTCTATCACGTGCTGTTTCTCTTTCACTATCTGATATCGCGGGGTAAATCCGTTT
>CAYHIZ010000004.1:0-23732 GCA_964356695.1 uncultured Candidatus Saccharibacteria bacterium | reverse complement strand
AAAAGCGCCGCGTCTGGACGTCGACCACCTGCTGGGCCATTACCCGCCCTTCTTACGCACACCATAAGGCCGTGTATAGTTAGCCGCGCACCAGCACGCCGTGCTGGTGCGCGGATGTGATGATCTCACGATATTCCGCGATAGAATCATCGATCGATCTCTTGACGTTCTTTCTATTGAACGTCTCACTCGCGGCAACGACAATGGAGATCTCTTCCACCCCCGCCGCGAGCGCACGATCCAGTCCTTCACGATTGGCGACGAGTGCCGCATATCGCACCCCCTCAGTATGGGGGAGTGCGACACACACCGCCTCGGCGTCTTTCATCTGCGGCACGAGATCCCGCCGGACGAACGAGGTGACCTCGATACGACGGCACCCCGCTGCGATCAGCTTTCGGATAAGCGCCGCCTTATGGTCTGTCGCGATAAACTCCTTGATATTTTGGAGCCCATCGCGCGGACCGACTTCTACGATGCGTACACTATTTTGCCCTTGATGCTTCATAGCTCTTTTCTCCATGATGTCGGGCCGTGGCATACCAAAGATCCTCTGGAGGAGTTCCCCGTACCTTTAGGGAGTTGTGCGCCGCCTGAGTGAACCATGACAGGTAGGCGCGCATGTCAACGAGTCGTACCACTTCATCGACGATTCCATGTTGCGCGGCATATCGCGGGCCCGAGGTTTCGCGATACCGCGCCATCAACGCGTTCATATCATCAATGACCGTTTGCATCTCTTCCTTGGAAACTGCTTTCAACAGCTTGTTCCCATAGAGAGCCATCGCCGCACTTTGCGGATGCATGACCATGATATTCGTGAGCGCCGTACCGAGCGTAATCACGTTTCGCGTCGCCATCGGACCGCACATTACATAATGGCTTGCCGCATGCGCCTTGCGGAGCACGACGGTCGCCATGGGGATCTTGGCTTTCACGATCGCAGCGATGAGCGCTTGACCGAGCCCGAGGAGTCCCGCGAGCTCTGCTTGGTCGCCCACGTCGATACTCGACGTATCTTGCAACCATACCATCGGTGTTTTGTTCGCCCCGCACCGCGCGACGAACCTCTGCATCTTGATGAGGCCTTGCCGGTACAGCTTTCCTCCGATGCCTTGATAATCCGCATATTCCGGATACCCGCGCGGAAGGGAACCTTGTTGATTGGCGACAATACCGACCGTATATCCGCTGATGTCAGCGACTCCGCAATACACCTCGGGACCATAGTCCGCCATGTATTCGCACGCCATGCTGTTATCGACGATCCGCGCAAGCACTTCTTTGATGTCGTAGGATCGTGAGAGGTTGTGGGGGAGGAGATCATATAGCTCGCGTACATCATATTCCGGCCAATCAGGCCAGTCTCGTTGAGCTGATGGCGCAGGACATATCAGACAACCGCGCATCGCATTGATGACCTCTTCTTCCGTATCGAACATACCGTCGAAGAACCCAGTCTCCATGTGAACGGCAGTACCGCCCGGAGGCGGGATGCTGTTCGCTTTCTGGATCGTTACTTTCAGTGTATCGACATCTTCAACACTGAAGTCATTCCTCGACGCGCTCATGCCACTGAGAATCGCGGTGCCGGCAATCGACATGTTCGCGTTCTTATGGGCGAAAAGCTTTGTCTGCCCTATCGCACCGTAGCCACCGCCGGCGGTGTTGGTATCAAAGAGCCCCCCGATGCTGGGGACGCCCATTTCGTTGGCAAGCTCCGCGTTGTTGTAGAAGATGCGTCCGCCACTTCTGCGACCGGAATAGACGAGGTGTTGGCGACCGAGATGAAGTCCACTACATTGAAGAAGCGTGAAGATCGGCGTATGCAGCGCCATGGCTATCTCTTGGATACGCAGGATCTTCTCGGGCTGACCGGGAAGCCATGCGCCTTTGCACACTTCAGGATTCGATGCGATCACGCACACGCAGTGTCCCTGTACTTTTGCCATCCCGGTGATAACACCGGTTGTCCCTTCGGGATTATGCTCGGAGTCAAAGAGACTCCCGAGCGGAAGAAACGTGCCCGGATCGACGAGAAGTTGTATGCGCTCCCGCGCGACCCGATCCTTCCCATGTGTTTGGAGCGCAGACTCAACCTCCTTCTCAACCTCCTTGATATGATCCGCGTTCGCGCCATTGCGCGCACCCGGAGAACCAAGTCTTTGCATGTTGTCGAACTCTTTCTTGGCCATGTGCCTTCCTCCTTCTTATAGAAGAGCAAAACAGGGTACTCGTTTTTCCAGTATCGCACGGATGCCTTCCGCAAGCAGTGGATGCCGGTAGAGCTCTGCGTCGAACTCCATTTCCATACGTACGAAATGTTCTTCGTCCGTATGCAGGGTCTCATGCGTTTCCACGAGCGCGCGAAGCGCTTGTATGGATTGCGGCGCGAGCGGTGTTTTGTTTGTTGCAAGTACGTCGCGTGCTTCCGCAAGCGGCTTACCCCACACACTGCGATAGATATACGGATCACTTCTGCAAGCGACTTCCGCTTCCAAAGCATCCTCGCGCATGAGTACGCGACGGACTTCCACGACGGCGTCCTTGCGCTCTGCCTGTTCTGGTGCAAACGCGAATGCTTTTGCATAGAGCAACGAGAGCGTATCGTGCGTGTGGCGTTGCCGATCTTCTTCCGTGCCGCGTTTCGGTAGCACGTATGGGATGTCGACGATTGAATCTATGATGCCGATCGTCTTGAGTTCGTGTGCGCTTGTTTGACGCGCCGTCTCGACGAGACAGCGCGTATTTAGCACGCCCACTTTCACAATGAGCCGAGCGACTCCGCCCCATCCCGGGATTAGTCCGATTGTCGCTTCAGACATGCAGATACTCGCGCGTGAGTCGCCAACGATCGTGTCGGCCCACAGTGCTACTTCGGCGGAACCGCCGTAATAGGTGCCACCCGCGAGTATGGCGATGACATGCATGCGTTTCGCGAGCGCGCGCACTCTTTTATAGAGCGCGAATGCCTTCATTAAGCGCAGGTCGGCCCAATCGTATCCTGCGCTCTGTTCGAGATGCGCGAGCGTTTCCTTGAGGTCGCCACCCGCATGCGTCGCGTCGGGCGCGAACGAAAGTATCAAGAACGACACTTCGTCGCGAATACGTTCGATATGTTCGAACGCTAACGCGTAGCTATTGAGTGCTCGCGTGCCCAACTGGTGAGCTGGCGGGTTTTCGTAGTGTAGGATCGCGCCTCGCGCGTTGCCTATCACAACGGAAAAGAAGATCACTTGCTCGCTATCTGATCCGAAGGGGTAGCGATCAGTGACCTTTCCTCCGGCATGTTGTATCGCTTCGGATAGTTCGTATGTCACGTCCGTGTTCCTTTTTTATGTGTCAATGAGCCATCCCTCGCAATTGCGGAGGGAATGAACATGCTATTTCCATCGCCACGCTATCCTCAAAGCTTTGTGGTGTCAAGAAAAACCTCCGGGGCACTTGGCCTCGGAGGTCTGCTTCAAACACGCTCAATGAGCACTGCTACCGCTTCGCCACCACCGTTGCAGGCGACCGCGATGCCACGCTTTTTCCCGAGCGCGCGCAACTGCAGGGCAAGCGATCCCACGATGCGGGTACCACTGGCACCGAGCGGATGCCCGATCGCGATCGCTCCACCCCAGATGTTTACCTTTTCGTGTGGGATATGGAGCTGTTGCATCGCAAGAAGCGACACAACCGCAAACGCTTCGTTGATCTCGAAAAGGTCGATGTCCGCCAAAGCGTAGCCGGTTTGCTTGAGGAGCAAGTTTATTGCACCGATAGGCGCAGTCGGATATTGCTTTGGCAAACCTGAAAACACAGCGAAGTCGCGGATGCGGGCTATGGGATTCCATCCGAAAGAATTGATCGCGAATCCACTCGCGACCAACAACGCCGATGCTCCGTCGGAGATTTGGGACGAGGTTCTTGCGGTTATCGACCCATTTTGTGGAGAAAAGACGGGTTTGAGTGCCCGCATTTCTTCACGATTTGGCCGACGAATACCTTCGTCGCATTGCAGTAGTATCTTGCCGTTCTTGCCGATCATGGGAATCACCTGACCGCCAAAGTCTTCGTGTGCCACGCGATACGCGCGCACAAAGCTCGCATGAGCGAAATCTTCTTGCCGCTCGCGCGATATATTGTATTGGTGCGCACATTGATCCGCCAATACGCCCATGTGTGGACGTCCGGGCACAGACGGCTCGCTCAGTCCATCGTGGAGCATGCTGTCATATGCGATCACGTTTCCCATTTTTGACGGACATCGCGAGATTAGCCGTGGTGATCCGCTCATGCTCTCCATGCCTCCTACGATCATGCATCTGGACTGGTTGAGCCAAAGCATGTTGGCCGCATGGCGAAGCGCCACGAGCGACGAGGCGCAGACTTTGTTGAAAGTCTCCGCAGGTACCCGTTTCGGTACGCCTCCCTGAATGGCGGCATGCCGAGCCGGATTTTGTCCTTCGCCGGCAGTAAGCACTTCTCCCATAAAGATGCCATCGACCGCCTCGGACAACGAAACATGCCGTTCCAAAAGTGTCCTGATCACACAGCTTCCCAGCTCAGTGACAGGAAGTAACTTAAGTGCCCCCATAAAGCTACCGTGCGGTGTGCGCACGGCATCGTAGATTAGTACTTCGCATGGTTGCATGTGAGTCTCCTGTTTTCGAACATTTCTACTGTCACCCTACTCTTGTGTACGCCGGGCGTCAATAAAAAAAGGAGCCGCGTCTTTGCGGCTCCAGAGTGCCTCATAGAGTTATAGCGAGTTGCGCTTGCCGACGCCTCTCTGTCTCGACCGCGATCACATATCTCATGACCTCGTTAGAACCTTCATAGACACGTGTCACGTCGATGTCGCTCTTCCACTGCAGATAATCGGTCTCTGCGACGTAGCCCATCGCTCCATGAAAACGCATAAGGTTGTCTGCGACCTTGAACGCGATTTCCGTCGCGACGAGCTTGGCACGCGCCGCTTCGAGGCGGTGAGGCGCTCCCGCATCGCGCAGGCGCGCAGCCTCGACCGTAACGTTCCATGCGTGATTAAGCATACGCTCGGCTCGGTCAAACCGGCGTCGTACACCATCAAGGTCGATAAGTCTCTTACCATAGAGCCTTCGTTCGCACGCATAGGTCAACGCATCGTCGTAGACACGATCGCCCATGCCGATGGATTGCACGGCAATACCAATGCGACCGGCATCGAGCGTACCGAGCATAGTGCCGTATCCCTCACCCTCGATGCCTATAAGAGCCTCGGGGGGCAGGATAACGTCGTCGAATTGCACACTGTAGAATGGTGCACATTGTTGCACCCGTTTCGCGATCTTCGTGATTGTAATGCCGGGAATCTTTGCGATCCCTTCATCATGCTGTATCAGGAACGTAGAAAAACGTTTTGCCCCCGTGTTCGCAAGCACAATCCCAAAATGGGCCGCGCCTGCACCGGTGATCCACGTCTTACGTCCGTTCACTTTCCACCCACCATCGGATTGCTTCACAGCCCGGGTAGACATATTTCTGGGGTCCGACCCGCCGTTCTCTTCGCTCAACATGAAGCTACCGAAATTCTTCCCAGATGCAACACGAGGCAAAATGATCTTCTTTAGTGCATCGGAACCCGCCAGTACGATAGGAGACACCGAGAGTGTCGATCCAACCGTATAGTTGAGAAACATACCACCGGATTCGTATGCAAGCCTGCGACCGACCCACGCCGCCCGCTCCGCACCCCATCCAACGCCGCCATAAGCTTCGGGGATCGAGATGGTTAAGAGTCCGATATCGGAGAGTCCACTCATGAGTTCGTGCGGAAACCGGGCTTCTTCCGTAATTTTACGGAAATTCGGCCGGATCTCTTGGATACAGAACCTGTCGAGCTGACTCAGAAACCACGAAAGATCCGTGTCGCCTTTTGGCTGTGGCCATCGTTCATGCATGATTTTTCCTCCAGTTTTGTACCATTTACTCTGCCGTTCTTATACTTCTCTATTGAAGAAAAGTCAAAAAAACAGATGTAGCATATTCGTCTCTACACCGTTTCCAAAAACGCATCCGTGTATTTCGGTTCCGGTTTGATTGGATCCGACACGCGCCACATCTCGTCGAACTGCACTTTCTGCAATCCGGCGAAGTCGCGGCTATGGACGATGAAGCCGAATCCCTCTTTCTTCGACGATATGAACGCGACCTTGTCGGTGTAGATCCAGTAGCTCATATCCCAGCCGCAACGCTTCGGCGCGAGCCGCAGTTCGCGCAAGTGGCCTTTCCCCACGCCGAGGAATGGGTATTCGCGGAGCTTGACCGCCTTGCCGCGCGGCCACACGCCTTTGATGGAGATGCGCTGACGGATGCGCTTGCGATTGAGATCCGCCAGATACTCCGCACCGAGGATGCCGACCATCTCTGCGATGGGCCACATTGTGTACGTCTCGATATCTTTATACCAGAGCATGTCTTTGAGTATCTGCCGGATGCCCTCTGCGCCGGAGTAGAATTTTATTTTCGGCTCGATGGATTGCGCCTGCCGCGAGAGCGTCGGCAGTATGAGCTCAACTTCCCGCTTCTTCCTTCCGAGCGCTTCCATTTTGTCGGCGATGAGCCGTGGCACGTTCTGCGGATCCGTCACCGCGAAAAGCTTTGTGTTGTCGCGATCGCTCTCCGCCACGAGTCCGCTTCGTATCAGGATGTTGAGATGGTTGTAGACGGACGGGCGCGGGATGCCGAGCCGTTCGGCCGCCTGCCGCGCCGTCGAAGGGCCGTTCTCCAAGAGGTGCGCATACACGCGATGCGTGATGTCGGAAAGCCCAAGTTCGCTGAATACTGCTTCGAGCATATTTGTCCAATTTCGAAAACACATTTACAATATACGAAACCGCGCATAGAGTCAATCGCGTATGGAAACAGTGGAAGAAGATATTGTTTCGTTGCGAAATATCTGCAAGCGTTTTGATACTCGGCCACTATTCGATGATCTTTCTTTTCATGTGCAAAGAGGAGAATTTGTAGCTATATTCGGCCCGAATGGATGCGGAAAGACCACCTTGTTGGATATATTATCAGGACTAGACAAAGATTTCTCGGGAGACATGCGCTTTGATAGTAGGGTAAAAATTTCTTATATTTTTCAAAATTATCGCGAGTCAATTTTTCCTTGGCTTACCATTGCAGGTAACATTGCCTATCCTCTAAAATTGCAAGGGTTTTCGGATACAGAACAAAAAAGTGCCACACTAAATATTTGCAATCAATTCGGCATAAAATTCGACTTATCTGATTACCCATACACGCTAAGCGGAGGACAACAGCACCTGGTGGCAATTTTAAGGGGGTTGATCATAAAACCTGACATTCTTTTATTCGATGAGCCTCTTTCTTCTCTTGATTACCAGACAACGCTTTTCATGCTCAATAAAATTCAAGAGATTTGGCAAGAGACAAAAACAGCCGTTATATTCGTTTCCCATAATATCGACGATGCCCTCATGCTTTCACAAAAAATAATTCTGCTCAGCAATAGACCCACAAAGACTATCAAGATTTTTAATAATAATTTGCCGTACCCAAGAAAAACCAATGTAGTCGGCACTCGAGAGTTTGTCGAACTAAAAAAGAGCATCTTATCCGCGTTTGCAGATGAGATCGGATTACAAGTAACATAGTTATAAAGAATATGAACAAGAAAAATTTAGCCTTAGCCACAATCGTAATCGTTGCCCTAATTGCCATCACCGTAGTCGGTAAGCAAAGAACCCCAATTTCACTGGAAAGAAAAATAATTACAATAGCCGATACTCGCGCAATATCTACGGCCTTACTGCAAATCGCAGTAGAAAAAAAGTTTTTTGATAAGTATGGTCTCGATGTCAAATTATTACCGGTTCAAACCGGAGACGAAGCATTAAAAGCCGTTGTTGGTAAAAGTGCAGATATTGCGCTTGCGGCTGTTACTCCCTACGCCTTTTTGGCAATTTATAAACCGGAAATGAAGATTTTTGTTACGGTCGCTGAAAGCCATGACGATCAAATTATCGCACGGAAAGACAAAGGTATTTCCAAGCAATCGGATTTGAAAGGAAAGAAGGTTGGATATGCGAAAACGACTGTTTCTGAATTAGGATTGGAAAAATTTTTGGAAACGAACGGCTTGAAAAAAGAAGATGTTCAATGGGTAAATTTAAAACCTCTTGCTATGCCAGTGGCATTGCTTTCTGGTGATATAGATGCGTATTCTGCTTGGGAGCCACACTTGTCAAATGGCATAAAAATACTCGGCGACAAGGCGATAATTTTTGATGCTCCAAAAGATACTTACACTTGGCAAATGAATTTAATCGCTGATGAGTCATATATCAAGGATAATAAAGATACTCTAGAAAAGTTAGTCAAGGCACTTATTGAAACAGAAAAATTTGTGTCTGATAATAAAGATGCATCTGTTGCTATCACGGCAAACCATGCAAATATTCCCGTCGACACATTAAACAATATTTGGTCAAAATTCGAGTTCAAAGTGAATTTGCGGAGTGATTTAGCCTATATCATCAAAGAAAATCTATTGTGGGCAAATGATCGCCGTGAGACGAAATCCAACAAACTGCCTGATGCAAAGTTCCTCGTGGATATATCAATCTTGGAAAATGCAAAAACTCATTAGCACGCCTATCCTGGGACCAATTATTGTGCTGGCTGTGTGGTGGGTAACAACACAACTACACTTCGTGAGTCCTATTTTACTCCCGCGTTTGGATGATACGCTGTGGAAGTTTTATTCCTTACTTGTATCAGCGAAAGCTTTCCCTGACATATGGAGTACCGTATATAGGACAATGGTGGGACTTGGAATCGCTTCTTTTTTTGGGATTATTACAGGGCTATTTATCGGCACATACACCGAAATTTATAAGACGTTTGGGATTGTCATTGATTTTTTCAGATCGTTGCCGGCAACGGCAATGTTTCCTCTGTTTCTTTTGATTTTTGGTATCGGCAGTGCTTCCAAAATTGCTATTGCGATTTTTATATCTTTTTGGGTGATTCTTCTACACAGTGCTTATGGAGTAATTCATAGCTCTAGGACGCGGACAAAAGTCGCGCGGAGCTTAGGGGCGACAAACTGGCAGATTTTTAAACATGTAACGGTAATGGAGGCGTTACCGAATATTGTGGTGGGATTAAAAACGGCGATTTCTTTATCGCTCATCGTCGTGGTGGTCAGCGAGATGTTTATTGGTTCAAGTAATGGGTTGGGACAAAAAATCTATGACTCATACCTGACCTATGAAAGTCCCAATCTCTATGCGTGGCTCATCATAACCGGAATTGTCGGGTATCTTATCAATGCGGTATTTTCTTCCTTTGAAAGAAAGGTGCTCCATTGGGTCGGAAGATAGGGGGAAGAGTGCCGATTGTGGGCTATTTTATATTGCAAACTTTCAAACATGACAAAAAGAAAACGGTAGTGTTTGTGTGCGCTGATAAAAAAGATTCGTTTTGGCAGTTGAGCAAACTGCAACGTGTCTTTCGCTTACCACAAAGCAAAAACAGCGATGCGTATGTATAGAACACATTTAATCTAAATAACAGCTGGAACAATAACAAGAAACATCCAGGTGTTCCTTGTTGTAACGGTCGCAAACACAAGGAACACAGCTTAATCCAACGGCAATCCGAAATGTTTCCGAAGTCGGCGATCATTTTCTATTTCTTCTGCGACGATGTATAGCATTCCGAGACCGAGGCGCAGATCTGCACGCAAAAAAGCAAACAGCTCTTCGCACGGATATGGATATACCCATACGCTATTCTGTATTTTTATAAATCCATTGCTTTGCAGGAGACTGCGCAAACGATTGCGAACGTCGCGGCGCCTCTCCCACACGTCGAAAATCACGATTCGCCATTTTTTGTCCCATCGCATAGGAACATGCGGCCGGATTCGTATTATCGAACCAACGGACTCAGCGTATTTCCTTCCCTGAGTCGTTAATTTCTTGTTGGAGTTGATCAGTCCTTTCGCTTTAAGACGTGTCATAGCTTGGGCGATGCGCCGGTCCAGTCGTTTTTGCGGGCCAACATATTTTTCAACATACTTCAACAATTGAACGGCATTGGGGGCTGTGAGCGCGAGTCCGATCGCGGTCATTGCGTAAACTCCTGTCAGAACGATGTCCTGAATTTTTTGGCGTTTGGCATGTTGAATAACACGTTGCTCAATACTTTCCCATTTCCGTTCGCTCCGCGCGTTTGAGTTTACCATGTTCCTTATTATAGTGGTCGCAAGAATAAGGAACAAGGATTTTCAGAGAGTCAAAGTTCGGCAAATAGTTTTTTGAACATATGATATATATAGTTTATGCTTCGCGTCGAAGTCGCTGGCATTTTTATATTGCAAATACTACGACAACAATCTTTCTACAACTTTCTTCACCAGTGCGCCGTCTGCATTTCCGAGGGCTTTGAGCGTGGCACCCATCACTTGCCCCATCTTTGTTTTGTCGGCTTTCATTTCAGAGATTTTCTCTTGCGCGACCTTTTCCACCTCTTTTTCAGAGGCCATTTGCGGCAGATATTCTTCTATTATTTTCAATTCTTTTGATTCTTTTTCTGCGAGTTCCGGGCGGTTGCCTTTTGTATACTGCTCAATAGAATCTTTGCGCTGTTTCAGAAGACGTTTTAAGACTGCGATTACTCCCGTGTCGTCGAGTTCATCCGTTGGTTTCTTTCCCTTCGCAACGAGTTCGTTGGTAAACGAGGATAGCGCGCCCCGCAAAGTTTGGACACGCAGGTCGTTTCTCGCTTTCATCGCAACTATCATGTCGGATTTGATCTGTGTGGCGAGCATGCGAATATTGTACACCTAAATGTGCATGATACAATCGTCCCATGACTGAAGATCAATTTGAAAAACTGGCCCAAATGGTTATGGGCGTTCACGAAGAAATGAATGAACACTTCGAAAAAGTCGATGCACGTTTTGACCAAATGGATAGGCGGTTTGAGAAAGTTGAGACGGAGCTTTCCCACATTCGCGCCGAACTTAGCGACATTCGCCACGATCTTGAAACACTCAAAGAAAAGATCGCTGGCCATGTCGGATTCTCCAAAGAAATCGACTACGCTTTCACTCGCATCGCGGCGATAGAGAAGCATCTTGGCATTGCGGCGGTAGAGGCGTGATATAAAAAATTTGCGGGGACAGGCGAAGTCGTGCCTGTCCCCGCTTTTCATGCCCGACTGCTTCAGTAAGAACTGGACTTGGACAGACCCGCAACGATAGCGAGAACGATCACGATCAGGGCGAGGAGAATGCCTTTGACAGTTTCCATTCTCGCCAGTTCGACCTGCTTTTCCTTCGTCTTCTCGATCGACAGCGGGTGATCCTGATGACGCATCCAATCCCCATACTCATCGAGGATTGGGTGGTTGTCGCCGTATGTGTCGACGGTCTTCAAATAACCACCCTTTTCGTAGAACGCATCAGTGTACATAATCGCCCCTGTTCGGCTCTTGTACGCCTCGGGGTTTTGTCTCATATGTTCCTGTAAGATACGGCTAAATTCCGTATCGCGAGATTGTCTGCTCATCGTTCTATCCTCCTCACTCTCCAGCCCGAATCGGGGAATGAAACATAGCATATAATATTTATTTGTCAATATTTCTAGTTCAGTGTAATAATTGCCTAATGGAATGGCTTATCATCCTCTTACTGCTTGCGAATCTCGCAGTGATTGCATATCTCGCGTTCGGCAAGCGGGAAAAGCGCGATGACGGGCAGGGCATGATGCTTCTGCAAAATCAATTGCAGGATCTTTCTCGCGCAATGGAAACGAAACTGGGAGAAGGCACTACGCGCATGTTTGAAAGTATGCGCTCGCAGTTTGGGGAATCACAACGTTTGGCGAGTGACATCCGTGACTTGGTGGCAAAACAGCTCATGGAGGTACGTGTCGAACAAACAAAGACAAACGAAGCAACAAGCAAATTTGTCACGATTGCTGAACAATTGGGAAACCTTGAAAAAGTCCTTACTCATCAGAAACAAAGAGGGAATTGGGGTGAGGCATCTTTAGAGATTGTACTAGGAGGATTTTTACCACCCACCGCATACAAAATGCAGTATCAATTTCCTAATGGAGAAACAGTTGATGCTGTTATTTTTACAAAGGATGGAATTATTCCTGTTGACGCCAAATTTTCTTTGGATAATTATTCACGACTCGTGAATGCTGTAGACCAGACTCAAAAAGATGACCTCGAAAAATTATTTAAGAACGACCTGAAATTGCGCATCGATGAGACCGCTAAGTACGTACGAGAAAAGGACGGTACGCTTCCCATTGCATTTATGTATATCCCTGCGGAGGCCATTTACTATGACTTGCTGGTGGGGGAGGTAAATCCTGGGAAGGTAAATGCACGCAATTTGATTGATTATGCGTATCGTGACAAACGAGTGATTATTGCCTCCCCGACTACTTTTATGGCGTATCTGTCAATGGTGGCAAATGGCATGAAAGCATTCAAGATAGAGGAAAATTACAAGCAAGTACAGAAAAACGTTGAAGACCTTGGTCGTCACCTCAAGTCTTGGGAGGACTACTATAAAAAACTCGGCAATTCGCTTGGAACGACCGTGAACCACTTTAACGCGGGGTCCAAAGAATTGGGGAAGATAGACAAAGACGTACTCCGAATAACCGGCACATCGACAGAACTAGATGCGCCACTCTTGGAGCGTCCGGCTCTCTCGCAAGATCTCTGATCAGGATCTACACAAACTATATTTTGCTATATTTTTGCCAACGCCTGTTTCAGATCGTTTATCAAATCGCGAGAGTCTTCTCTGCCTATGGAGAGGCGAATGGTGCTTTGAGAAATTCCGGCGGCTTCCAGCTCTCGGGAGGCCATTTGACCATGTGTCGTCGTTCCCGGATGAATCACAAGCGAACGCGCCTCGCCTATGTTGGCGGCATGCCAAAAGAGCTTGAGGTTTTCTAACACGATTTTTGCTTCACGTTTTCCGCCATGGATGTCAAAAGCCATGAGTCCGCCAAAACCTTCAGGCATCAGTTCTTTGTTTTTGCGAGCACGTTTTCCGAAAGACGGGTAATGAACCTGCTTCACTTTTGAGTGTTTAGAAAGAAATTTCGCTACGTCGGATGCATTGCGACAGTGTTCGTGCATGCGCGCATGCAGGGACTCTATGTGGTAACAAAGAATCGCGGCGTTGTCGGGCGATATGCACGGTCCCGTGTCGCGAAGCCAGCCCACTCGCACATCATCAATGAATTTCTTTTTTCCGAGAATCATTCCGCCCACCACTTCGCCGTCGCCCATGTATTTAGAAAGTGAATGTACGACGACATCCGCGCCGAGCGAAATTGGACGCAAAAGAACCGGAGTAGCGAGAGTGCTATCTACCACGAGCGGGAGATTATTTTTGTGCGCGATGTCTGCCAATTGTGCGATATCAAAAATGTCGATCAAGGGATTTGAAGGCGATTCAACATACAAGAATTTTGTCTCCGGGCGAATGGCTTTTTCCCATTGCTTGATATCGTGCGGATTTTCTATGAAAGTTACCGGAATTCCGAGAGCCGGCATGCGATCACGGAACAAATGAAAAACACCGCCATAAAGGCGATTGGATGTGATAATGTGTCCGCCGGAATGCGCAAGATGAAGCGTAAGAAGGGCGATTGCCGACATTCCCGAAGAAGTTGCAAGCCCGGCTTCCGCGCCCTCCAGCGCGACGAGACGTTTTTCAAGATGGTCGACGGTGGGGTTGTTGATGCGGCTGTATATAAATCCTTCTTCCGTTCCCTCGAAAAGTCGTTTTGCCCTCTCAAAAGAGCCCAAAGAAAATGCGATAACGCGATCAAGCTGAGGACGAATGTCGGTATCGTTCACTGATCCGCCGCCATGTATTTCGAGCGTCTTTGAGCGAAGTTGCGGGATTTTAGAGGAAACGGCAGAAGTTCGTCTTTTTGATGCAAGTCCCATACACTGACAGCGTACACCAATTTGCGGAAATGCACTATATAACGTACACTACGAAAACTTTATGGTAAAGATAGCTGTAATTGAGACAGGGGGAAAACAATACGTTGTTACGCAAGGTAGCCTTTTAAGCGTTGAAAAACTCGAAGGAGTTTCTGAAAAAGGTAGTCAAATCACGTTCGATAAGGTACTACTCACGGATGATGGATCCGAAACACAGATTGGCGCCCCGTACTTAAATGACGCAAAAGTATCCGCCGAACTCGTAGAGGCGGGTCGTGCAGATAAAGTGACCGTAATTCGTTATCGTCAAAAAAGCCGTCACTTCGTGAAAAAGGGACATCGCCAACCGTACACAAAGGTTCGCATCACAAAGTTGTCATGAGCGTTTTCCTAATTTCACACCATGTACGTATCGTCTCGTCGTTAAAGGAGCTATTGCTTATCTAAGACGACCGTCCATTATAAGCAATAGGTGATTTTTTCAACGTCTGCTTTCCAAGGCATTTTTAAGAGTATCAGAATCAGCGTACTCAAGTTCACTCCCGGTAGAAAGACCGCGGCCGAGCGAGCTCACTTTTATATTTTGAATATCGGCAAGTTTCTCCCGCACATGCACTGCTGTAGCGTCCCCCTCGGGGTTTACAGGGAAAGCAAGAATAATTTCTTGAAACTCTTTATGATGACTTTGTAAATCGTTAATGCGTGCAATGAGTTGCTTGACACGAAGCTGGCTTGCTTTTTCGGATGCAAGCGAGATTGTGCCACCGAGAACGAAATAGCAACCTTTGTAGGTTCCGCTTTTCTCAAGGGCGATTAAATCTGCATCGGAAGCAACGACGGCTAAAAGAGACCCATCACGATTTTGATTGGAACATATATTGCACATTTTTTCTTTCTCAGAATGAAAACGCGCGCATTCCGCACATTGACGGACGCTCTCGGAGAGCGTTTGTACCGCTTCTGTAAGTTCTCTGCGCACCGATGAAGGCGAACGAAGAAGAAACTGGACAAAACGCCCCGCCTGCCTCGGTCCGATGCCCGGAAATTTTTCAAACAAGCTCGTCAGTTGTTCAATCGGGTCGGTCATATTATTTTGATTCTTGGAACTTCTTCATTATCTCTGCTACCTCTTTATCGTTAGGGATTGCTGTTGTCGGAGTGATATCGATCGGATGCTCGACAAGCTTGCCGTCTTTCACGTCGAAGAATGCGAGTTTCGTAATTTCTTTAAAAATTGCCGGCCAATCTGGATTGGTGAATAGCTTCTCAGCGTATACCGCCACATTTTTCTCGTTGCTACGCCAGAAGCGCGTATGTGCCGTCCCCGCCATCAATTCGTGAATGTTATTCAGCACTACCATTGCAGCGTAGAGCGGATAGCGCATGAAAAAGGATTTCCCGGGCGTATGATAATTCCCTTCAAAGTCAGCAATTACACCTCGCTCAATCCTGTCCTCTGCCATGAGACGCGCGGTCATATGCAATTTGAGTGCAGATAGAGCGTCACTAAATGTACATTGGCCAAGTTCTAAGCCAGTCATTGTCGTTGCCGTGTATCTCTTTGTCGATCCGTTCTCTTGTTTGATGGACGGATATGCTACATGTGCAATATTGCCATTGTCCGTAACACTAAGAGCATCCATGGTCGCGCTGTCATTCAGATCCATTCTCGTTGTTGATTGTGCAAAAAGAAGCTCTGCTAAATCATTGGGTGTAGGAATAGTTGATGCAATATGAGGATTTTGTCTGAGAAGGTACATATGGTACTGCTTATAAAATAAGTGGGAAAATTTCGAATGGTCTCCCTCTCCATGATCCATTTGAACTTTTCCTTGATTTCTTGCGTCAAATTCGGCGAACGTTCCATGAAAGCCATTCCGATTTAATTGTTGCATGAGAAAATCGTAATGCCCTAATTGTTCTGGCGAATTCCAAAATTTCTTCAGTGATATTCCAAGGGGTAGCGTTGCATACCCTTCAATGCCGATAATTCTTGCCTTTGCATAAGCAACGGCAAGCTGCTCACCATAACGTGCATGCCACCAACTTTCATGAATGTATCCCCGCAGGATCATTGAAACACCACCAGGTAGTCGGAACAAATTAATTGGGACATCAAAAAAATCGAGGCCAGTTTCACTTTTCTCGATTGTTCGATGTCTTATCTCATACTCCGCACGTATAATATCCGCTACATCCGGCTCAAGAGCCTCAAGTAATTCTGCGAGTTTCTCATCGCCCATTTTGTACAGATCGCGTATATCGCATGAAGTGATTCCGTTTTCGATATGCACGCCGGGGAGGTTGGTGAGCAGTCGCGCTATCTTTTCGTCTTTTTTAAGGTCGACATACTCCACACTGCCGTCTTCTTTGTTTTTTGTTGTGAGCGCCGAGTGTTCGCCCCATGGAATGCCGAGCGCGTCGAGCATTGCTGTCGCACGGATGCTCAACGGGCTCGGTTCTTCGCCGATGGTTTGTTCGATGTCTTCCATTACTTTCATCCAAAAACCTTCCGATAGTGGTTTGCCTGGTCCGTGGTCTGGGTCTTTCAATATCTCCTGCGCACGAAGTGGTTGTCTTTCAAATTTGTTCATACATCAAAATGGTGTCTCCCGCTCAACGCTTGCCTCAGGAGTAAAATCGCCAAAGTCGCTTTTATCTATAGAACGGAATGTAGTTTTCTCCTCGTCGAAGAACAATTCGATTTTTCCTGTAGGACCATTCCTGTGTTTTTCAATAAGAATCTCGGCGACGCCGGGCCTGTCTGAATTGTCATTCATTTTGTCCTCGCGATGAATAAACATTACGACATCCGAATCCTGTTCGAGAGAGCCTGAATCGCGCAAGTCGGAAAGGCGGGGGCGTCCGCGACGTTGTTCTACGGCGCGAGAGAGTTGAGAAAGTGCAAGAACCGGTACGTCGAGTTCGCGTGCCATGGCTTTGAGGGAGCGCGAAATTTCCGTTACCTGCTGAACCATCGAATCGGTAGCCCGCGCGTGTATGGGTGTTATGAGTTGGAGGTAGTCGATTATTACCAGTCCGAGGCCTTTTTCCATTTTGAGCCTGCGAGCTACGGAACGCATAGACAGTACTGTCGCAGATGGTTTGTCGTCGATGTAGATAGGTGCTTCAGAGAGCGTACTCATTCCTTCTTGAAGACGAGCAAACTCTTCTTCTTGCTTGATTTTTCCTGTACGCAAACGCCATGCGTTTACTCCGGCTTGTGCGGCGAGCATGCGATCGACGAGTTGTTGCGAACTCATTTCGAGCGAGAAAACACCTACCGATGTCCCATGCTTTGTCGCGGATAGTCGTGCTATGTCGAGGGCAAGCGCGGTTTTTCCCATCGATGGACGTGCGGCGAGTAAAATCAGATCGGATTTCTGAAGACCTGCGAGCATATTGTCGAGTTGAGCGTAGCCTGTCGGCACTCCTCGCAACGTACTATTGTCTTTCTGTAGATGCTCAAGACGTTCCCATGCCTCGGCAAGCTCTTCTTTGATAGAACTAAAAGATCGGAGCATGGGCGCTTGCGATACGCTAAAAATAGCGGATTGCGCCTCGTCGAGAACGGTCTCGATGTCGCGTTCTTCCGCGAATCCGAGATCATTGATTTTTGCGGCGGCATCTATAAGACTGCGCAATACGAATTTAGTTTGTACAAGTTCCGCATAATGTCGTGCCGAACCGGGGCTTGCGGCGGCACCCACAAGTTCGGAGAGGTAGCTTGCTCCTCCAATATCCTGGAGCTGTTTGCGTTCTTTCAATTTTCCGGAAACTGTTACAACATCGATGGGCTCCCCTTTTCCGTGCAGGGCAAGCATGACGTCGAAGACTGTACGATGCTTCCCTGCATAAAAAGAGTCTACGCCGACCACGTCGGCGACTTCATACATGGCGTTTTGGTTAAGCATCAAGGCGCCGAGAAGTGCACGTTCTGTTTCAGTGTCTTGTGGCGGAACGCGCGGTGAGGTCATGCGTGCATCGTATCATGCGTACATTTTTAATCGTGTGACGCGCGTCCATTCAATTTGTGCTTTATCTGTGGACAAGTGTTTCTTGACGCGAGCATTGTCATTTGATAGAACGTATGCCACAATGCACAAGATAGTCAAATATCTTCTATAATTTGCTTATTTCCCACTAAAATAATATGCTTTCATTTGCCCCAAAATCAATCACAAAAGACTTGCTTGCAGGACTTGCCGAAAGGTCGAGAAAAGTACTAACGGATCGATATGGGCTTTCTACCAAAGGGGAGAGCCGCACTTTAGATGCTATCGGTAAGGAATACAACATAACGCGCGAACGTATACGCCAAATAGAAAATCACGGCCTCTCGACTATTCGCGAATCGAATATTTATACAGCGAAGGCCGAGGCTCTGGAGGATCTAAAGAAAGCGATTCACACGCTCGGAGGCATCGTCGCGGAAGAGGTGATTCTTAAGAATGTATCGAAAAGCGATACTGATCGTAATCACGTACTCTTTCTTCTAACGATAGGACACCACTTCAACGATAGGCGCGAAGATACTAATTTCAAAGCAAGGTGGCATGTAGACGAACAGCTCGCTGAGGCGGTTGAGCGTGCACTTACCAATCTTTACGAATCGATCGAGGCGAATCAGCTTACTTCCGAAGAGGAGTTTGTCGAGCGATTCGTTCAGCATCTGAAACAGGAGGGAATCAAAAATCGTCCGCCCGAAATTTTGGCTCGATGGCTTTTAATATCAAAGCGCATAGGCAAAAACCCCCTAGGAGAATGGGGACGAATGGAATCTCCTCATGTTCGAATTAAAAATACGCGCGATTTCGCATATCTTACCTTAAAGCGCCACGGTTCGCCTATGCATTTTCAAGAAGTGGCGGCGGGCATACATAAACTTTTCAACCGCGAAACGCATCCGGCGACCACGCATAACGAACTCATTAAGGATAATCGTTTTGTTCTTGTCGGTCGCGGTCTTTACGCGCTCAAAGAATGGGGATATGAGCCGGGCGTCGTGCGCGATGTTATAAGAGGAATTCTCGCTCGCGACGGCACGCTGACGCGCGAAGAGATTATCGAACGCGTGAAGCGTGAACGGTATGTGAAAGATGCGACAATCGCAGTTAATTTGCAACATTCCATGTTTGTGCGCCTTCCTGACGGTAAATACACACTCCTAAAAAATTAGGGCGACTTTGTAATAATAAACAGGGCCCATACAAAATGGACACATTAGTGCGTTTAGGGTGCTAAAATACATTCATGGCACTAGAAGCTCCGGGTGTTGGGAGAAGCGATGAAAACATGCACCAATTGGGGATTGGGACATCCGTGATTCGCGCAATAATTGCTGAAATTGTATCTCTTGATTTTCGGATAATTGTAGAGGGTACCATCGGAAATCTTTTTGGAATTTCTCGCGGGACTTTCCTGACCTCTATATTCTTGGGATTATTGGGAGTTTTATGGTACCTGATTCCCAATCTTCCACTTTTTGCTTTTGCGTGGATAGTCGGA
Source organism: uncultured Candidatus Saccharibacteria bacterium (assembly GCA_964356695.1). Classification (GTDB taxonomy): domain Bacteria; phylum Patescibacteriota; class Minisyncoccia; order Phycocordibacterales; family UBA2100; genus UBA10103. Next base: position 4,232 of record CAYHIZ010000004.1, on the reverse strand, counting down.
ACAATGCCGATATGGCTTCCAATTGTCGCGATCTCCGGCGGGTGGAAGGCGTGGGTATGGTATGTACAATCAAGCTACCTATCGAAAAGGGAATCGGTACTCTTGGAAATGAAGATGCCGAGAGAGCTCGCTAAGTCTCCAAGGGGAATGGAAGTTGCGTTTTCGCAGTTATGGATTGATAGCGGTCAGACTACTTTCTTTCAGCGCAAATGGCTTGGTCAAGTGTATCCGATTTTTTCTTTCGAAATAGCTTCTTTTGGTGGCAACGTGCATTTCTATATTTGGATCTGGAAAGAATGGAGGCCCGTCGTCGAATCGGCGATTTATGCGCAATATCCAGAGGTCGAGATCGAAGAAGTAGAGGATTACGCTTCTAAATATTCGTATGATCCGTCCAAAGATATGGTTTTTGCAACCGATCATCGTTTGGAGCCACGCAACGACGCGTATCCGTTAAAAACCTACATTGAGTTCGAATTGGAAAAAGAGACCGAAGAAGAATATGTGGTCGATCCTTTGGCACAGGTAGTTGAAAGATTGAGCGCTTTAGGGCCCAAAGAACAAATCTGGCTTCAGATTGTTATTACAATGAGCAGTTTGGGTGGGACGCAACGACCCAAACATGGGGGTCATTTTTGGGAAACAGAGAGCAGATATACAGGTCTAATACAAGAAGAGATCGATGAGATACGTAAAGAGGTGACCGGCGATCGCAATGATCCGGAAACAGCATGGAAGCAATCCGCGCGTGTCCAGCTTTTTCACATCACCGAGCTGGTCAAAGCTATGGGGCGCAATTTGAGCAAGCACCCATACCATGTGGGTGTACGCGGAGTCTTTATTTCCGATCCCGCTAATTTCATTTCGCGAGGATGGAACAATATGCGCTGGATATGGGCTCCGTTTGGCGATCCAATGCATGCCAACCAGTTGCGTCCGCGCCGATGGCACACTCCATTCGATTATCCGTATCAAGACTTGTGGAACATGCGATGGAATTTGACGGCGCGGCGTTTTTTCGATTGTTATCGCAGGCGAGCGCATTTTTATCCGCCGTATGTACTTCCGGATAATCTTATGTCCACCGAAGCTCTTGCAACGCTTTGGCATCCTCTATCTTCCGGTATTAAATCTCCGGGTTTGGAAAGAATTCCCGCAAAGAAAGCCGAGCCACCCCACAATCTCCCAAAATAAGTGGCGAACCCATAGTGACTTTTGACCACTCGGATATGAAAAAAACTAAAAACAGCACCTCGTTTCGCCGTTGCGCCGCACAAAATTCTGCTACGGGTCTGCATCCGATCGCTTGTCGTGCCTATGGCACGCCGTCGCGGTCGTCTTTGACCCTCGCGACGAATTTTGTGCGGCTCACTGGCGATCAAAAGTCACTATGAGTTCGCCCTCATTACAAAAATTGTTCGAACGTCTTTTTGAGACGGGAAATAGTTTGCTTGCCAAAATGGCAGGGGAATGGCAACTGCACACGAATCGCCGTACTATTCTTACACTCATTTTCGGGGGTGTGATAACAGCAATTGCATATATCACACTTATTCAAGCGCCGGATGATTTTCCGATAAATACTCTTGTCACAATACCCGCAGGCGCCACACTTTCGGAAGTTGCGGATTCATTTGTAGAAATGGGCGTCGTGCAGTCTGCGTTTGCATTTACGCTTGTCATGCGCGTATCTGGACACGAAAGAGACGTGCATGCGGGTGACTACATTTTTAGACAGCCGGAGAGCGTGTTCACTGTCGCGAACGTGGTTGCGCTAGGGCATTACGGACTCGAACCAACGCGCATTCGCATAGTTGAGGGAACGACAACCAAAGAAATGGCCACTGTATTTGGAAACCATCTTCAGCGTTTCGACAAGGCTCGTTTTCTTTCGGAAGCGCAACCTTATGAGGGATTTCTTTTTCCCGACACATATTTTTTTCTGCCAAATGCGACGGATGAGCTGGTGCTTACGACGCTCCGGCAAAATTTTGATGAACACATCAGACTCATATCGCAAGAGATTATCGCGTTTGGCAGACCTCTCAAGGATGTCGTAATCATGGCTTCGCTTTTAGAGAGAGAGGCACGAATAATGAATGATCGACGAAAGATCGCGGGCGTTTTGTGGAATCGTCTCGATATAGGCATGCGTCTTCAAGTCGATGCCGCTTTTCTATACACGCTTGGAAAAGGTACATTTGCGCTCACTGTCAAAGATCTGAAAAGTGACGATCCATACAATACATACGTAAATAAAGGCCTTCCTCCCGGCGCAATCGGTTCTCCATCCATGGACTCGCTTCTCGCGGCAGTAACGCCCGCGAAACATAATTACTTCTTTTATTTGGCCGACAGGAACAACGTGACGTATTATGCCAAGACATACAAGGAACATCTGGAAAACAAGAGAAAGTATATAGACTGATATAGAGCGACGAAATAGTGTATGCTCTTTTCATGCAAAAGGCTTGTGGTGAGTCTGGTCGAACCATTTTCGTAGGGCTCTCTGGCGGCGTCGATAGCGCTGTATCGGCCGCACTCCTGAAGAAACAGGGATACAATGTCGTCGGGTGTTTTATCAAGATATGGCAGCCGGAATTCATAGAATGTTCGTGGCGCGAGGATCGGCTTGATGCCATGCGCGTCGCGACCTCGCTCTCCATACCGTTTCGAGAGATTGATTTTTCAGATGAATACAAGCGAGAAGTCGTCGAAGAAATGGTGCGTGATTATGCGCGTGGCATTACGCCGAATCCGGATGTGCTTTGCAATACTTCGATAAAATTCGGTCATTTTTTAAAATGGGCGGTTGGAGAAGGCGCTGACCATATTGCAACGGGCCACTATGCCCGTATAGAACGTGAGGGCAATGCTCTGACATTAAAACGCGGGAAGGATCCAAATAAAGATCAATCATACTTCCTTTATCGGCTCGGGCAGGAGGAATTGTCGCGAACAATGTTTCCGATCGGAGACCTGACGAAAACGGAGGTACGTTCTTTCGCAAAAAAATTCCATCTTCCAAACGCAGAAAAACCGGATAGCCAAGGATTATGCTTTGTGGGCGATGTCTCGATGCGGGATTTTCTTGCGCGCTTCATTCCAATAAAATCTGGAACGGTCGTCGACATGAGCGGCAAGACGATAGGAGAACATCAGGGGGCTGTTTTGTACACCATAGGGCAGAGACACGGTTTTACCGTTCACGAAAGTAATTCAACTGGTATACATCATGTGGTTTCTGTGGACGTAAAACACAATACCATTACAGTGTCGAAAAATCGTTCCGACGCCGGGCAAAGAAAAGCTTATTTGGAAAATATCCATTGGATCGGCACTACTCCTACATTGCCATTAGAAGCGAAAATACAGGCTCGTTACCGCGAAACACCAATAAAAGCGACAATACAAGACGAGCGCGGCACAATATCAGTGCGAACCAAAGAACACCATATATTTTCTCCCGGGCAATCGCTCGTTATTTATCAAGCAGATACTTGTATCGGCGGAGGCATCATCACGATACCTGGGCGAAAATTTGACAAAGTCTGACTAATATGTTAGCGTCCTTTCGGACTTAAAAGTGTATCCCTACCCCTAAATGCGGACGATTCGCGGAAGCAGCAAGTAAGCACTTTTTTGAATGGAAATGCATTGAGCGGGTCGAGAAGTGCCTATGACTAGGCTTTTCTCGATCTGCTCAATACCGGGTAGATCGTCTTAGGTGCGGAAATGCTTGAAATAAAGCGTCCGCATTTAAGATTCAGGGTTCAAAGTCCCTCGATCTTAGTGACGTTGCGTCACTTAAGAACAACCGTCTTGGGAGATGTAAATGCTACCCGTAATGAACTTAATACCCGACTTGGCAGTGGTCATGAGCGTGGTAACAATGATTCTCGCGGAAATGAAATTTCCGCGCGTATCATTTCTTGCTGGGGGATCGTGTCTACTCACCATGGGCATCTATGTGGGATGGCTGTTTATCGGAGGATCATGGTTTCTCCTCTTGCCAGCAGCATTTTTCCTCGCGTGGTTCATCTGCTTGGTGTTGGACGTATAAGGAATCGGGATTTCTCTGACCATATGGGCCACAAGCGAAACACGTTTTCGCTTGGGGTTTGCATTTACTAATCGTTCTTTTGCTTCTTTTACTTGACTCCCACAAACGCATCATGGCTACATTCAAGAAAATAACGCAACACCCGTCTTTTGATAAAACACCTCGGCTG
>CAYHIZ010000003.1:0-25452 GCA_964356695.1 uncultured Candidatus Saccharibacteria bacterium | reverse complement strand
GGCTCGCGCTCGACGAGAAGGGCATCTTGAAAAAATACGGCGTGCGCGTACTCGGCACTCCCGTTGAGACAATACGCGACACGGAAGATCGTAACCGCTTCGTGAAGCGGCTCACAGAGATCGGCATCAAAACGGCGCACAGCATCGCCGTGCGGAATGTAGAGGGTGGGATGAAGGCGGCTGAGCAGATCGGCTTCCCCGTGATGATTCGTTCGGGATTTGCACTCGGCGGTCAGTGCTCCGGTGTCGTACAAAATAGCCATGAACTGGGGGCGATGTTGAAAGAGGCATTTGCTAATACGCCACAGGTACTCATCGAAGAATGTTTGAGTGGTTGGAAAGAGATTGAGTATGAGGTCGTTCGCGATGCGAACGACAACTGCATCACGGTGTGCAACATGGAAAATCTTGATCCTATGGGAATTCATACTGGCGAAAGCATCGTAGTTGCCCCATCGCAGACACTATCAAACACCGAGTATCACATGCTTCGCGAAATTGCGATCAAGACGATCCGCCATCTCGGTATCGTCGGCGAGTGCAACATCCAATACGCACTCGATCCGCATTCGAACGAATATCGTGTCATAGAAGTGAACGCGCGTCTTTCGAGATCCTCGGCGCTCGCCTCAAAGGCTACAGGCTATCCGCTCGCCTCCGTCGCTGCAAAGATATCGCTCGGATACACGCTTGCTGAATTGAAAAATTCCGTGACCAACACGACAGCCTGCTTTGAGCCAGCGCTTGATTACATTGTGCTCAAAATGCCACGCTGGGATCTCGCCAAGTTTGAGAATGCAACAGAATATATCGGCACCGAGATGAAAAGCGTGGGCGAAGTGATGGCAATTGGCAGATCATTTGAGGAGGTTTTGCAAAAAGCGATTCGTATGCTTAATATCGGAGCATACGGACTAACGGCGCAAAAAAATGGCGCATTTGAGGTCAGTGATTACGAACGAGAAATAAAACATGCGACGACGCGACGCATATTTGCGATTGCCGAGGCCATCAAAAAAGATGTGCCGGTGGAGAAAATCCATGAATGGTCCAGGATAGATCCATGGTTCTTACACAAATTGCATCGCATTATCACGTTTGAAAAAGATCTGAAGAAAAAAATCCTCTCTCCCATTCTTTTGCGAAATGCCAAACGTCTCGGCTTCTCCGATGCGCAGATTGCCATCGTGAAGAAGACGACCGAGAAAGAGGTGCGTGCTCTGCGCAAAAAACACAAGATCACGCCTGTCATCAAACAAATCGACACGCTCGCGGGCGAATTCCCCGCGCAGACGAATTACCTCTATCTCACCTATCACGGCACGGAGAATGACATCGAACCTTCTGTTCGAGAACGATGGGCGCAGAATCAGATGCATGGCGAGGCGGCGAGGAGTCGGGACGCGAAGCGTACCGGAGAGTACGATGAGCGTCATGACGACGAGACAACGAAGCCAGGCGCTGATTGTGCGCCCATCGCGGTCTTGGGCAGCGGGCCATACTGCATCGGCTCATCGGTGGAGTTTGACTGGTCGTGCGTGCAAGCGCTCAGCACGCTCAAGACAAAAGAAGTCAGTACCATCATGATCAACTCAAATCCTGAGACGGTTTCAACCGATTATGATATGTCGGATCGGCTCTATTTCGAAGAGATCTCGCTGGAGCGCGTACTCGATATCGTCGAGTTTGAAAATCCTAAAGGAGTTGTGATATCGACAGGCGGACAAATCCCCAACAATCTCGCACTGAAACTCTTAGAGAGCAAAGTGCCAATCTTGGGTACCAGCCCGAACGACATCAACCGCGCCGAAGATCGCCATCTGTTCTCCAAACTTTTGGATACGCTCGCCATCGATCAACCCGCGTGGGTGGAGGTCGCTACCCCCTCGCAGGCAATCAAGGTGGCGGAAAAGATGGGCTATCCCGTTCTCGTGCGGCCTTCGTATGTGCTGTCAGGTGCCGCGATGAATGTCGCTATTGATCGAGAATCGCTCGAAAAATTCCTCAAACAAGCGGCAGACGTTTCCACCGATCACCCTGTTGTCGTATCAAAATTCATCGAAAACGCGCGTGAGATCGAGATCGACGGCGTTGCGCAAAAGGGAGAGCTCGTTATCTACGCAATCTCCGAACACGTCGAAAATGCAGGGCTCCATTCGGGTGATGCGACCGTCGTCTTGCCCCCGCAACGCACCTACCTCGAGACAATCCGCCGCGCTAAGCACATCACCAAGCAAATCATTCATGCACTCAACATCACAGGGCCTTTCAACATGCAATTTATCGCCAAAGACAACCATTTGATGGTCATTGAGTGCAACGTCCGCGCATCGCGATCATTCCCCTTCGTCTCAAAAGTCACCGGCTATAATTTCATCGACATCGCAACGCGCGCGCAGATGGGCGAAGATGTCTCGGGTAATTATCAGACCGTCGATCTCGATCAGGTCGGGGTCAAATCGCCACAATTCTCATACGCTCGCATCAAGGGAGCTGATCCGCGCTCGGGCGTTGAGATGGCGTCGACCGGCGAGGTGGCGTGCATCGGAAATTCGTATGGCGAGGCGCTTCTCGATTCGATGCAGGCGGCAGGATTTCGATTGCCCAAGAAAAATATTCTCGTCTCGCTCGGTAAGGAGGAAAATAAGATCAAGCTTTTGCCGTCGATGCGAATGCTTGCTGATCAGGGTTTTGTTTTGTACGCCACCGAACACACTGCCGATTTTCTCAAAAACAATAACGTGCCGTGTGAAAAAGTATATAAACTAAACACCGACAAAAAACCAAACGTGTCTGATCTGCTCGGAGGCGGTACTCTCGATCTCATCATCAACATCCCGACGCATGCCTACGAGAAAGAAAATACCGACGGCAAGACGATCCGCCGCACCGCCGTCGATATGAACATTCCGCTCATCACTAATCGCCAGCTCGCCGAGGCGTTCGTCACGGCGCTTGCGGAGAGAAAGTAATGAGTGTACATTCATTGTAGGCGAAACAGAAAAGGAGAATCGCCATGAGACCTCTACGAACTTTGCTGTATTGTGCATCTCGGGCATGCACAATCGGTGGTTTCATTTTCATTATTTACGGACATTTGATCAATGTCTGTAATGAGCAAATCGTCTTTTGGCCGTTCTCATGGGGAGCGATAATGCTTCCCATCGGCGCAGCCTTGTGGATTGTGGATGCGTGGCCCACTGCGATGGAATCTTGGAAGCAGATATTGGGAAAGCCTGTGGCAGTGCAACGCTGGCTTACCGTATTCAGGGTCTTGATATTCGCGAGCTTTGTCATGAGCTACGTTGCGTTCCTCTACCTATTGGACTATTTTTCCAACTGTTGAGACGGTGTTGAGTCGCGGCGGAGGGTAATTGTACTCACTGCCGCGGCTTCGCTTTTTTGAGAACCCTCTTCAGATAATACCCCGTATGTGAATCGGGGTTTTTTGATACTTCTTCGGGCGTTCCTGCGGCTACGATAGTCCCACCGCCCGCTCCGCCTTCCGGCCCCATGTCGATAATCCAGTCGGCGCATTTCAAGAGATCGAGATTGTGTTCGATCACGACGACCGTGTTGCCCTTCTCGACGAGCTTTTGCAAAATGTCGATCAATTTTTGCACGTCATCATAGTGCAAGCCCACCGTCGGCTCGTCCAAAAGATAGATGCTCTTGGTGATGAACGGACGGTAAAGTTCAGAAGCTATCTTCACGCGCTGTGCCTCGCCGCCGGAGAGCGTCGTCGCGCTTTGTCCCATTTCCAAATATCCAAGACCCACATCGAGCAGGCTTTGCATGCGATCAGAAATCGCTGGGATATCTTCAAAAAAAGTGTGCGCCTTCTCTACCGTCATGGAAAGCACATCGTGGATACTTTTTCTTTTGTATTTCACTTCAAGAGTCTCTTTCATAAATCTCTTGCCGTTGCATATATCACAAGTAACGTAAACAGTCGGCAAGAAGTGCATCTCGACCGCGATCAAGCCGTTGCCCTGACACGCTTCACAGCGACCGCCCTTGACGTTAAACGAAAATCTCCCCGGACCCCAGCCTCGCGCCCTTGATTCCTCATTCATGGCAAACATGTCGCGGATATGCGTCCACGCCCCCGTGTATGTCGCCGGATTCGAGCGTGGCGTGCGACCGATGGGCGACTGATCGATTAGAATAGAACGTCCTAAATATTCTGTGCCTGAAAATTCGGTAGCGTTATGTGTTTTCGCGCTGCGATATCGTTTGTCGAATCGCGCCTGTAAGTTGCGATGCAATATCTCGTAAAGAAAAGTGGACTTTCCAGAACCGGAAACTCCGGTGATGCAAACTAATTTTGTGAGAGGAACATCAACGTTTACTTTTTTTAAATTGAACTTCGAGGCGCCGCGAATCTTTATTTTCCCCCTGTCTCCCGTACGGCGTTTCTCCGGAATCTCGATCCAAGCTTCATCGCGCAAAAAGCCAAGCGTGCGAGAATTTGATTTATTGGTCTTTGCCGTCAATAATTCTTCGAGCCATCCCGATACGACAATTTCTCCCCCATGTACGCCGGCACCCGGTCCAATGTCTACGATGTAGTCGGAAGCAAATATTGTGTCTTCGTCGTGTTCAACCACAATAACCGTATTCCCTAAATCCCGCAGGCGCTTCAGAGTTTCTATCAGCTTGTCGTTATCGCGCTGATGCAAGCCTATGGTAGGCTCATCGAGCACATACAAAGCTCCCACCAAACCACTTCCCAGTTGTGATGCGAGACGTATGCGTTGCGATTCACCACCCGAGAGAGTATTTGCCTTGCGATCGAGAGTGAGATACTCGATGCCGACGTTTTGCATAAAGTCTAAACGCGATGTGATCTCTTTGATCATGACGCGCGAAATCTCTTGTTCTTTCTTTGATAATTTAAGGCTGTCAAAAAATGTACGCGCCTCTGCAATAGAGAGCGATGATAGTTTTACGATGTCCATTCCATCCGCCTTGCCCTCCGTACTTTGGACATGTGGGGAGCCCAAGAACACATTCAACGCCTCCGGACGAAGGCGAGTCCCCTTACACACATCGCATGGTTCGTCGCCAAAAAAATACTTACTGCCAAGTCCTTTGCATTCGGGACAAGCGCCGTAGGGTGAATTGAAAGAAAAAAGCCGTGGCTCTATCTCGGGAAACGAGAACCCGTCGTATGGACACATAAATTTTGCGGAAACGATATGTGATTCGCCTGTCGCATCTGTGATGCGCACTAATCCTTCGGATTCATGAAGGGCGCGCTCTATCGCTTCGCTCGCCCTTTCGCGCGCCGCCTTCGCGTCATCAGTAAACTCCGAAACAAATATCTCATCCACTACTATGTCTATGTCATGTTTAAAATGTTTCTTGAGATCGATTCGCTCGCGCAAAGATTTCACTTCCCCATCGATGACGGCTTTTTCAAAACCCTTATTGAGCATGTCGTACAGAAGCTGATAATATTCGCCTTTGCGACCAACGACGACAGGCGAGCTGATGCGAATCTTGGCGTCAGTAACGTTCTTGAGTAATTTTTTATCGGCAGTCTTCGCCTCTCTTGCTTTCTCTACAATGCCGAGTACAGTCTCCAAAATTTCTTCGTTTGAAGACTTGCGTACTTCGCGTCCGCAGATGGAACAATGCGGATGCCCTATGCGTGCGTAAAGAACGCGCAAGTAATCGTATATCTCGGTTATGGTCGCTACTGTTGATCTGGGGTTGTTGGAACGACTCTTTTGGTCTATGGATATCGCGGGCGAGAGTCCCGATATCTCGTCCACGTCCGGTTTTTGCATCTGACGCAGAAATTGCCGTGCATATGCGCTGAGCGATTCCACGTATTTGCGCTGACCTTCGGCAAAGATAGTGTCGAAAGCAAGAGATGATTTTCCGCTTCCCGAAAGTCCGGTAAATACAACCATCTTATTGCGCGGTATTTCCACGCTCACATTTTTCAGATTATGCGTACGCGCGCCCTTAATTATTATTTTGCCTGCCCCGTCTAGATTTTTTGCAGAATCTTGCATATTTAAAAAATAGGATGCTTCGATATAGTAATTAAATCGCCTTTGAATCCTGATGTAAAAATTTGTACGGGGTCGTCCATATTACAATAGTCACATCCCCTCGCTCGCGCTAGGGGTTGAGACAGCATGCTAGCATATAGTATTAAGTCTCGCGAACACTTTTGTCCGCGAGACCTTTTATGGAACTGGCCATTTACCCCATACGCGCCTTCTCAGTCGTAGACACATCTACCACGTGACCACTGCCACATAGGACCAAGACCTTGCGCGTAGCTTCGGGCAATACTGCGAGCAGTCTGTTCGCAGTATTGGGCTTGTACGTTGATCATCGAAAATTGAGCGTGCGTATACCCGCTACGGCAATCAAGCGACACGCCGTTGAACGTAACGCATACGAGCACGATTATTTTCACGAGACCGATTTCCATTTGTCCCTCCCTCAGAACATAAGAGCCAGAGCCACTATTGGCTTCCTGTAATATCTCAACAACAAGTAGATTAGTCAATCAACTTGTAGCAAAACTTCAGAGCGTCTTCGCCCATTTATCAATCCGATCGAAAGCTTCGTTCAATTTGTCTTTCGAAGCTCCGTAAGAAAAACGCACGTGCCGCTCACCCTGCTCACCGAAAGCGATGCCGGGAATCACGACAACTTTTGCTTCGTTCAAAAGCTTCATCGCGAAATCCCACGAATCTATGTCGGGCTTCTTATAGCGTGCAAGAATATAATATGCTCCTTGCGGTTTAGTGTATGAAAATAAATCGGAGAGAGCGTCGAGTCTATTGCATACAAGCTCGCGCTTTTCGGCAAGTTCTGCGTGCAGACCGTCCGGATCCGCGTTGGGTTTTTTGGTCAAAGCGACAAGTGCGGCATATTGCGAAATAGTTGGGGCACAAAGCACAAATTCATCGTGCACCTTGAGAGCCTGTTCCATTACCTTCTCCGGTGCATATAGATAGCCCGCACGCCAACCCGTCATTGAAAATTCCTTCGAGAAGCTGTAACAAACAATGAGCCTATCGCGGATACCGGGATACGAGAGCAACGAGTGCGGAGGACCACCCTCGTAAACCAAAAAATCGTAAGTAAGATCGGCTAAAATAAAAAAGTTGTATTCTTCGGCAAGTTTCACTATTGCATCCAGGTCATCCTTTTGCATAACTACGCCAGTCGGATTCGACGGATTGCATACTATAAGCACTTTGGTCTTTGGTGTTATTGCTCCGCGCAATTTTTCTACGTCGACCTTCCAGTGATTGTCTTTTTGCAACGGAACAAAGATATGTTTTCCTCCGGCGAACGCAACGTGTTCTATGTACGGCGGATATCCAGGATCAAAAATAAGAACTTCATCTCCCTCCTCCACTATTGAACAGATAGCGATTGCGATAGCCTCAATTGCACCCGTGGTAATGCATAAGTGTTTGTCAGGATCGACTGCAAAATTTCCTTTCTTCGAAATCATATCTGCTATCAGAGTCCGTAAATCCGGAAGACCGGGTCCCGGTGAATATTTGTGTATGGCATCGCCCTCGCGAAGAAGATCTATGACACCCTCGCGAATATATTGCGGAGTCTTTGAATCAGGAATCCCCTGCCCCAAGGAAATGGCGCCTGGCACAAGACTCCCCGACGCCATCATTCTACGTATTGCAGACACGCCTACTCTCTTTACCCGTTTTGCAATCTTATTTTCAATATCGAACATATTTCAAAATTTTAAAAAATAAATACCTTCAACAGAGTATCATAAATAATCGTGCAACGTCTTGTCTGTCATACATCCTTCGTCAGTTTCAATAGCTGTTTGTGAAGGCTAGAATTCGTGGCGACCATTTCGAGTTGGCCGAATTTCCACGGCTTTCCTTTCATATCGGTAACCTTGCATCCTGCTTCTTTGAGAATTAGATAAACGGGGGCAAAATCGTGCAAAGCCCCCGCGAGCGCGACCAGCCAATCACGCCTTCCGCACGCCACATAGCACGCATTGACAGCCATCGATGCCATGGAGCCGAAATTAATTTCTTCCGTCTTTCCGGCATCGATAAGATTTTGCAAAAAATGCGTCGTTCTAGTTTTAATACCTGATGATCCAGCCCCGAAACTGTTGTGCAAAGACCCTTGCGACGAACAACGAATGCGTTTTCCGTTTAAAAATGCTCCCTTCCCTTTCTTCGCGAAAAAGAATTCTTTAGTGGCGGGAAGATCAATCGCGGCAAGCACTATGTTTCTGCGATATGCGAGACACACCATGACTCCGAATTGCGGAGTTCCCCGCGAAAAATTAAACGTGCCGTCTATAGGATCGATGACCCACATGTAATCAGAATCCGGATTGTGCGAGCCGCTTTCCTCCGAAATAATCCCATGCGTCGGATAATGCTTTTTTATAGCGGAAACTATGATTCGATCGGAAATTAGATCGGTCTCGGTGATGCAATCCCAAAGCGCGTCGGATTTCATATATTTTACTCCGACTTTGCCAAATTTTTTCAGCACAGCACTACCTGCTGTTTTCGTGATTTCCTGGATGAATCTGTCCACCTTGTTACCTTACCCTTTATTCATGCGTTTATCAAACGGCCGCGGTCGCGATACGCTTCAGAGCGACAATGTATGCCGCTTCGCGGAGAGAGACTCCGTATGCCTTGTGCGCATCGTACACGGCGTGCACAGCCGAATCCATTTTTTCTTTGAGCTTCTTGAATACATCTTCTTTTTTCCATTTTTCATCGTGAGTGTTTTGATACCACTCGAAATATGAAACCGCCACACCTCCGGCGTTCGCAAGAATATCCGGAATAACTGTTACCCCCTTTGCGCGCAAAATTTCATCCGCCTCGATCGTCGTCGGGCCGTTTGCAAGCTCGAGAACAATCGATGCCTTTATATCGAGTGCATTCTTTTCGGTAATCGCATTTTCGAGTGCGGCAGGTACAACGATGTCGACCGGAAGCGTGAGAACCTCGTCAGAAGAAATGTCTTTTCCTACAAATCCCGACAGGCTCCCATCTGCCTTTTTATATGCTTCGGCTGCTACAACATCGATTCCTTCGGGTGCATAGATACCGCCCTTTGAATCCGATAATGCAACGATCTTAAATCCTTCTTCCTTGAGATACCCGGCAAGAAAGCTTCCGACATTCCCAAAACCCTGAATTGCAACCGTCATATCTTTGTGTCCGCGATTGTTTAAATTCAAAAGCTCCATAAGCGTGTAGAATCCGCCCAAACCTGTAGCTTCTGTTCTGCCTTCGGATCCTCCGATCTCTATCGGCTTTCCCGTGACGACCGCGGGCGAATCCATGCCGACGATCTTTGAATATTCGTCGCGGATCCACGCCATGACCTTAGGGCTCGTATTGACGTCGGGTGCCGGTACATCGAGATTGGGGCCGATAATGGGGGTAAGTTTTCTCGCAAATTCGCGCGTAATCCGCTCGATCTCGCCTTCCGAGAAGTTTTTTGGATCGAAGGTTATCCCGCCTTTTCCTCCGCCAAACGGAATGTCAACGACGGCATTCTTCATTGTCATCCAAAAAGCTAGCGCCTTCACTTCGTCCATTTCAACCTGCGGATGATATCTCAATCCTCCTTTATATGGCCCTCGAATGTTATTGTGTTGAACACGAAAACCTGTAAATACCTTTACACTGCCGTCGTCCAGCAAAATCGGAATAGAAATCTCGACAACCCTGTCTGGAGACCCCAATCGCGCTTCAAGCAGAGAATCTAACGATATTAATTTTGCCGTGTTCTTGAGTTGCGCCCGCGCCCGCTCCCATGGATTATTTTGCATGAGTTGTATTCTATCTTATTTCCTCTCCTTTGTCTTTTAAATAAAGAAAAAATTGGTTCGAAAAATTCAAAAGACGCTTAAGGGGGGTTTCGATGATGAAATCTAGAATGAGCACGAACACGTTTATCGAAGAAAAAGTCCGAGAAAGCCATCCGCCCGCCCGCACGATCGGCACGGCCAAAACCCCAATGATTATAGAGAGCATTCCTCGTTCGCGTACGACCTTCCACCTTCGAGCTCGATAACGAATTCGAAAAGCAAAATACGATACAAGAGTCAAGAAAAATACGAAAAGTGTGATCGACACGGGATTGAAAGCGAAAAGCTTCAACACTCCGATCAAACTTCCGAATACGATGAAAAATAAAAATAAATACGCGAGTGTAAATGCAAGAGTTATTCGGGAAAGCCCGTCACGGATGCGAATCGTACGGACTTTTCCTTCGTAAATAACACCGTGCATTCCTGCGATTATCGCCTCGGTGTTTTTCGTGTCGAGTGAACCGACCCTACGCGTAAGCCCGAAGAGCAAGAGCGGGTGAAAAACAATATTGATGGTAAGCGGTAAATAGTGTATGCCACCGAGAATAAAAAGCTCATACGGAAGCTCCGCAACGAGTGCGATTGCCATTTTGGTAACAAATAGATAAGCCACGGCGCGTACCCCGCTCGATTGTATGCGTTTGTTCTCGCGTTCATATATTTCTTCGAGAAATTTCCGGGTAAAACGATCGAGCTCGCCGGGATTTTCCAAAATACGCACAGCGCCGCCGCGGCTCTGTTCGAGTGCCTGATGAATTATGCGAAAATATATGCTCTCGTTTTTTATCTTAGTTACAAGTTGCCACTGTAACGAACCGGCAAGAGCTCCGCGAATATTCGTTATTACAGTTGGGAGTTTTGTCGCGACGGCTTCCAAATTCATTGATTCCGCGCGCCACTCGGGCACATAGAGTAGCCAAAGTGCGTATGCCAGTCGATCATCGTCAACACCAAGCAACGACCTCCAAGAAGCGCAATATAGTTGTTCGTTAACTTTCTGCTCCGAGTAGCCATGCGCGCTCACAGATCCGCGAAGAGTTTTGTAAAGCGCCTCGACGCTCTCGTGATCTATCGTATATTCGACGGGAGAGATGCGTTCGTCGATTTCCGTTGCCGCAAAACTGATCAGACGCCTACCTACACCTTCGTTCGCGCCTGAAAGACGAGTAAGTCCCAAAAACTTCTGAACAATCGCGTCTATGTCTAGTGCCGTTTTCTCAGTGGCCTGTTCTTTAATTATATATTTTCCATCGACAAGCTCTTGAAGCAGAACCAAACCGCTCTCTGCCTTATGCTCGAGAAACACGCGCCGCTTCAGTATTCTCTCGAGAGCCGCACGGCGTATCGTATGTTCCTCGCGATAATCCACGAGGTAGCGTAGTTTTTCGTAGAAAGACGCGGCCTTGGCCATTATGGAGCTTAGCTCGATCATCTGTTCGCTCGGCGCGGCAACACGCTCTGCATCATCGGCAGATTGCACTCTCTCGACAAGTTCCCTAATGGGCTCTGTCAACATTCACGTATTCTAGCCTATTTTTTCACCTTGTGCCCGCCAAACTGTTCACGCAAGGCCGAGACTACTTTACCGGTGTAATTCGGCTTTTTTGCCGAAGCGATGCGGAATTTCAAAGCACCCTCAATGATCTTTGCTTCGATCTGCATTTTTTTTGCTGTTTTGACTGTCCACTCTCCCTCACCAGTATGGGCAACTTTACCGGAAACATCTGAAAGATCTTCCCCGCGCAATTTAAAAGCATCTTTGAGCCACCCCACCAATCGCGACTCTATGACAGAGCCATTATTGTAAATTTCGGCAACAGCAGTGAGATCGAGTTTGTATTTCGATTTTTTCATCAGCGCGAAGCCTTCTGCAATCGCCTGCATCATCCCGTATTCGATTCCGTTGTGGACCATTTTCACGAAATGCCCGGCGCCCGCTCCTTTGAAAAATCGGTATCCGTCTTTTCGCGCCAAATCGGCAAAAAGTGGCTCGAGTTTTTTAAATGACCTTTCATCGCCACCAATCATCAAGCATCCTCCATCGCGCGCTCCACCAGGGCCGCCGGAAAATCCGACATCAATATAAGAAATGCCTCGAGCGCCAAGTTTTTTCGCGCGTATCATAGAATCATTGAAGTAAGAATTGCCACCATCAATCACAACGTCTCCTTTTGAAAGTTGCCCAATAATGCCGTCCTTTCCAAAAAGCGTATCGTCAACAACCGCGTGCGGAACCATAAGCCACACAACGCGAGACTTACAAAGTGCCTGTACAAGCCCTTCACGCGATGATGCGGAGTGCATACCGATCTTTTCAAGTTCCTCAACAGTCTTTTTGTCAGGATCCAGACCGTGTACAGTCCACCCCTTTTCCACGAGACGTCGAGCAATGCCCCCGCCCATTTTCCCCAATCCCACAATGCCAATTTCTTTTTTGATCTCTTTTCCATCTGGCACGGAAACCTCGACCGACTTAGATACATTTGATATTTCCACTGAGTTTGGTTTATATGAATGGAGCGGAACAAGATTCTTTTTCCATGCTTCAAGTATCGGATCTGTAAAACGCCACATCGCGTGTATCTCTGCCGTAGAAATAAATAGAGTTTGGTCGCCGTGAATACAATCGAGAAGCAACTTCGCGTATTCTTCCACATAAGGCACGTGTGTGATCGCTTCGCGAAGCATATAGTGAAACATTTTCTGTTCAGTCGCGAACGAAAATCCGAGACTCTTCGACCAAAACTCGATTAGAATTTCCTCGCGCGGCTCCATTCTTATGATGATCTCGTTCTTATGATGAGGTCGATCGGAAGGACAAAGACACGGCATCGGATGCTTGAAAGTAATCAATATCTCTTTGAGAGCTTGACCCATACGTTTTCCGCTTTCAAGAATGATTGGGACATCTCGCCACTTAGGATGCGTGAGTTCCCCGTGAATTTTGAAATAGGTTTCTGTATGCGAGCCGGAGGCTACGCCTTTTACGTCTAAATAACCTTCATGCTGTGCGCGAAACGTAGCCGTCTTTGCCTCCTTAGGGGAGATAATATTGAGAGTCTGAAGTATATCGGCCCGCCTCTTTTGAATCGATTCCGCGTCAAAGCTCATCGGCGCATCCATCGTTACGAAAGCAAGCATCTGAAGAAGATGATTTTGACCTACGTCGCGCAAGGCTCCCACGGAATCGTAAAACTCTCCGCGCTCCTCAACGCCGATTTCTTCAATAAGCCGTATTCGTATACTCTCAATCAACTCGTTTCCCCATGCGAGTTCGAACAGATTGTTGGAAAAACGAAAAGCAAGAATGTTTTGCATCATTTCTTTCGCAAGATAGTGATCAATACGATATATTTGATTTTCTTGAAAAAGCTTTCCTAACAATGCGTCGATCTTCTTTGCGGTTTTTGAATCAAGTCCAAATGGTTTCTCTACAATAACGTGAGTCCATCCTTCTCCCGGCGCACAAACTTTGGCAAGTTTGTGT
Organism: uncultured Candidatus Saccharibacteria bacterium; assembly: GCA_964356695.1. Lineage (GTDB taxonomy): Bacteria > Patescibacteriota > Minisyncoccia > Phycocordibacterales > UBA2100 > UBA10103. The sequence continues at coordinate 12,097 of CAYHIZ010000003.1, read as the reverse complement.
TTGGCGATATCTTGCAAGATCATCTCGTAACGATCAGGGGCAACCGAAAAATAAAATAGTTTGTTGGAACACGTTCCCCACTCTTGGTCGCATGCGTCAAATGTTTTCTTAAGTTCAACGTAGGTTTGTGATTCTTCGAAATCACCGCGTTGAAAACGAAAAAGTTTCAAAAAAGGATCGAGTGCTTCCTTGGAGACGTCCGATCCTTGATGTTTTTCGATCACCTCTTTGATAAACGCTTGGAACTCGATATCGCCCCAATCGCGCCTAGAAAAACCAATGACTCGAAACATTTTCGGCAATTCCCCGAGCTTATATAAATGAAAAATGGAGGGTATCACTTTCCTCTGCATTAAATCCCCCGTAGCTCCAAACGCCACAAATATCGTCGGCATATTTTTTTCTGAATCTACCATGGGGGTGATTATACTCCTTATCCTCGCGCATATGAAATATGCTATAGTAGCGCGGTGGTTAATGCACTAAAAACAGCTGTTGAAAAAGTCAAAGGGCTTTCTGTAAGTCGGCAGGAATACGCCGCACGTGTGCTCGAACACATTGCCGAAAGTGCGAGCACTCATCGTATACCGCAAGAGCATCGAACAGCTGTTCTCCAAGGTCTTAATCAAGCAAAACAACGAAAATTTGTATCGAATGCCTCAATCAAAAAAATATTGCGCCGTCAGTGGACATGAATTTGCGCTTTACTCCGCAGGCGCTGCAGGATCTGCGAGATATCCAAGAATATCTCCTGCCTCGCAGCGCAAGTGGCGCCGAGCACGTCCGTCTAGCTATCGAATATACGGTCGACCTGCTGGCACAATTTCCAGGAATCGCGCGCAATACCGACATAGAAGATATCCGTGTAATTTCTGTAATCAACTATTCCTATCTCGTTTATCACAGACTCACTAAAAAAGAAATCGAGGTCATTCACATCAGACACTACCGCCGATCTTCTTTCGGAAGACCGTAGTATGCGACTGCTTCCTTAAAAGTTGCAGGAAATTGTTTCTTTGCAAAAGCAGGCACGACGCCCTTGCGTTCGTGAAAACGAACGCACCAGTTGACACGCTTCCAAGCACGCTCGGCTTTCTCCGGCTCCATTTTGGAAAGCTGTTCTAGGAATGCTTGACGATAAGGCTTGAGTCCTCCACCGACATCAAGATGGAACGGGCCGGATATTTTCATCGAGTCTCCGCGATTCATTACAATATCCATGATGGAATCAGCACCCTCCATGCGTACCGGACTTATAAAGAGATGTACCGGTGCGAACATGCCATCATTTCGTTTCGTTATTGTTTGCACAATAAAACTATTCAAAATTGTTTCCAGTGTACTAGAGTTCAACCATTCAATGTATTTTGAATATGTATCTGGCACGCCACTATCAGACTCTTCACGTTTCAACATCATTTCCTTCCGATATGTTGTGGCGTAATCCGCATTGTTGAGCATTAAATTCGAGTGCTGTGTTATCATCGCGTCGGCGTCATAATAGCAGATTAGATCTATGTCGGGGATCTGTTCGTTTCCGAATTTCGGTCCGAATCTCGGTTTGTAAACTTTGTCAACATCGGATACCTGAAGCCTCCTGCCTTTTGAGAGCGAGCCGAACAGCGAGAATCCTATTGGAATCCCGGGCAGGTATTCCTTGAGTTCGTCGTACGTTTTTACAACGGCACTCAAACGATCTCGAGAGATTTTATCATCGGAAATCTGAAATCGTTTTTCAGACGGATCGTAAGATTCCTTCATAGTAATCCACTTTCACATATTGCCAGCGACCTGTCTATAGGAGCATCGCATTGCATAGATGGTACAAATTTGGTACATTTAATTCGTTATGGCAACCGCAACAAAACAGCGCATACAGGTGAGCTTGTCGACGGCGGCACGACATCTCGTGCCAGTGTTGGCGCGCAAACGCCATGTGCCCGCCGCGACACTAGCCTCCGCACTCATCGACACTGCACTCGAGCTGGAAGAAGACCGTGTCTTATCGAAGATCGCAGATGAGCGATTTGTTTCAAAAAACATCCGGTGGATATCACATGACGCTGTATGGAAAAAGCATCTTGGAAAATCTCCTACCACCCGAAAGTAACATCCGAGGATCTCTCGCGTATCGATCGAGGGTGGCTAATCGAGATCGAACAAGCCATACGAGAGCGCCTCGCGAAAGATCCGATTTCGTTCGGTAAACCACTGCGTTATTCCCTCAAAGGAGTACGGTCTCTCCGCGTCGGCGACTATCGCATCCTCTATGTACTCACGCAAAAAACGATATACATAGGAGCGATCAAGCACCTTTCGGTAGTCTACGACTCCGGAGCCGAAAAACGATTTAGCTTCTGAAAGCATCGACAACACCCACAGCACGCGCCACGCTGGGGTTGCCTGCGCGGCACGCTACTTCGGCATAGGTCACCGTCTTTCCTTTCGGTATCTGCGCGACTACGCTGCGAACCTTGTCGGCGAATGCAGTCATGCCTTTCATTTCTCCTCCAAATCCAGGCACACCGAATTGATGCAGTAGCGCTTGCCTGTCCCGAGCCTATTCGAGGGACCCATCGGACCAGTAGGGCCGTCGTCGAAGACATGGCCGAGGTGACTGCCGCAGCGCGCGCAGGTGATCTCAGTTCGATTCATTCCGTGACTTGCATCGTGGTGCGTCTCGACTGCACCGGGCAATGCCTGATCGAATGATGGCCAGCCCGTGCCGGAATCGAATTTCGCGTCCGATACGAAGAGCGGATTACCGCAGGCGGCGCAGGCGTAGGTGCCGTCGGCCTTCTCGTGCACGTACTCGCCGGTGAAAGGCACCTCCGTCCCCTTCTGCCGCAAGACCGCATATTGATCAGGCGTGAGCATGCGCCCCCACTCCTCCTCGCTTTCAGGCATTCTCTTTTCAGTCATACGGGCATAGTAGCGCACAGAGTGTGTTTCGTCATGATGACTCATCACCGCATCGCCACACATAGTAAGGGCTACGGCAATTTTTCGACTTTTTTGGTTTGACACATACGGACTGGAAGATTTATTTCATATAACTATCGAAGTAAATGGCATGGCATGTGTAGCCGCCGGGATTTTTCTGAAGATAATCCTGGTGGTACTCTTCCGCTTCGTAAAATTCGATCAATGGTTCGATTGACGTTACAACAGGATCACGCCACCGCTCTGATTGATTGACGATGTCGATAAAATCAATCGCTCCTTGCCTTTCTTCCTCGTCTTTATAAAAGATCACCGAGCGATACGAAGTACCGCGGTCATTACCTTGTTGATTTAAGGTCGTTGGATTGTGTATCTGAAAGAAAAAGTCGAGCAATTTTTTAAATGACGTCTGTTCCGAATCGTATTCGATCTCGACTGCTTCTGCATGACCCGTGTGATTTTGATACGTTGGATGCAGTTTGCTACCGCCGGCGTAACCCACGCGCGTATTGATCACCCCCGGCTGTGTCCGTATCAAATCCTGCAGTCCCCAAAAACACCCTCCGCCCAACACTGCTTTTTTAATCATATCGCCCCGCTCCTCCTGTGAGATACCCTTTTTTATATGCAAGTTCGGCGTTCAGGATGCCTCCGCCCGCGGCACCGCGGACTGTGTTGTGCGAGAGAGAAACGAATTTAAAATCAAACACATTGTCTTCCCGCAGGCGTCCGACTGTAACAGCCATCCCCTTGTCAGTGTCGCGATCTTTTTTCGGTTGCGGACGATTCGGCTCTTCGCGGTAATGAATTGGCTGTTTCGGCGCAAAGGGAAGATCGAGATCCTGCGGTTCGCCGCGGAATCTTTTCCATATATTAAGAATTTCTTCGCACATCGGCTTCTTTTTGCCAAAGAGGACATTCACGCATGCAAGATGTCCGTCGGAGAGCGATACGCGATTGCAATGCGCGGAAATCGTTAAGTCTTTGTACGGAGCAAACTCGCCATTCTCTATGCTACCGAGTATTTTTAGCGGCTCCTGTTCCGTTTTCTCCTCCTCTCCGGAAATAAATGGCACTACATTGTCTATGACGTCCCAGCTTGCAGTCCCCGGATAGCCCGCGCCGGATACCGCCTGCATGGTTGTGATAATGAGTTTCTCTATTTTGTATCCCGCCACAATGAGCGCGTAAATCGGCGTGAGATAACTCTGAAGCGAGCAATTGGGCTTGACGACAATAAATCCTTTTTCCCACCCGCGCTTTTTTTGTTGAGCTGGAATAATCTCCAGATGATGCGGATTTATTTCGGCAATCAACATAGGCACATCGGAGTCAGATCGATGCGCCGAAGCATTTGAGAAAACAGGAATGCCGGCCGCCGCATAATCTTCTTCGTGTTTTCGAATTAAATCTTTTTCCGGCATTTCGAACGCGGAAAAAACAAACGCGCATTTTTTCGCCGCTTCCTGAATTTTACCGACATCTCCCACGACAAGATTTGCGATCTCGGCCGGAATATCCCCGCCGACCAGCCAGCCGTTTTTCAACGCATCTTTATATTCTTTCTCAGCGGACTGCGGCGAGGCGGCGAGGTACGCGACCTCGAACCATGGGTGGTTTAGAAGAAGTTGTATGTATTTTTGCCCGACCATGCCGGTCGCACCCAAGATTCCGACTGGAATTTTCTTTTGCATAGGTAAAGAACTCATAGTGGATTTTGATCGCCAGCGAGACGGTCGAAACTCGTCGCGAGGACCAAAGACGGCCGCGACGACGTGCCAGAGGCACGGCGAGCGGCTGTCTGCAGGCCCGTAGCAGAGTTTTGGCCGGCGTAGCGACGAAACGAGGCTATATTTTTGCATTTTTTCATAATCGAGTGTTCAAAATCCACTATGAGTTCTAAATTATACACCGCGCGACGCGTGCATTGTGCGCTCTTCGCGTTCTTGCCGGAGTTGTGCCATTCGATCAACCACAGCCTTGCGAATAGCGATGCTTTGCGTGGAATTGGAATGTATAAAACTCTCAAGTTCGGCATACGGCGTCTCGGTTAGAGCACCGGCAAGACCTGTGCGTACTTCCTCCGATAAAGTAGGATCCTCGAAAGTTGGTTTTAGCATAGTAAACGATAGAGGGGTGATCCGCGAAGCAACACGCCGTCGTATCAATGTCGGTAACTTCTGATCTATCAAAAACGGCAACAGGATATGGAGTGGCGTTTCCTGTAATCTTGAGGCTGCGGCGGCGCGCACATCTCTATCTATGGTGTCGTCACGCAAAAACAGTTCCAATTCTTTAAAAGAAACTGGGATTACACGCGATGCGATGTCTTTCAGTATAAAATTTTCATAACGAGAGTCTTTCAAAAACGATTGGACCTCGACAAATGGCGTCTCCCGCACCCTTCGCGATAAACACCACAACATCGGTACGCTGTATTCGCGCGCATCCAGCATATCTCTGAACTCGTGAAATGATATAGAGGAAACGCGCGAGACGAGCGCTCCTCGTATGGTAAGGTTTCGCCCATCCTTCATCAAAAAATCTTTCAGCTCGGCCAAAGGGGTCTCCCGCATGGATCTCGCCGCGTTCGTGCGAATTTCCTTATTGACCGTTTCGTCTTCGAGAAACGGCCGAATTTCGGCAAACGACATATCTTCGATTATTAGGTCGGTGCGCAAACGCGGTAGGATCCCACGGCGCGCTGCGCGCAGAATCGCAGGGATAACGAAACGCTTGTCTGTTGCGCACGCAAGCTCGATATAGAGGGATGCGAGAAGATTCTGGTCCATGGCGAGGAGCGCAATCTTGCCCGACGGCGAGAGGGTATCGAGCAAGGTCAGTTGCGAGCGCACCGAACGCGATACGTCGCAAAACGCCGCCACGATCATCATCTGGTCGATATACCCGGACACATCGAGGACATTCCTTCCGCCTTCCGAAAATGAAAGCGGCACGCCTTTCGTTTCCATGCGATCAAGAAGAAATTTCCGAAACGCCATGAGCGCAATTGGATCATTGAGAAAGCGACGATCAGTGCTGATATGCGTCGAGGAAAACGCCGCCAGGGTCGGGCTCCCCGCAAGCGTGCGCGCGATGCGGCGAAGATCCGCCGCGGATGCGGCATCAAGCGAGAATCCGCCGTCTTGCGTACGCAATTCGGCGACATAGTCGTCTAAATAGTCGTCTACGCCCATAATCGCCAATCCGCTCGCCTCAATCGCGCGACGTATCGGCGCGTTCGGACTAAGCTCCTGTTCATTCCGATCACCTGAGAGTTTCATTTCGATCTCGATACCAAGATGCGTATCGAGCGGGCACAGGGTCTCGACTTCGTTGCGGGCGCGCAAGGCGAGCGTCGCGCGATTGGCATCGATCTCCTGCCACGGGAGATTTTTGTAATCGGCAGAATCCGGCATGATTGTTTCCTTGAGACGCGGAAAGCGATCGAAGAGTGTCTGCGCGAGATCTCCGGAGAGAAGCGAAGCACTTGAAAGCGTGTGCACCAACTCGCGCGCATGCGCTTGCGAAAAGCGGTCGGCGAGCAGATTCGATGTATCATAGGCATGCCAGAATTTCTTGGATTCGCGCGGCACGGTCGCGAGCGACCGTGCCGCGTATTCGACAAACTCGTCGGATGCTACGATGCCTACATCGTCGTCGCCGTAATGCCCAAGCTTCACCAAGAAAAAGACATACTGATAAAACCGCTCGTCACAGAGATTTCCGTATGTATCCAAGAAACGAGACAACAGATGATAAGTGTGATCGAGATGCGCCGTATCGCGAAACGCGAATGCGACATCCCTAAAATCAAGACCTTTGGCCGCCTGCACGATCGCGTCTATCTGCGGAATATCGCACGTACGGGAAAAGACATCGCTGATTTTACGCATGTCGTGCGCAAGGTGGTACGCGATTCCCTCTTTCGTCATACCGAAGAAATTTTCCCAATTCACATCCGGAGATTCGGCATGTGCGTGGGTCGCTATTTCCTCTGCGGATGGCGACGTGATGAGCTTCGCGCGTGTCGCTTTCTCCGGAGAAACACCCTCAGGGAAAATTATTCCCCGAGGGCTACGTGGTAAATTGACCGGATCGATAATCGGTGTGGCAGAGATTATCTTTTCGTCACCGCCCTCACTGTGTCCGTGTGGTGTCCGCGACGAAGACATTGATTCGACCTGCATCATATCGCTAGCATAGCAAAATTTGCATAGGTAAAATTATACACTCTCAATATACTCTTTGTGAAGCGTTTCTAAGGCTTTTTTGGCATCGCTTTCTTTCACAACAAAAGTTATCGAGACTCCTCCCGCCGCCTGCGATATGAGTTCCACCGGAATGCCATGCAGTCCGAGAGCGGTGAACATGCGGCCCGCGACGCCCGCCAGATTCACACTGCCACCAACCGCGCAGACTATTGCTTTTCCACCCTCTACGCTCACAGAGCCCAATTTCTTGAGTTTTCGCACAACCTCATTCAATTGTCTATCGTCGTCTATAGTAAGCGTAACGCCGGCGACGGATGTGGCGACAATATCAACGCTTATGGAATGGCTGTCGAATATCTCGAATATTCTCGACATCAAACCATTGTCGTCGAAAAATTCGGGCGATTGCAAATGTATTACGATGACGGGCCGTTTGAAGGTGAGCGCTTCTACCGTGTGGCTTTTCACCCGCCGCTCTGCAAAGCTGGAAACTATCGTTGTTCCTTTGTCGTCCGGCATAAAAGTATTCAGAACCCGAACGGGTATTTTCTCCCGCATCGCCGGAAGTATTGTTTTCGGGTGAAGAACTTTAGCACCAAAATATGCCAGTTCCCCTGCCTCTTCAAAAGCGAGTTCCGGCACTACTCTGGCCTCTTTAACGAGATGCGGATCGGCGGTATAGATGCCGGAAACATCTGTCCATATTTCTATCGCTCGCGCGCCGAGCGCCGCGCCGATAATCGCGGCGCTATAATCGCTTCCTCCGCGGTCTAGCGTTGTGGTTTTTTTGTCGGTAGTCGCGCCGATGAATCCGGTGACAATCTGAAGCTTTTTGTGCGCGCGGAAATATTTTTGTATAGCCTGATTCGTGGATTTGAAATCAACGCTCGCCGCACCGAAATTGCCGTCCGTTACGATTATCTTTCGCGCGTTTAGATATTCGGCGGGAACCCCTTGATCGTTCATTGCTTCCGTGAATATGTGCGCGGAAAATCGCTCGCCATAGCTCATTATGTAGTCCAGCGTCTGCGAAGAAAGATCGCGCATTAGCCTAATACCCTGCATTGCCTCTCTGAGATACAGAAACATTCTCTCTATCTCGACGCGAGCCTTCGCTCGATTCCGCAAACTTATAAGTTTATCGACGATATCCATATGCCGCGCCTCCAGATTGGCAAGAAGTTTTTCGTATGAAAGATCTTTTTTTGATGCGAGTGTCGCAATCTTGATCAGCTGATCCGTAACGCCGCTCATCGCAGAGACGACGACGGCGGCGATACGCGCGTCTTTCTGCTTTGCCCGTCCGAAGCCTAGTGCGGAGGAGGGCGGCCTGCGAACAATCGAGATTACCCGCTGAATCGCTTCGACAGACCCCATCGAAGTACCGCCGAATTTTACGATTTTGATTCCTTTAATAGCCATATGCAAGAAACGCTATCAAGTACACAGCACTTTGTCGAGTGCGACCTGCAAAAAGATACGGCGCGCCATTGGTATAGGCGCGCCGCGAAGAAATGAGATCACTCGAAGAAGCCGACGGTCAGACCAGCTTCGGGGAAGCGATAGTGTAACGCATGCCGTTTTCGATAAAGCCGACGATCGTCTGCGAGAGCGGCTTCCCGTCTGAGTTGAACCAAACCTCGACCTTGAGCGCGGTGACAACTAATGTCCCCGTGACAGGTGGTTTGAATACATTGACGGAGAATCTGCAGAGACGCCGATCTTCTTCCCACACACCGCTCACGCCCGGCATGTTGGTGAGTTTCTCGATCACATCCTCCTCGGTGAGTTTGTGATCGATGGTTATTCTTGGAGCACCAGTGTCTTCGTCTTCCTCGGCCATAATAGTCTCCTATTGTGCGGACTATGTGCATTATGTGGGCGCCCGCTTTCCCGCAGACACCATAGGTCAGTTCACTCGCGAGGTCAAGGTTTGACGTAGCAACTCAACTATGATTATGTGTTGCGGGTAGTTCAAACCAGAAAAGGTGCACTCATGATCAGGATTCTCATAAGGTTCTTCTCATCCCTGCGTGCGGGGAAGAGAAGTGAAGCAATCAGCGAAGCGTGGCGGGAACTGTGTTCGCGCCCACACGGCAAGCTCATCTTCGCGTGGCTTATCTGCTTCATGTCGCCATTCAACCTTTTCATTTTCGCTCGCGTCGAGGAGATGATTCCGGACTATTGCGAAGCGAGAATGAGAATACGCTGGTGGAAGAAGAATCCATTCGGCACCGGTCATGCGATTGCGCTCGCCGGGCTCGCGGAAGTCGCCGCCAACGCCGCGTTCTTCGCTTATGTGCCCGACCACATGAAGATTGCGGTCGTCGGCCACGGCGCGGGCACATATCACAAGTGGGCGCGCGGCATGGTCACGGCAGTCGCCAAACCTGACATGTGCAGTACATTCATATTCAATACGGACCACGTCTACGAGACATTCGTAGAAATAAAAGACGAGGCAGGTAGCCTCGTCTACACGACATCTTTCCAAATGAGGGTGTGGTCGAAAGATAGGGTGAAAACGGTCGCTTGATCGTCAACCGTGTCGCGCAATGCAACCCCGTCGCCCCTGCCTTGTGCTCGGGCGGCGAATTTTTTTGCGTGGGATGCGACTGCTGAATATCCAAACAAAGAAAAAACCCGGCCGCGAATAGTGCGCGGTCGAGCTTTCGTTTTTCTTCTCGCGACGGGATTACCGCCGGATGAAGTATGGGGCGGCGACTGCCACACCATTCCGGACCATCTCCCCGGAAAGAGGTGGTGGGTTCGAGCCGGATACAACATCGTATTTGCTCAGATCCTCATGCGTGAGGCCGCCATAAGTCAACAGCAGCTCCTCGTCGCTCCAATCGACGGTGTGCGAGCGAATTTGCTCGGGACTGAGCGTGAGCCACGTGGCTACCGCATCGGCCGTAACCACCGGATGGCGCTTGACCTCGGTAACGAAGGCTTCCGTTGCTGCCGTGTAGAGGATATGTTCCGACCAAATCGCTCCGGCTATGAGACGCTTTTGCAATTTGTTCAGTTCCTCGGCAAAAGTCACCTGAGCCGATTTCGTCGCTAGATACGCGCCGGCACCTGGCACTGCTTCCAAATGTAACCGAGGCGCGATGAATACGATACCTCCGCCTTCGGGCATGTGCCGAACCGCCGCTTCCATCATGAGACCCGGAGCGATCAGATTGATCCTCGTCATGAGCCAAAGCTCCTCGGGCTTCAACATCCATGTGGGCCTCGTGATCAGCGCACCTGGACAATACACGACCGCGTCCACTTGTCCGAAATGTTCCTTCGTTTGCGTGAACACGTTGTCTATCTGATCGCGCATATTGCCAAGTGGCTTCCCGGGCGAGCAATGCGCGATGATGTCGGCTTCGATGGCGAACACACTGCCGCCAATCGTTTTGATTTCCCACGCCACGTCACGCAACGTGGTGCGGAACTGTTGAGGTAACTTAGGATTTGCCTCGTCCATCGATTTCGCAGCGATGGCGACTTTCCAGCCCTCGCGAGCGAGGGCCTCGGCCGTGGCCTTCCCAAGACCGCGACTCGCGCCGATGATCAGCGCGACCTTGCTAGTGTTCGTCATTGATTCCTACTCCTCATTTCTCACCGGATTCGTCCGGCCACGGTAGCCCTTTTTTGTATAGATCAAAGAGCTAGCGCGACTATACAAAGTTGTTTATAAGATGTCTATATCGAGTACAATCGAGCCAATCAGACTATGCCATCTGCGTCCTTTATGTCATTGAGTATTTTTTTAACCTCGCCGAGCGTATTCTCATCGAGAATCGATATCGGTATCGCAATTATTTTCTTTTTCTTGAATGATAAGATCTTTTTTTGCAAGTCTTCAGGCAAAATGGCATCGCATTTGGAGAGAAATACGTGCTCCTTTTTTTCGCAAAGCGCGGGATTGTATTTCTTGAGCTCGTTCCTAACGGTTTCGTAATCGCGCATCGGCGTCTCGGAATCGGCCGATACAAGATGAAAAAGCGTCCCTGTGCGCTCAATGTGCTTGAGAAATTTTACGCCAAGTCCCTTGCCTTCCGAAGCTCCTTCTATCAATCCCGGAATGTCCGCGATGATGAGTCCATAATACGCGCCCAAATTAGGCTCTAGAGTCGTGAAAGCATAATTACCCACTCTCGCCCCCGCAGATGTTAATTCGTTCAAGAGACTCGACTTGCCCGCGTTGGGCAGACCCACAAACCCGACGTCGGCTATCAATCGCAATTCGAGACGATAGGTAATTGTGTCGCCCGCCGTCCCCTCTTCAAACTCGCGCGGGGATGTGTTGGTTGAAGAACGAAATTTGAAATTGCCGCGCCCGCCACTGCCACCGCCCGCAACCAATATACGATCGTGTGCATTAACAATCTCCTGTACATACCCGGTCTCCACATTGACGACGCGCGTACCCGTCGGGACTTTAAGAACTAAATCCGCGCCGTTTTTGCCGTCTATAAACTGACCGCGTCCATCTCCGCCATCTTTTGCCTCTATTTCTTTTCGGCTCGCAAACGGTGTCAGTGCATTGATGTCGGTTACGCCTTCTAAATAAATGGAGGCCCCGCGTCCGCCATCGCCACCGGTAGGACCTTGCATCAACTTAACTTTATTGAACGCAACAGCGCCACGTCCGCCATTGCCTGCGTGCAACTTCATCGTAACTTCGTCTACCAACATGTAGGATACGTTACCACTTGTAGCCCTTTTTCTCGAGCATGACGCGCTTCGCCTCAAGACGCTTCTTCGTCTTTTTAGAACGAGTCTTCCTTCTTCTAATATCCAGGTCTGGTCTTTTTGCCATGATGGGATTATATACTATTTATTAGTTTATTTCATCATGTCTGCGCCCAACCTGTGCATTAGAAGTATGATACCATGCGTGTCTCATTAAAAACCCATCCCTAGCCAAATAGTCTTTTAACAAA
>CAYHIZ010000002.1:0-31396 GCA_964356695.1 uncultured Candidatus Saccharibacteria bacterium | reverse complement strand
TCGACCATTCATCCCTGCCCAGAGGGCAGGGAGTTCTGGCCGGGTTGCTTAAAAGAAATGAGCGTCGCGGATAGACAAGAATACTACTCCAACCTTCTCCAGTTTTCTGTCGCAGACCTACGAGCAATGCATGAGCAAGGGGTTGATATTTTTGAAATTCGAGCCTTGGGTACAACGAATGATCCGGATTCTGATCAAACGACAAGCCGTTTTTTCAGCATGCGCGACATACTGAAGAAAAGTGAAGTTTTCGAGCAAACGTTGAAAAAAATCACTGGAGCTACGCCTGGCACGGACGAGCCAGTCGAAACATTGGCCCGCGCCGTTGGAACGGCCATACAAGATTTAGAAAAGACAAAGTACTCATCCGCAGCAATCATGGAATTTTATCTTGGCGACGATAAAGTCAAAGAAATGCGCAATCAGCTGAAAGGAGAGTTCGACACTTCGGATAGTAAGAAATTTATTCTATATCATTTATTGGAGATGAACAAAAGGCAATTTCCTAACATTACGCCTGAACTACTGCGTACCCGTGACGAAACACAGATCGCCTCTCTCCATTGGAAAGTTAAAACGCTATATAGACAAGGAGGGAACGCGAGGCAAAAAGTCGAAAACCTATCAACTTTCTTTCCGGATTTGTTTGCGATTGACATTTCTACAGATGAACCCCATGTACGCGAAGTTGCCGAGGCGATAAATCATTTTTTGGGACCGGAATTGGCGAGCTTATCGTAGTCAAAAATCTATCCGCCCCCGCCGCCCATCCACTAGAAATGCATTCCCCCAGCGAGATTCAAAATGATGGAGGAGTGTTCGGCGGGGCGGAGGCGGACACGAGATCGAATCGTGATGCGAAATACAAAGGTACAGCGCGCGCGGAGCGCGCAACATCATGAGTTGGTAAAATAGATTCGAGCATGGCTGTATAGAATCGCAACCTGTGGGCGCGGAGAGATTTGAACTCTCAATCCTTTCGGAATACGCTTCTGAAGCGTACGTGTATACCGTTCCACCACGCGCCCATTAGTAGATTATGCGCATGAATTGGCGTATTTTCAAATGAACTCATAGTGACTTTTCTCAAACGCAGAATGACAAAATAATATATATGCCTCTCGTGATAGTATGGACAAATGATTAATCATAATCTGATGCACAAACTGGTTGATCGCATCAATGCGTTGCCACATAAGGTTATTCTAAGTATTTGGGGAGGAAGCTTAATATTCTTTGCCTTAATCTACACGACACTCAGTTATTTCCCTGGAAACGGTCCGGTTGGAATAAACGATGCGTCTGTTGTTCACAGATTTTTCAATAGCCTTTATTACAGCGTAATCACCGCCACAAATACCGGTTATGGAGACATCGTCCCTCTTGGATACTCAAGAATTTTCGCGGCACTGCAAAGCATTATTGAATTGTTTCTCTTCGCTCTCTTTGTCGCCAAGCTTGTATCAAATCGCCAAGACAAAGCTTTGCATGAAATTCACGAACTATCTTTCGAATTATTGTTCCGCAATATACGAGAAGATTTTTATCTTGCCCGCAACGATTTCGACCATGTTACGGAAATCATTCATCAATCCGGACGCGTCTCAGATACCGAATGGGAACGGCTTGTTATCGGATATCAACACATTACGAGTTTACTGCAGGAGATTCCTGATTTTTATGACATTACCAGCGATCTATATATTATCGATCCAGGCCGCGAAATACTGTTACTGGAAGCCGTTCAACGCACGATGGAACGTCTTAATAATATGCTTGTAATAATGCGCGAAGCAAACATAGATTATTTATCGGCTGGAAATCATGCGTCAGCGTTAAAACAGATGCTTCACAAAATCGATGCGCTTATGCCTCTTTGGAGAAAACATTCGCATGATCGAAACCACGACGGGTTTGACCACATAAAACAGTCGCTCTCAAATATTCATATCGCACTAAAGAAAGCTTAAGTACGCTCAACGTAGCGGCAAATACGAATAGCCGTCTGGAACGACAAGCGTGTCCGGTCTTATACCATTCCAGCGAATCTCGCCATGCACAACCAAATTCGTGATTCGAGACTGCCAATCATGTTCGGCTTTATTGACTGCTTTTGCGATGTCTTCGGATGACATACTTTTTTGAAGCGACACGTGATGCTCGAAAAAAACCGGACCGCGATCATACTCATCCGTGACGAAGTGCATCGTTAGGCCTGATTCAGTGATCTCTCCCGCATCTAGTGCCGTCTTGACTGCTTCATGCACCCGGTGACCCCACATACCTTCGCCTCCGAATCTCCCAGCGAGCTGCGATAGAAGAGCAGGGTGAATATTGAACGTCCGGCTCGGATCTAAACCTTTAACGAATTTCAACCATCCTGAGAGCGCGATCCACTCCGCCCCTGTATCAGTAACAATTTTCTGGTAATGCTCTGCGTCATATGGACCTGCAAAGTAGATAAATGGAACACCGAGCCTTTCGGCTCGCTCGCGCACACCGCCGTGATCGTGATTTGAAACCACAGCTATGATTTCTGCATCCAACACGCCAGCTTTGGCAGCGGCAACCAAATTCTCAAACCCCGATCCACCGCCTGTAGCGGTGCCGGATGCGAATATAACGAGTGTTGGTTTCATTTCAATATTTCTTACGACACAACGCTACAAGTACAATTATTCATGAAGTAGAGTTTTAGTGTCAGACGTTTTCCTTATAAGATAGCGATCTAGGTTGGATTCCTCGAACGAACAACCGTTCTCTTCCGCGATTGCGCGCAACATGGCTGGGATGCGAGGAGCGAGATCTTCAAGATATTGAGAGTCCCTGAAGAATTCTCCTACTAGGAGAAAGCCACCCGGCCGGAGCATCTCGATAATTTTTCTTAGATTGTTGGCCAACCTGTCGTACGCAAGGCGTGTCTTTGCCCGCTCAAGCTCAACCGTTGCATCGCCTGTAACATGCGGTCCGGACACGCTCACCTGATCCCCGATCCCGGCGTACGGCTCGAACGTTATGAATGCTGGCAGATCTCCTGATTTCAATATTGTTTCTATCAAACGATTGAAATCCTTACGCGAAAAGACATCGCCTTCGATGAGTATCTTGTCCGGTCTTGTCGCAACATTCGCAGGAGTCTGCAGCGAAAATCCGTAACTTACATCTGCGCCTATCTTTTCTCCGTCTGCAGTGCCACAGATATCGAGATATACGATCTTGTCACCAGAACGATGTAGAGAATCAAAAAAATCCATGATCTGCGGCTTCCACTCTCGATTTCCAGCAAAGAAGTACTCGTTCGGATCGGTCTTGTATTCGTCCCACTGCATCGCACCGTATTCGTCAACTTCTGCAGAGCGAGTAGCAACAACAGTGTCACGCAATCTTCCGAGTGCCTCTTTCTTTAGATTGAACGGAATCGCATCCATAAAATTATTCTACCGCCTCCACGCTCGCGCCGAGTTTGGTGAGACGCTCATGAAGATTTTCGTAGCCACGATTGATTGGATATACATCGCGAAGTATCGATTCGCCCTCTGCCGCCAGCATGCCTATCAAAATAATAGTCGCCGGACGGAGCGCGGGCGGAGCCTTGATGTCGACAGCATGCAGTTTCGTCGGTCCCTCGACCTCAACACGATGCGTATCGATAAGTTCCATCTTCGCGCCGAGTTTCGTCATTTCCATATAATGCTTCGCGCGGCCTTCATATACCCAATCGTGTATCAGAGTCTTTCCATTGGCCTGCGTTGCGATAGGAACGAAAAAAGGCAAGTTGTCGATGTTGATGCCCGGATACGGACGAGGCGCGATCTTCTCCGGCGGTGCATGCAATTTGGATCTGCGCACGGTAATGTCGCACAATCTCGCACTGCCGTTTTCCGCCATATAGTCTTTCCCACGACGATAATCGAGTCCCATGTGCTCAAGCGTAAGAAGCTCAAGTTCAAGAAAGTCTATGGGGCAACGCTCTATAATGAGCTCGGAATCTGTCGTAACCGCGAGTGAAATGAAAAACATCGATTCAATAGGATCCTCGCTCGGATATCCCGTGATGTCGGCATTGATTTCGGCGACGCCGTGCACGACCAAGGTCGATGTGCCGATGCCCTCGATTCGCACGCCACATGATTGCAGAAAGACGCACAGGTCTTGCACCATATAATTCGCACTCGCGAATTTGATCGTCGTTTGTCCGGGAATAAGTGCCGCCGCCATGAGGACATTTTCGACACCGGTATCGGACGCCTCGTACATGACAATCTCGGCGGGATGCAGTTCACTTGTTTCGATATGGTACGACTTTTTGTCGGCAGATGCGGTGATATCGATACCCAAACGCGCAAGCGCATCAATATGTGCACCAAGACTGCGCTTTCCCAGGTCGCATCCGCCGGGTGTCGGCAACTCAAACGAACCCAATAAATGCGCAAGCGCGGGGATAAACATCGCGATGGATCGCGTACGCTCGGCCGAGGCGCGATTGATCTTGAAGAGGTCGATCTTCTGCGGTGGCACGATCTTGATGTCCCCGTTCTCCTCCCATACCACTTTGACTCCGATCGATTCGATCACCTCGATCAGACGATTCACTTCTTCGATGCGTGGCATCCTCTTGAGTGTCGTCGTGCCCTTGTTCAAAAGCGACGCGCACAAAAGCGCAACCGCGGCATTCTTGGAAATGTTGGTCGTCACTTCCCCGCCCAACCTTTTCCCGCCAGTAACTTTGTAGTTCATAAATCAAGCCTGCGACATATCTGCATTGTCGGCGGTCTTTTTCAAATCGTGCATACGGTATCTCTTCTTCAATTCAGCTTCGTCGCCATATCGCACAAAGGACTCCTCGTGCTCGGAAGGAATGTATCCGCGGTCTTCTAGGTGTGCAATGGCACACCAGTAATGCTCGGTCTTACTGGCAATCACAGATGCGTAATGCAACCATCCGTTTACATAGCCACAATACGCACACCCGATCTTCTCAAACCATGTTAGGTACGGCAGCTTAGCGCGATCAATTATGCGAATGTATTCAGATCGGCGAACGTAAGATAACCCATACAAAGGAAAACAGATGCGATGATATATCTCAAGAAAAATATCAGAAATGACTACAGGAATGATTAGCGACCATACAAATGGAGAGGAGGCAACGTGTCTCAAAAAACGATTCTTGAATTTTCTTTTTTCCATGGTGCAGTATTCTTGAATTAGTCGAACGAATTTCGCCACCGCGAGCGACGAGGAAGTCCCCCCGCGAAAATTCGGAAAGGCGACGGAGTCACAACACTGACAATTTCAAGTTTTTCTTTGGCGGCATTCAATTCAGTATTCGCAAAGCGAATACACATGTATTATATGAAAAATTTTGAGATAAATCAAAAAGAACACAGCTTCTCGCGCTGTTGTCCACACGAATCTGTTGAAGTGCTTTTGTTGAGAAGTCTTTTACTCCTGCGCCTCAACTTGTTTGTAGGTCTTGGTGAAAGCGTCAGCGTCGATGAGATACGGTTCGCCGTCTACTTTCCCGCTCGCGTCGCAGGTATCGGCAATCAAGCATCGCTCATCGCCTGTTTGTGGCGAACCCCACGAAGCCATAATCTCGATTGGTTTACCGAACGGATTCGGAATCGCGCGGCAGTAGCCCTTCGCCGAGTACACACCAGATTCGTCAGTTACTTCGTAGCGCCCGAGGAATTTTTTCTCGGAAATGATGTGTTGCTCACCGCCAGGATTGGTCATAATCCAATCACCTTCGCTTGCTTTGTTCACGGTCTCCTTTGCACCACCTTCGAGCGTGGTTGTAATTTTCTCGCCGGCAGTAAGTCGCGGGGTGAAGATCGGAGGATCAGGCTCGTATATTTGACGTCTGATCTCCCCATCGGCTGCGGCTGGTCCTTTCTCGCTTGCCGCGATGTCCGAAACTTGGCGGCCGTTGCCAGCTACCAATCGCGATCCGCGAGCGACAATGGCGGAATAATGCCATAGCGGATCGTCAGATGCGCCGTCCGTCGAGACGACTTCAAGCGCACTATCTACGAGTACCAGCTTGCGAGCCTGGGACGCATGGCTTCGACCGGTCAGGAAGATCGAGACCGTGACGGCACCGTTGCGTGACCGGCTCAGAACTAGCCCCCGCCCAGGATATGGACGTGAAGACAGATATGAAGTGATACTTGTTGCTTCTGTCATAGTTATCATGATAGCTCCGCTTCCATGAGTACAAAGCGACTCGGCAGACTAGGGTGAGCCCGCCGACCATCGTGCAGTACGTTCGTCGTATCCATCATCCAACCATAGCCGGCAGGGACTTCAAAACGGACCACGCGTAACCCTTGGTCGATCAACCGCCCATAGTCGTACAATGGGCTTGAGACGCGGGCGAACTTTGACCTTGCCGTGGATGCCGACGCGATCACAGACTGCACCCTGGATTCTCTCGACAAGACTCTCGCTAAGATTGGTACTGACAGCTTCAACGGATTTGTCGCCGCCGAAGATTTCACGACTGTCGTGATCATGTCTCGGGAGCGAACCACTTCTGCGAACCGCTCCCGACCCACGAAAAAGGCTCTCTTTCGAGAGCCTTTTGAGTTATTTGTTGGTTTTGAACCTAACAGCTCGCAAGACTGGTATGAAGTGGATGGCACGCGATATACTGCTCACATGGAAGCAGGACTCCTAATGGCGTTAATTGCCGAATACACCTACTTCATCATCCCTCCCGCCGCAATGTTGCTCGGACCTGCTGTCAGCCTCGTCGCGGGAATTCTGCTTCGTCTTGATGTTATAGCGCTTATACCAACGTGCCTTGCGCTTGCCGCGGGCGAACTGGGATCAGATGTACTGTGGTACTGGATCGGACGGCGCTATGGCGATTCGTTCGTAAAACGCATGGGACGCTACTTCGGCATAACAGAACACTCCATCGCATCTGCGACAGCTCTTTTCAACAGACATCACGACATAATCATCTTCACATCAAAATTGACTGCGGGACTCGGATTTGCAATGGTCATCCTATTTACTGCCGGCCTCTCAAAAGTGCCTTTTCGCAGATACATGATGCTTAATATCGCGGGACAATTTCTATGGACGGCAGGCCTACTCTCGATTGGATATTTCCTCGGTCACATATATCTAAAAATCGAGAACACCTTCGAAAAAATATTACTCTTCGCACTAGTCGCGCTTGTTCTTGCGTCTCTTTTTGGCTTCAGTCGCTATTTGCGCGGAAGTATCCACAAGAAAATATGATCTCGATAATCATTCCGACTCGCGACGAAGAAAAATTGATAGAGAGCACAATCCTTCAGTTTGCAGGACTCACAATCCCTCACGAAATCATTGTCTCCGACGATGGTTCGACCGACAAAACAGTCGAGATTGCCAGAAAGTTCGCGACAAGAGTATTGACTTATGAGGGTCAAACACATGTTATTTCACGTGCACGAAATGTGGGCGTGCAAGCTTCGCGGGGTGAGTTACTGGTATTTATCGACTCCGATTCACACATTCCCGATCCAAATTCTTTTTTCGCACGCGCACAGAAGCACTTTGAAGAAGACCCTGGCCTCGTCGCTCTAGCTTCGCCTCAGCGAGTCCGCCCCGAGCTCGAACGTACGGGAGACAGGTTTGTGTACGGACTCGACAACTTATTTAATCTCGTCTTCAACAACGTGCTTCACCACGGCGCAGGCAGTGGCAAGTGCATCATCGTGAGAAAAAGCGCGTTCGACCAGGTCGGCGGTTTCCGTGAAGACCTTATCTTCCGCGAAGATTGCGATTTTCTGAAAAGAGTTTCCAAGATCGGCAGAACGCATTTCGACACAAAACTCACCGTTTATCACTCCGGCCGCCGCCTGCATCGCCTCGGCGTGCTTCGCTTTTATTACTCGTGGATAGTAAACGGTCTCTACGTCGTCTTCGCGGACAAAGCCCGCGACAAAGAATGGGCGCCGATTAGATAGACGTGACTAGCTTCCGAATCTGATCAATAACCTCTTCTTTATTATTGAGAACGAGCATGTGGTTGCCATTGCCAAGCATTTGGAATTTCGCATGAGGGATCACGCCCGCAAGTTCAATCGCGTGCGCAATGGGAATGAACGAATCGAATGCGCCGTGCATGATCGTAACGGGAACAGAAATATGCTTCCATTCCTCGTCGCGAGTGAATGAATAGATTTGATAAAGACAGTGTAAGTACGTGCGGATGCCGGTATTCCAAATATCCGCATATAGACGTCTTGTATCCCAATCGCTCGTGTATCCAAATTTCGAATAATCAACGTGATCGCCCCGCCAGTGTATTGATGGAAGTTTGGAAAAAATTGCAGTGATAATTGCAAGAGGCCAATGTGTAATATGCGAGCGGAGCATTCGATGGACTGCGTAGTTGGGGCTTAATAGGAGAGCGTTTTGCGCCCCGCCTGCGCGGGCAGGCCCGCTCTCGTCCCGCAATAATTCAAGCGCAACCAATGTCCCAAATGAATGTGCGACGAGAGAATATCGCTCTATACCAACATGTTTTAAAAGTGCGCGTATATCTTCGGCAAAAAAACGCAGATCGTATTCGTGATATTGCGACCACTGTTTCGACTTTCCATGACCCCGCAGGTCGAGCGATATAATGTTGTACGAGTCCTCGAGTTTTTTTTCGTACGGCAACCACACGGCGGAACTCCCCGATAATCCGTGAATCAGCAACAAGGTCGGTCGATCCTTCCGAATCTCACTGACACGATAGTAGATGCCCCGCTCACCAAAAAAGAATTCCTGCATGTAAAGATTATCTCACACATGCCTGCAGGCGTTATACTGCCCGCATGAAGGTTAGTTTCATAATCCCGGCATACAACGAAGAAGGAATCCTAGGCGCATGCCTTGAATCGGTGCAACGAGAGATCGCGCATGGCAGATACGAGGCGGAAATCATAGTTGTTAACAATGCATCCACCGACCGCACCGCGGAAATTGCGCGAGGGTTCAGCGAGGTACGCGTCGTCAACGAACAGCACAAAGGCCTCACGCATGCGCGACAAGCGGGATATCGAGCCTCCTCGGGCGACTTGATTGCAAACATTGATGCCGACACTGTGATCCCTGAAGGATGGCTCGCGACAGTCATGTCCGAATTTGAGCGAAATCCCAACCTTGTCGCTCTGAGCGGGCCATTTGTATACCATGATCTTCCCTTCTTAAAACGAACGCTCGCCAATTTATTCATCACGACTTATCCGCTCGTCAACTTCATTGTCCAGCACATTCTGCATGCGGGCGCGATTTTGCAGGGAGGTAACTTTGTACTCCGTCGCACGGCACTCGCGAAAATCGGAGGATACGATACGTCCATTGAATTCTACGGCGAAGATACGGATATCGCACGTCGTATTTCGAAAGTCGGAGAAGTAAAGTGGACACTGCGCTTCCCGATATATGCGTCGGGACGACGCTTACAGAAGGAAGGACTCCTTGGCACCGGCTTTCGTTATGCGCTCAACTTCTTTTGGACAATTATTTTTAGAAAGCCGTACACGCTTGAGCACTATGATATACGCACCAAAAAATAACCTTGGGCGGCTATCGAGAATTGAACTCGAATCGAGAGCTCCACAAGCTCCAGTGTTAACCATTACACCATAGCCGCCATGCGAACATTAAAGTTATAACAAATTTACCTCTGCGAAGCGAGAAAAAAGGTAAGTATTCAGCTATTCCCAGTATTCGTCTTCGCGAGGCTTTTGGCCGAAGCGATCCAGAGTCCGTAAACATATTCTGGATTGCTTCGCTCCGCTCGCAAAGACGGCGGGCTGGGAACAACTGAGTAGTTACGAAAAAAGTGCGTTATCGAATAAAGACTTCTACAGGTACAAAGTCATTGGTTTCAACCGCCGTGAATGAAACTCGCCCGATTAGCTGTCCGAACTCCGTCACAACATCCACGCGCCACTTGCCGGGAATGATATTCGATTTGATCGAATAACCGCGATAGCCGCCATCGCGTCCTCCAACTACGTAAAAGGGGATCGTTACCTCCGTTATCCACTCTTCTGTGAAAACATCGTATCTCTGCCACTTGTGGGAAATTGTCGTGTTGAGACCAATCGGTGCGAATATGGCCGTATATACATATGCAGATTCCCCGGGCACGCTATGAAAAATTCTGCTGTAGCGCAAATATATCTGACCCGGCTTTGTCGGCTCTCCAAGAAGGCGATATTCGTTTTCGATCCGCGTGATGCCGTGATATATGCCGGCATCTTTCAGAGCGAGCGGCAAAGGCGGGATTGCACCGCTGAAGTAAAGGACGTTAAACGTGAGAAAAATAATGGCGATTGAGCGTGCCAGCTTCGTACTCTCGGCCCTCGCGCGCTCCGGCACCAGAAACAACAGGAAATAGTAGAAACCCGTAACGACAATCAGACTCGCGGCTCCACTCGCGAGAAACATGTATGGGCCTATTTTTCCGGAAATTACCGGAAGGAAAAAAATGAAGAACGAGAACAAGACAGTGAAAAATACACTGAACTGAAATACGAAACGCGTATACAAACGCACGAACCGCTCATTGCCTATGAGAAGCGCCGCGATCAGAATTATAAAAATCCAGCTGATCTCCACCGCGGCGCTCCTCGAATATAGCGATAGGTATGCCGCAAAAAGTCCGCCAAACGCGAATTGCGCAACAACAGGGATGATCGGCGTAACCATAAGAATTCGCGGATGCCGTAAACGACCAGCCTCGATCACATTCATCAAGGTGATGCATACTGCCGCGAGCGCTAGATAGAAAAAGAGAAGCAGATTGCCAATCCAGAGATCGACGCGGCGCAGTAGAACAAAATAATCTAAGAGAAGTGCGGCTATAAGAGAGAGCGGAGAGATGTAGCGCATGTACCAATACGCCAGTTCTTCGACATTTTTGGGCAATTGAGGAAGTCGCGGGTGTCTCATAAATGATCGCGATATTTCGGCGCACTCTCTTCAGAGCCGGAATGATGATTGAAAAGGCGCGTGAGCGCGTAAAGGAGCGAAGACAACCGATTCGCGTACGCGAGGCTGGATTCGGAAATCAAACGATCTCCCGACTCGTTCAGTATTACGAGTTTGCGTTCTGCTCGCCTCGAAATTGCACGCGCAATATCAAGACGGGAAGAAAATTCTGTGCCACCCGGCACAAGAAATGATTTAATCTCCGGTAAATCTTTTTCTATATCACCGATGAGCGCGCTCATTCTCTCAACGCTCGACTGCGGAATCGATTTAGGCGCACCCGCCACCTCCGCTTGTAGTGTGAAAAGATGATCTTGAACATCGTGGAGTATGTCTTTTCCCGCGTACGCTTGAAAAGAAAAATCATCAGGGCAAGCCGCCTTGCACCACCCCACAATGGTATTCAACTCATCGAGCTGTCCCAAACATTCGAAAATATGAGACGATTTCGCCACGCGCGTACCCGAACACGTATCAAAAAGCTTCGTCGTGCCCTTGTCTCCTTTGCCTGTAAAAAACGCCATACTTGTCTCGATGATACCGTATAGTCTTTGACTTCAACAGTGAAACAGGAATATAGTGTACAAACGCGCAAGTCGCGAGTTCTGAAAAATGGGGGAAATGGCCATGTTGCACGGAACCAAGGGATCGAGAAGAGGAAGAACAGGAAAAAAAGAAAAATCACCACCAGAAGTGTCCGCGACCCTGTCCATCGCAGACAAAAGGCACACCTCTCCACAAGAACCAAAAGAGAGGGTAGGTCGGGACGACATGCCCCGCACGAGTAGGGAAGGTAACATAAAGCCCCCTACCTGGTCCAAATGGTCATAGACTGGAGCGGGGCGATTTTTACGCCCCGCTTGTTTTTAACACCCTTGAAGAATAATGATACAATCGCGACATGTCGAAGACCATTATTGTCGCGAATTGGAAAATGAATCCAGTAACATGGCGCGAAGCCAAAAAGCTTTTTGAATCGACCAAGAAAGCGGTTGAGAAAACAAAGAATTCTTCTGTAATTGTCGCACCGCCCGTGATATTTTTACGCGGACTTTCGGGAACGTATCGCGGTTCTCGCGTTGCCTTCGCTGTTCAAAACGGACACTTTAAAACGAATGGCGCGCACACGGGAGAGATATCTCTCGCACAGTCTAAAGACGCACATGCCTCTTATGTCATCATCGGTCATGTAGAGCGTCGAGCGAGTGGCGAGACCAACGACGATGCTGGAAAAAAGGCTGCAGGAGCACTCGCTTTAAAGATGATACCGATTCTATGTGTTGGAGAATCTGAGCGTACCGAAAGTGGAGAACAATTCAACGTTGTGAGAGAACAGATCCGCGCCGGACTAGCGGACGTTCCAGCTTCAGCGCTTGGCCGAGTTATTCTTGTTTATGAACCACTATGGACAATCGGAACGAACACCACAATGAACCCAAGTGAAATGCACCAAATGGCGATCTTCATGCGCAAATGCGTGGTTGAAACACACGGCGGAGGCGGGAGGGCGTTAAAAATTCTCTACGGAGGCGGAGTGGACGGCAAGAGCGCCGAAGTAATGCTTCGAGAAGGAGATGTGTGCGGATTTCTCGTCGGACGCGCGAGTCTGAACGCTTCCGAATTCGCCAAACTATTGCAGGCTATAGAAAACGTATGACTATGCGACGCGTAGACGACATCCCTCTCTCCGAGCTTAAGGGAAAACATATTCTTGTCCGCAGTGATTTTAATGTTCCGATTGTAAACGGCGAAGTCGCCGATCTTTTTCGCGTAGAGCAAGGATGGAAAACCGTTCAGTATCTTTCCGAACACGGCGCAAAAGTGATAATAATTTCGCATATAGGACGCGATCCTCAGGAATCACTCGAGCCAGTTGCCCGCGCAATAAAAAAAATTGGGCGTGTGGTTTTCATTGCGGATCTCACTGGTCCGGCTACACGGGGGGCAGTTTACGCCATGCGCGAAGGAGAAATACTTCTTTTGGAGAATCTTCGACATGATTCGCGAGAAGCCGAAAACGACGAATCTTTCGCCAAAGAACTTGCTTCACTTGCTGACATTTATGTAGACGACGCTTTTGCAGCAGCCCATCGCGCTCACGCATCCATTGTCGGCGTCGCGAAATTTATTCCATCATATGCCGGATTTTTAATGTGCCATGAAATTCAAGAAATTGATTCGGCACGTGCGCCAGTGCATCCATCGTTTGCAATTTTAGGTGGCGCGAAATTCGAGACGAAAGCTCCACTCATAAAACTTCTTTTAGAAAAATATGATCATGTTTTTATTACAGGCGCACTTTCAAACGACGTATTCAGGGCACGCGGTCTCTCTGTCGGCCGTTCGCTAGTGTCCAAAGAATTGCCTAGCGAGGATATTATTTCGCATCCGCACTTTCTCGCGCCAATCGACGTGACGGTTGAAAGTTCCGACGGTCATGCACGCGTTAAAAAGCCAAACGAAATATTGACGGATGAACGAATGGTCGACATCGGGCCAGATACCGTCGCAATGCTTGCTCCGCACATTGCAGAAGCAAATTTCATTCTATGGAACGGTCCAACGGGTATCTACGAAGAGGGTTATGATTCGTACACGGAACAGATCGCTCAACTTGCCACGAAAACACAAACGAAAGTAGTCATCGGTGGTGGCGATACGATCGCCGCAATCGCAAATGTCGATCTTTCGAACAATCCAAACATCTTCCTGTCTACCGGCGGAGGTGCGATGATGGAGTATTTGCTGAAGGGCAACCTCCCCGGCATCGAAGCACTAAAATGATTTGCGTGGCGGTCAAATATCGATAACTGATCGATATTCAACGCATTTAACGCAACATGGATGGACAAACCGCCTTATCAGCCAACCCCCATGGCGTTGCCCCATCCGCCAACACTCCATCGGAGAATGTACGCGAATTGGAAAGGCAATACCCGAACCATGCCTGATATGTACTGTTGTAAAACATATGGGATTGACCATGTGGCACCGTCACTCCATCGAGCGTGCATGAGCGAAGCGAGCAGGATGCGTTAGTGTAGGAGCCGGAGAGCACGCCGTTGGCGCACGCGCGCGTCTGTGTGTTGCACGCGGCATCATATGCCATAGTGGTAGAAGCATGCGGAATCGCTCTGCCTGCAAACGTTCAGATAGCAAGCGTGGCAGATGGCGAACAGTTCGCACTGTTGAATGTATCCGCGCCGATCATCGTGCCATTCTGACAAGTGCGCACATCCACGTTGGAGACTGACTCGCACAATGCGCCGTGGGGGACGGTGAGAGATGCGTAAAAAGAGCGCGATTCGTTGTGTTTTAGCGTGATGCCATCGAGCGTGCAAGAAGCGTACGATATTATATCGCATATCGCATACTGATATGAGCCGGAAAGAATGCCGTTATTGCATGTGCGTGCCTCCGCGACACACTTGGATCCGCCGGCGACCATAGAACTCCCATACGCCACAACGCTCGCACTGTGCGGGATCGTAGTACTTGCGAAAGCGCAGGATACAGACGGCAAGACACTGCAACTAAGAGACGTTGCCGTGCCACTGAGTGTGCCATTGTGACAGGTGCGAACTTCGGGAACGCATTGAGATCCGAAGGGTATCGTCGCGGATTGATACGCAGTAAATGAGGTCCCGTGCGCCACTACAATGCCATTGAAATTGCAACCGATTCCGCCCATGGACTCGTTTGGTTTTAAATATACCTGCTGACTCGAAGCACCGGAAACCGGATACTGCCCCCCGTGCGTCGGGAACGATCCTGTGTTTGTCTTTATTCCAAATAATCCAGAGCGCGTGCGCGATCCGAACAATCCATAACCGGTTGTCGAAGGATCACCGGAAGAGACGATCCCGGAATCTATTTGAAACCTCTTCACCGCCGCCTCCGTCAGGACGCCAAAATATCCGGTGGCGGAATCCTCAGATAGCAAACCCCTGCCAATAAGGAGTCTTTGCAAACAAGAAACATCCGCCCCCGTGGCGCCACGACCAAGCGAGCGATGCACTACGCATGAATCATTTTGATACGCGACCATTTGTACAGGGGCACTCGAGGAATTACTACTTGATTGTGCGGACGCACCGCTCATTACGGCAAGTTGTTGCTCCAATACTGACACTTGCGCCAGAAGTTGCGCTATGAGCGCCTGTCGAGCGGTCGGTATCGTTTGTGCGATTGCATCATAAGGCGTTATTGCATATCCCAACCCGATAAACAATCCCAGTGCAATGATTTTATAGAAAATAAGATTTTGGTATTTTTGCATTAGATACAAATTGACTAATAACATGAACACCAATCCCGCATGTCCATATTACCTCATGCGCGTATGTATATCGGCATGTATGTTTATAACTTCTTACGAATATCACCACAAAACGCGAGTCTTGCCATGCTCCTCAAGGTATTTGTTTGCCTTCGAAAAAGGTTGAGAACCGAAGAAGCCATTGGTAGCTGAAAAGGGAGACGGATGCGCCGATTCGATGACGCAGTGCCGATCGCGATCAATGTGCGCGCCTTTCTTTCGAGCATAATTGCCCCATAGGATGAAAACGATGTTCTCTCGCTCTTCGTTCAACTTCTTTGTAACGGCATCCGTGAATTGCTCCCACCCTTTTCCCTGATGCGAGCCGGCGCTTGACGCGCGAACCGTGAGCGTGGCGTTCAAAAGAAGTACACCTTGCTCTGCCCAACGCGAAAGATCTGTATCACGGCCTGCTTTGTGTCCCAAATCGTTTTCGAGTTCTTTGAAAATATTCTGGAGCGATGGCGGTGGCTTTACGTCTGAATTAACCGAGAAACAGAGGCCGTTCGCTTGCCCTATTCCGTGATATGGGTCCTGCCCCAGGATTACAATTTTTACGTCGTTAAAAGAACACAGGTCGAACGCGCGAAAGATATTTTTAGGATCGGGATAGATGTTTGTTTTTTTGTATTCATCGCGCACAAAATCGGTCAGCTCCTTAAAATACGTTTTCTTAAACTCGTCGGAAAGCTTCTCCTTCCACTCACCGTCGATTTTCACCTCTTTAGCCATGAGTCCATAGTACGCCAGGTCGCCCGCATATAACAAATGCCAAATGCATTTTGCGCGAGAAAAACTTGAATACATGCGTAAAAACACGTATATTCTTCTTTCATGCTATCGCCCCTTCGCACACTGCTTATATACATGGGCACATTTGGCATTGCCGGTATTGGAATACTTACTTTAATCTCGACCTTTTCGATGCCAGCACAATCCTACAAACGAATAGAAACGTCGCAAACCGCAAGTATATCCATCGTGGAATTACCATACATAGAGCCACAAGTCGAAACATCGCGTAAGCCGACCATTGCCTCAGCCCCGGCAACGCCTAAACCACAACCCGGTCCCGCATCTCCCCCGCCGAAATCACCAGCAATAAAAGATCGGGAAGCCCCTGCAACCATTACGCGCGTATCGAATCCCTACCCATTTGCACAGCAATCTTTCCAAAACATAAACGAACGCTCTCGTACTGCGCTAGTCAACATACTGTGTACCTCCGGAAATGAATCTTTGAGACCTATCTCCGGAAGTGGGGTCATAATAGATTCACGCGGAGTGATACTTACCAACTCTCACATCGCGCAGTATGTACTTCTTTCGCAAAATCCGGAAATCAACCTTTCTTGCACTGTACGATCCGGTTCACCGGCTCGTCCGGCATGGAATGCGGAAGTTCTGTATATTCCTAAAATTTGGATAGAGAAACATGCCACAGATATCACAAACAGCAATCCTACCGGCACAGGCGAGTATGATTATGCCCTATTGCGAATTACAGGTTCCTACGATACTAGAGTGCCGGATTTTTATAAAGAAAATTACCCCGCACTTCCGCTTGATACGCGCGAAGCGATCAGTTTCCTGAACGACCCAATGCTCGTCATTGCATATCCCGCCGAGTTCGTCGGCAGTACCGCAACGCAATTCGATCTCCACCCTGTTTCTTCCATAACACCCATAAGCGAATTACTGACATTCGATACGAACACCGTTGATCTCGTGGCACTCAAGGGGGCCGCCGGCGCGCAAGGAGGTTCTTCGGGTGGTCCTGTTGTAAACTCATGGGGTTACGTTACCGGAATAATCACAACAACAAGCGAGGGCGCGACGACAGCGGAACGCGAATTACGAGCGATTACGATCAGCTATATCAACAGAGACCTGATGTCTCAAACTGGCATGGGCATCATTGCCACCTTAAACGCCGATCTGCAAACCATGGCGACCAATTTCAAAGCAAACCATGCGCCTGCGCTTACAAAACTTCTGATGGATCAAATCACCAAACGATTGCAGCATTGATTCCACGCTACAGAGACTCGGTAACAAAGATAAAGGCTTCTACGATGCAGAAGAATGCGACTTACTGGCTGACAAGCACATTGGATTGGATTTCCCTACCAGTCTTGATATACGTTGTGTATCTACTGGTTAACCAACCTTGAGCTGTTTACATTAAGCGTGCTTTTATAAGCTCCATTAATTCTTGCTCAGTCTTATAGACTCCGTGCCTCGAGAAAACCAGGATACAAAAGTATGCGTTATCCAAAAGCTGAAATATTACTCGATATCCTTTCGATTTACCCACCTTCTCGCGCAGTGGAACGACTCGACCCTTATATACCTTGTACTTCCCAAAACCAGGATAAGCATCAATCGCCGGAGTTTCGCTAAGTCCCTTTAAGGCGAAGAGTTTCTCCCAAGCCTCTAGGGAAGATTCTGCCGCTGGAAATTTTTTCAGCTTTCTGAAGTCTTTTTCGATGTCCTCGTGGCGACTTAGTTCCATGCCACTTACATTGTGGCCATTTCACCGTATTTGTTACGGTAGTAAGCCAAATTGTAATCTATAACTGCGTCAGGTTCCGTAGATATCCATGGTGCCTCACCGTGGGTCGCCATTTTCATTTCGGTACCCGTAAACTTCTCCCACTTGTTAGCAATTTCATCAAGCATTACCAGTTCCTCTTTGCTGAAAACACTTAAATCAAAGTCCTTTAGTGGCTCAATATGTTGCTGGTCATTGAGACCTTTCTTTATTTTTCTACGAGTAGTCTTAATTTCTTTCCCCTCCATCTGTTTAAGTATTTTCTCTGCCATGCGTGGTACCGGACCATATTCAAAACGCAGGTATTCGTCACCCGTTACTGACTTGCCATACTTCTCAAAAAAATCGAAGTCAAGATAATAGAGCAGCTTTTTTATTTTAAGCTTGCCCAAGGTACCATTTTGTATCTTCTTTGCGAAGAAAAGCACTGCGTTTTTATACTTTTTCTCATTAATTGTGACCATACGTATTTAGACGACTAACCTATTGTAAATATACCATATTCACAATTCTCCGCGTTTTTCTGATTGAAACCGCCAGCATATCATATTTTTCAATCTGTTTTCTAAAAATCGCAAATTACGATACCGGAGGACTGTACGATGTTGGAACCGCCCCCTGCTTCGCATAAAGCTACGCAGGGCAAGGAAAAAAGCCGCTAGCAACGTTACCTGTGTTTGCAAAATCTTCTTCTGTGTATTTATTGTACCAGGCTGTTTTCTTTTGGCGAAATTCGGGCAGGGCTATTCTTTTGAATATGAAGGGGGCAAAACAAATCTTACAACATTTTGGTAAACAATTTGTGGCTTACTTTTATCAATCCAATCATTCAAATTTACGGTCTTGTCATAGACAAGACCATTTCTGTCTATGATTGAAACGTGTGAAATTTCGTTATTGTCATTTTCTTCTGTCGGTGAAGCGACTACCCAGATTCGTGAGGAGATATTTTTTTGGTTAAGAGTATCAACTAGAAATTTCAAATCGTTTCCATCCATTTTTCTGTATGTTGCGATTATCAAATTATAAACATCAATCTTAGGAATGATGCTTTCATTCACAAAATCAGTAAAAGAATTTGACCAATTTGTGAACTCTTTTACATCAAAAGCAAAACCTCCAAGGTTATCTCCTTTAGGAAAAGTAATGTAAACATCATTATCTTGTGAACTTGGAAATAATAATAGATGTTTGTTTTGCGATGTATCATTTAGAGATACTGCCACAAATATAGCAAAATATCCCTCTCTTAATCTTTGGAATTTTCTATCACGAAAAAAGAGATTTCTGTCGTTTGTTTTCGCGTATTCTTCTAGAAAAATTGAATATACAGTTTCAAGAGGTAGTAATCTATCGAGCGGAAAAAACTCTTTTTTCGTTTCCAATATTCTTTTTCTGAAATGATCATCAGTTATCGCCATTTAATTCTCATACATTATGTTGTGGATATTTTGTATCAGGCCTTGGGTTTCATAATTTCCAATCGTTAACCATGTGGGAATGCCGAGAACACAAAGACCACCACGCTCCTTGGAAAGAGCCATGCCTCCAGAGTTGCCACTATCAATCTTATTAGAAACCAAATAATTTGGAGCAGGTAATCCTGCCTGAAGAATGCCCAGTGATCTATCATGAGCACTGATTATGCCGTTTGTAACAGTTCTAAAATATGAAGCAACTCTTTTTCCTTCATAATAATCAATTCGTTGCGCAAATGCGGGATATCCTATGATAGCCACAGGCGAACCGAGAGGCATAGTAGATGGGCACTTTCTAAGGTCTGAAATTTTGTAGTTTAATCCGTTGACTGGAGTAGATTCATTAGCTGAGCTAGTCATACTCACGATAGCATCATTCAACTGATTATTTATCTGAATATCTAATAAAGTAGCGTCCGTGCTATTATTCCAACTATATTTCTGATAAAGTGCGACATCATAAGATCCATAAGAATTATTATTCGTCCTTGTTACATCGAGACGGCAAGTTCCATTCTCATCCTCAATAACGTGCTGATTTGTAAGCACTCGATAACCCTGACCACTTATGCTCCATAGCGACCCACTTCCAGCACCACCGCTACAAGATATTCTAACAACACCGCTCAAGTATAGATCTAATTCCGCCGCCGAAATAGAAATATCGTGCGGCTTTTGAGCTCCACTTTTAATTGTACCCTCTAGCGTGTCCTGTTTCTGTTTTGTCGTTTCACTTTCTTGTTTTAGCTTTTCAATTTCGGTTTGAGCTAGTTCTAACGCTTTTTGTTGTGCTTCTACCTGTCCTCGGGCTTGTTTTTCTTTCTCAACTTTTTCGGTTTGATAATTTTGATACCATCTTACGCCAAGATAACCTACTCCGCCTAAAAGCAAAACGCCTGCAATAATTGCTATAAGTAGCGGTATTTGTATGAATCCTTTTTGGTTTTTCATAAAATAGCTCATTTCTTTATCATAAATCTTCGCAAAATCGCTCCGCATTCTTAATCCGCAACTTGTTCTGGTGCCCGGGACAGGACTTGCACCTGCACGCCATTTCTGACACTGCCACCTCAAGGCAGCCTGTATACTAAGTTTCAGCACCCGGGCATTAAAGCTTCAGAGCTTCTCGCCAACTATAGCTAACATTTTCTCTATTTTCAATCGACTTCGACCAAGTTCGCCTATTGCTTATCCTCGACGACCGTCATGGTTAAGCAATACCATGTATTTTATTGTGTTATTCAAATGGAAGTCCGAAATAGTCTGCGTCTTATTCGGTTTTCATTTCTTCAACAACTGCCGCAGGCTCACTAGCTTCGCGTACATCCGCTTCCGCTTCGGCCTCAAGTTTGGACTCTTCTTTCGGAGTACCCCCCATGATACGCGTGCGACGCAATTGCCTGCGTGCTTCGCGCGAAACTTTTTCGCGGATGTAGTAAAGCTTCGCTCTGCGTACGCGACTTCGCTTGACGATTTCAACCTTGTCTATCATTGGAGAATAAAGCGGGAATATTTTCTCTACACCGACACCGCTAAGCACTCTGCGCACAGTAAAGGTCGCACCTGCCTCTGTTCCATGTTTTCGTGCAAGAATAAGACCCTCAAACGCCTGAAGGCGATGTTTGCCTTTCTCCTCCTCTATTTTTTGCCACACACGCACCGTATCCCCCGGCCTAATATCTAGGGTCTTTCGCGCTTTTATATCTACTGGTGATATCTTCATTACCATAGCTGGAGCAATATATCATTGTAATTCCCAAAAAACAACTTCGTATGATTGACAAGTCTATTGTATATAAATTTGACAAACAATATAAAGAATATCGATAAAAGCATGCCCCGCAGTCTAGTGCCCGCCCTTTTAGTTTTTTACCAGATTTTATATAAGTATTCTGCCTTTATATCTTTTTAGGAAAAATCACTGATAACAGAAGCGAGAGACCCAAAACAGACATAATTATACTAAAAGAAATTAGAGGTGAAAAATGAATGTCAAAAAATGTTAAAAGCATTTTCGCTCCGATAAAAATAAGGACAAAAGACAAACCTTTTTGTAAGTGATGAAATTTATGTAAAACGTTTTGTAGAAGAAAGAAAAGCGACCGAAGCCCCATCACGGCAAAGATATTAGAAGTAAAGACAATAAAAGGATCTTGAGTGATGGAAAATGCCGCAGGGATAGAGTCAACCGCAAAAATAATATCCGTTGCTTCCACAAGAAGCAAAATCATAAAAAGCATGGTCAAATGTAGTTTGCCCTGTTCACGAACGAAAAACTTTCCATTATGGTGGTTGATCGTAAAAGGTAAATATTTTTTTACAAACCTGAATACTAAGTTTTTTTCGAAATCGATGTGCTCCTCTTTCTTGTCCTTGAAAAGCTTGATGCCTGTATAAAGGAGAATTGCTCCGAAGATATACATTACCCAATGGAATTGACTGATGATAAACGCACCGAGCACAATAAAAATAGCCCGGAAAAAAACTGCCCCCAAAATCCCCCAAAAAAGGACTCTATGATGATACTTTTCATCAAGCTTAAAAAAGCTAAAGATCAGCATGATAACAAAAAGATTGTCAACTGAGAGCATCTTTTCCACGACATAAGCGCTTATAAATGACGTTGCCTTTTCAGAGCCGAGAAAAAGGAGAATAAGAAAAGCAAAGCAAAATGATATTGCCACCCAAAAGATAGATTGAATTAGGGCAGATTTAGGTCCTATCGCATGTGCACGGCGATTAAAATAACCAAGATCCGCAACAAGAAACCCTATAACAATAACCCAAAAAAGAATAAAAAGATTTTGTTGAACATCCATAATACAAAAAATATTATATAGTATTTTAGTGGTAAAAACTCGTGATGTAAAATATCAACAATAAATTCAGGATGATGAGCTTGTCGAACCAGAACCACAAAAACAGCCGATATTTACACGCCTAAACAGCTAATTGGTCCTCCAAATTTTACTATGGTGCACCCTGTAAGACTCGAACTTACGACCTTCCCCGTGTAAAGGGGTTGCTCTACCAACTGAGCTAAGGGTGCAACTTCCCCACTATACCTATTTTTGGTGCCCTCGGTTGGAATCGAACCAACATTGACGGCTTAGAAGTCCGCAGTTCTATCCATTGAACTACGAGGGCTAGAGAGGAACAAATAAAGAATACCCCATATTCTTTATTTTTCCGAACGACGACCTCGAAGCGAAGCTTGCGAGGGCGCATGAGCATCCTATAACCTCTTGCAACCATTGCCAATGCAATCACATTTTATTATCGCGAAGGGTCGAAGATCTTCGGCGGATTCTTTTTCAGGAATTCGTAGTTCGTTGCGCGTGTTACAAATCCACCTAGAGTGGTCTGTAATACTTTTGTGTTGAACACGACCATGCCACCATCCGGAGAAAGTGCCGGTACATCTTTTCCACGACTAAGCGCTGAAAAAAGGTTGGTAGTGCTGTAGAAAATGACGTAGACGATAAGAATACCCGCCATGCACAAAAGCGCACGCCAATAGGATTCTATAAGAACACGAAGATATTCCGGCTCCTGACGATTATTCCACGAATCGCGCACCATTATCAACGTTGAGTCTATAATTTTCATGATGAAATTTCAGCGGTACTGATAAAGCGAATGCGCATAACAAGGTTCCATACACCTGCGGAAGACTTTTTCGAACCAGACACGCCCTCAGGAATCATCTCAAACTCCATCTCCTCAACAAAAGAAGGCACGGGGAGCGATTCGAAAAGCGCGACCGCGTGTATAACCTTTGAAAACGACCCTTTCCCCTCGACGACAAACAAAACGGAGCGTACATTCGATCCAAATTTAGAATTTGGAGTATAAACGGCTTGTCCTATTTCTACAGATATACCCGCGTCTCGCCCCACTTGTTCGATAGATTCCAGCATCTCGGTAAGATCTACACGCGCAAGATCATCAAGCTTCGCACGTTCTGTATTTGTGTCGCGTGCAAGCGCGTGAATACGCAAAGTTTTTGAATGCAGTATTGCCTTCTCATCAATGCCCGCCTTCTTTTCCGCGCGTACAGAATCCTGCGCACTAATCATCAATACTAAATACCCGACTCCCACCCATAGTAATATGGCGGAAAGTAGGGTGACCCATGACAGGTACGTTGTTGAAAATTGACGCATATAAAATCAAAAATCGCCCGTAAGCGTTATAGTAAAAAGATTGTCTTTTGTCCCTGCCAGTATTCCTATGGGCACGGATACACTTTTGAAGTTTGTATTTTTTGAGAGTTCGGATCGATACATATTGATATCATCCCGCGATACGGCGGTTCCCGATAGAATCAGTGTCGCCGGATTCCCGCGCATGAAACGTATATTTTGCACAAGAATGCCAGAAGGGCGCACGGAAAGCGTATCGGAAATAAACCTCAAGGGAGATGACGTGGACACAAGTGGCGTCAACTCTTTAAGTACAGTCTCCGAGCGAACGAGACTCGCTTGATCCTCATCATAAGATACCGGCAAGGCGCTCTCGGAAAAACTAATTGTCCCGACATGAATCCCGCCGGCAATCGCATATACAGACAATAGAGCAAGAAGCGCAATAATACCGCACACGACCGCCACGATAGAACCCGCCGTTATGACACGCGATCGGCAGAAACGTCGCGCCACATTCAAAGAGTCTGGTGGAAGAATATTAACCATATTTATATTCCTCTTAAAGCAAGTCCGATTGCGGTCGCATACTGTAGAGATTCGCGACGATCAATAGGCGGGATGTAATCATCAAAAGAACAAACATTTTGCCAAACGTTCGGTCGCGTACATTCCGCCTGAACACGAGCCGCAATATAGTCGGTCAATCCCCTGAGATTCGCCCCTCCACCTACAATAAACACACGCTCAACCGGAGTTACGCGCTCACCCCTTTCGTTTCTCCGAGTATCCCAATACTGGTAGTGCCGTACGACCTCGTCGGCAAGTGCGGCGACGGTACCTGAGAGCGCCTCGACTCCCGGCGCAACTTTCCCACCCTTTGCAAGAAACCCCTGTTCATTTTTGAACGTGGTTATATCTTCGCGCGAAAGAGAAAGTTTCTGCATGATCGCTTTGTCTATTGTCTCACCGCCTATGGCGACCGTTGACGTAAAAATCGGTTTACCTCGTTTAAGAATGGCAAAAGAAGTTCTAAATCGTCCGAAATCGACAAGAAGAGTAACCGGATCGCCCAATGAACCTTTAGAAACTGCGCGTGCTATCGAATTAGCCCCTACTTCGAGCGAGCAGAGACGCATTTTTGCAAGCTGAAACACTTCCGCATAGCTCTCCGCGAGATCACGCGGAAAGACAACTACCCCTATTTCTACCCCAACGCCGTCATTGTTTTTCATAATTACGTCGAAATCATACAATGCATCCGCGGGAGCAATGGGCACTCTGTCCTCCAATTCAAATTCGATCATTGAAAGTGCTTGCTTGCGCGACGAGTTCTCCGGGATATGCATACTGAATACGTACGCCGCCTCTTCGGGCAACGCGGCATGAGCGAACTCTATTCCGCCAAGTTTCTTTTTCATCTCGCCCAAAACTTGCGCGAGAGCGGATACGTCTTGCACAATCCCGTTTACTATTATTCCTTCGGAAATGGATTCTTGCCCGAAAGACAATACGCGCCTCTCATTCGCTTCCCCAGAAAGGACAATCCATTTTATTGCCGTACCGGAAATATCCACCCCAACAGTAAGAGGCAAGAGCATTTTCGGTATAGGAAACCACCGAGCAAGCATATTTATAGAATCACGAAAAACATTACTGAAAACTGCTCGCGTCATCTTGCAAGTATAGCGCGGTTCAGCGCAATCTTGCGCCAGAAAGCATACTGCGCTCTGGAAAAATCAGAACAATACCATTTTCATCGTTTGCCGCCAGAAGCATGCCCTGGCTCTCGATTCCCCGCAATATCCTAGGAGCCAAATTTACTACATAAGGCAACTGCTTTCCGATCAATTCCTCCGGTGTTTTATATTGCGCAATCCCGGAAACGATTACACGAGATCCGAGTTCTCCGAAGTCTACCGTGCATTTAATGAGCTTGTCCGTTTCAGGAACAAGCTCGGCGGTAACAACCGTACCGATACGGATGTCGATCTTGGCAAAATCTTCGTATACAACTTCAGGCATTTCTCTAGTCTACCTTAGATGCGTTGATGTCCAAATATCTCTGCAAAATAAATGCCGCCGCCGAATCATCATGTTTCTGATCGTCGGGTGCGTAACGCCCCACCTCCACAGAGCTTCCGGCCTCGCACACCGAAACAACAGGTATATCCGTTTCCTTTTTCAATTTTTCAATGAAAGCTTCCGCTTCTTTTGTGATTGGATTTTCATAGCCACCGAACGAGAGTGTGTCGCCAACGACAATGGCAGATATTCTTTCTTTTATAATCATGCTGGCAAGTGTTTCAAAAAGCATTGCGTCATTGCCGATAACGCCACGCGGAAACGCAACACTCTCGACCGATATGGCGAATCCGATTCGTTTTGTCCCATAATCTATTCCAAGATATTTCATATATGTCTCAATAATGCCAGTTTCGAGGTTTTGTACAACTCCGGCAGATGCGATTTGAGTCGCGCGACGGTAATCGCAAGATTCGCTTCACGAAGATCTCTCTCAAGATTATTTACATATTCACCGCCCTGGTCATATCCAAGAGCTATTATTTCCGGTTTCGCCTCCGCTATGTGCTTCAAATATCCGATTTCGTTCCCAAGCATTGCCTGATCGATCAGTGGATGCCCGGCGATTGTCGCCAAGCGGTCGCCCTCCGCACGGCGCGGCGGAAAACCCTTTACTCGCTCTGCAGAAACATCACGCGCAACGGAAACAATAAGATACGGCTCGTCAGCCAACAGTCTCGCTTGTCGAAAAAAATCCTCATGCCCCTCATGGATCATATCAAACGTACCGAAGACCATGATGCGAGTCATACATTCTTAAAGAATTTCATGGCTTCCTCAACATCGCCCGCTATCGCCGCGCGCAGATCATCGTCATTTTCAAACATTTTGTTGTCGCGGATTTTTTCGAGAAGCTCGACCTTAATCTCCTTACCATACAGGTTGCCTGAAAAATCCAGCATGTGCGCTTCGAGTATGTTGCGCTTTTGATCCGCAAATACTACCGCAGGATATTCTCTGCCATCGAACACCGCGCTCGCAACATAAATCCCGGACACACTCGGGTCGCCGAAGATGATGTTTGCTGTCGGAAAGCCGAGCACTGCCCCGCGCCCAACACCTTTCTGAACAATGCCGATGTGAGAATTCATATCGTATGCATTAGACAGAGTTCGAATCTGCAACTAAGTTGTATTTGTTATTCTTCATAAGTTTCAAAATTAAAACTTTCCTGCATATATTCATATATAGTCTTTACAACCTCTCTTACTATACCGGAACAATTTTTGTATTCTATTTTTTCCAAAGCCACATCACGAAATTGTCTGATGGGTTCGGAAATCAATGCGTGAATAAATGATTGAGTGGTACCGCTTACCCCGGAAAAATCCAACACCACCACCTTGTCATCAGCCAACATTGGCATGATTTGATTTACACGAATCTCTTTCGCTATATCTTTGTTCTCCGCAAATTCACCGGCAAGTTTTTTAATCTCAACGAAAATTTTCATATAAATTTCGGTTCTTTGTACTTCTTTCTTTTACGCTCTCTAACAGCCTTGCCATAAACTTCTCTGATAGCCGCGAGGAGTTGAGTAAATTCAGACTTATTTTCAAGAGATAAATCTATCGCCACCAGAGTTCCTTGAAAATACGGAGCATCATTTCGTTCAGAATGACGATCGTCATCCGGATTGGGATGAAGTCTTGGCTTTTCAATTCTTTTATCATGAAGTAGGAGTTTAAAAATACCAGAACCGCTATATATCATAAAATAGTTGCGAGCTACCTGTGCGATTGATTTAATAAAGAACAATCCGGCACCCGCATTATCTTCAGTTCCCCCCTCTTTTCGTGTTGTTCCGGAAATACCCGGGACCAATGCCCATTTGATTGCTTCGATATCTGTTTTTGCATTAGAAGCCCAATATTGTTGCAAACTTTTTTTAATACCAATACCTCCATCACAAATCCCGATACGAATCATGTTTGATTTTTTGTAATATTGAGCTGCCACAATAGCTCCATCAGAGCTTCCCGAGTGTTCCAACACATTACGAAGCAACTCTCCGACTGTATATTTAATAGCGTCTGTTTTATCAGCAGGTAAATGTAGCAGTGGAATCATGTCTGTAATAAATTTTGATTGTTCAGTGGAGTTTTTGATCACTGTGATGGGTATAAACCTCCCGGTTTCTTCTTTTTTGTGAATCTTATACGGCGATGGCTGATCGGTAAATTCAAAAAGTCCCATACGATCAAGGTATGAACCGGAAGTGGCTGTTAGCTTTTCAAATTTAACATTGTGTTTACCTGCTCTCGTTGCCATCGCCACAACCAAAGTTAAAACTGTCGGATGCACATTTATCCACTTTGGATGAGAATGGATATAAAGAATTTCCGAGTTTGAAAAATCCAAACCGCTTATAAAACGATCAAAATTACGCAAATAATCGGAATTTGATAATGTCACTTTCATATCGTATGAGTATACCTGTAGAGCGTATTTGTGTCAAAATACGCTCTACAGGGAATGAACTGCCTCAATGCAGGGCAGGCGTAGCTGAAATCCAAAGGGACGAAACGGCTCATTCGTATATAGAGTTGAGCCGTTTCGACATTCGATGTGAGCCGATTGTGATACCCTAAATGGAATGACGGATGACGATACTCAAAGTGCGCCAACTCCGGCTGCACCCGCACCTGCACCGGAAGTTGCGTCTCCAATGCCTGTTGAACCAGCACCGCCCGCGCCTGCATCCGCCCCAGTTGCTGAACAAGTCCCAATTGCAGAACCTGCGTCCTTCATTCCTGAAGTCATTCCAAAAGCATCGCAATCTGCCTCAAATGCAGAAGTTGAATCGCAATCAGTGTCGCAGCCTGCTTCGGTATCCCAGCCAACGATGACTTCAGGTCATAAATGGAGCATAGCGGATAGAGTGAAGTCAGTGGCAACACATGCGCGAAAGAAAGATGTGCGCCTCGCCAAAATTGCGGAGTATGCGAAAACACACGGATACAAAATCACCAATGATGAGATTGAGAAATTACTTCATGTTTCCGATGCAACGGCGAGTCGGTATGCGAAAATACTGGTCGAACGCGGTATTTTACGAGGGGAAGGAAAAGGACGAGGCGCAAAATATACTCTCCCGACTTAAATAAAGTGTTTTCTTATTTTAATTTTCTAACAGACTTTTTATTTGGTAAATAATTTTCACCAGTTATGACTGATTTACCAGTTTTTTCTTCAAGCGCCTTTCTTGCGTCTTTGGCAATTCGACCACCCTTAATCGCAGGGATTTTATTATCTTCCAAACCTTGTGTTTTGTCAGTCTCGGCAATTCTTCTTGTAGAAAGTTCTGCAAGCGCAGTCATCTATTGCATTCATTCGTAACC
The DNA here is from genome assembly GCA_964356695.1 of uncultured Candidatus Saccharibacteria bacterium. Lineage (GTDB taxonomy): Bacteria > Patescibacteriota > Minisyncoccia > Phycocordibacterales > UBA2100 > UBA10103. Next base: position 2,483 of record CAYHIZ010000002.1, on the reverse strand, counting down.
AACTTTCGCCAGCCACAATTTGATTGGTTCGGCTTTTTTACTTGGAACTGATTGGGTCAGGCGCAAAATAGTTTCCACATCTGCGACATCGGTTTCTCTCATTTTCCCGTCTTGTGCCATCATTTTCAACCGGTCACATTTTGTGACCACTTCACTTCCTTCATTTCTGAGTCTTTGTGCAAGCTTTTTCCAATACGATCTAGCTACTTGAAAATTATCTTGTTCCGTCAGGGCCGCCACAATATCAATAACTGAAAAATACCAACTCTCTGTTTTCTCGTCAAAATGCCGACGAATTTTGTGAGTTTCAAAAATGGCTAGTGAAGTATCGTTTTTCATATTATTTGTTCCTTATTACTTTTACCTGTCACATCTTTTTATCGGTGATAATTATATCCTTTGCGCGAACCTTTTTCGAGGGGAACTGAACGCAATCTGACGAAAAAAGAAATCGACTTCCGATAAAGAATCCTCCATTTAGCAAAAATGAACGGCGAGATACAAAATTGGTATTGCCCCCGCCCACCCAGTACACGCACAAATCCCCGCCGTTTTTAGGAGATATTATAAAACGGCGGGGATTGCTCCCGCGACTCAACGGAAAAAATCTCCCTTCTTGTACTCATCTAGCAATTCTGCCGCAGTAGTTTTTTCAGGTTCTTCTTCAATCGCACCCGCCCAGCGTTCTGCTTCGCCGACTTTGTCGTTCACAAGAAAATCGAAAAGTTGTGTGATTTTATTTGGATGGTTCTCTGATTGATATTCCAACGCTTTCGTCGTGTAAGATTGTGCGGCGCTTTTATCTTTATATCTCCAACTCGCGCAACTGATCGCGTGATGATACCAAAACCATAATATTTCTCGCCGCCAATCTTGCTCGTCAGGACTCAAATTATTTGCGTCAGTTGTTTCTAAAATCTCTTTGATCTTGTTTACTGCAAGTTCAGGATTTTTATAATCCCACTCGCGTGATGCCATGAGTTTCTGGTCTTCGGCCGTATATAAGTTGGAAAGTTCTAATGGAGTGCGAGCATTGAGTAATCTATAAGCTTCGCGAAGTGGGCTATTTTCAATAGCAAATTTCTCTCCATCCTCGGGTTGATTCAACGCTTCGTATATCATGTGAGTAAGAGTGCGAACGGTGCGCATATTCATTTCGCGCACTTTGCCGTCAAACTCTTGCCAACTCATTCCAGCAGGTGGCTTGTCCCAATTTCTAGCGTGTGGCAATTCGCCGCGCTTCGGACTGTAGTCATAAAGATTTTCTGCCTCATCTCCAGATACTAGTTCGTAGCGAGATTTTGTCTTGCCGTCAGGGTCAACAACAGACAGTGTGGCGGCGTCTTTGGTGAAAAGATTCGAAATATCATTGGGGTAAATCGTAAAGCTGGGATTATTTTGAATATGCTCCAGTTCTTTCGTATACTCCTCAAGTGAAAGACCGTGAAATTTCCCTGTTTTAAGCATTGCAGATTCTCGTGGATCAGGTTGAGCTTGGGTAAGTGCAAAATACTTCATATCAACACCGGCTTGGCCGGTTGCCTTGTCGAGCGCAATCGCGCCTTTACCACTGGAAAATGTTTCATCTACATAAAATACTTTCTTTCCGGCCAGCGGTGCAAAATCTTCCGCCACCACACTGTCAATTGACTCGTTTCTTAGAAATGTATTTTTCAGAAGATCATCGTTATACCGCTGGACTTTTGGCGTATTTGAGCCCATGTGGTCATGCAGATATTTCCGAATGGGCGCGGCGAGTATTCGAGCACCTTTATCAAGAAACAAAACTGAGTCCGGTTTTTCGTTCTCAATTCTTGCAACAAGGTCTTTGAGCGACGGAGTTATCATTTCGAGTTCTCGCCGTGCGCGCTCAAGTAAATCGGAATGTCCCTTCTCGATTTCTTCAATCGGCCGCGATGACTCTGGCCGTAAATCTTTCATAAAAAATTTTGGTACTTCAATACTCATATTATTTCAGGAGTTCGTGGCTCGAAATCCAGAGCGCTTGAGCGATTTTCTCAATGGTGGCAAGCGTGAGATTGCCTTTTCCTGCTTCAATGTTGCTCATTTGTGCGCGATCAAAGCCGAGAGCGCGGCAAATGTCGCCTTGCGACATTTTCTTTCGCTCTCGTATGCGCTTTACGGTTTTCCCCAACTTAATTGACGATGTTTTCATATCTACAGGTTTTAGTATAACAACTTGTTGTGTCATATATCAATAATGTGATGTATTACAATAGATGTATAAATTGATAGCGGACGAGGCGCTCGTCCGCTCTTTCAGACAAGGAAGTTTCAATCGGTGTGTATTGTACAAAGTTCGAATGTATTTTGAAAGCAACCCTGATGCCGACTAATCGCACGCGCGGAGCGCGTGGTGGCTCTAAACTGCCTCGTACGCTCGTATCGTTCCGCCACTGCCTCGCAAAGCCTCGGCAACCCCGAAAGAAAAACACTCCTTGCATTTCTGATTTGGCGGGGGT
>CAYHIZ010000001.1:0-56609 GCA_964356695.1 uncultured Candidatus Saccharibacteria bacterium | reverse complement strand
AGAGTTCCCCAGCCCCCACTTTGGGCGATAAGAATATTAGGGCTTACAACGAATAAAATAATAAAAAGAAACGGCATTAAAAAAAGTTTTTTCATCATAGAGGCATTGTACGATACGATGAGTGTGGCAATAACGAACCGTGTGGACAAGTTTGTGAGTAGTCCGGGCAACAACGCATTTTTCGATTTCAGTAAATAATACCTTGTACATTAAACACATCATCACATGGTAACAATGGAGACCGGCAAGCCAGAAAAGTCCCCCATATACAACAGTACGGTATCATCTGTACATGCGAGTTCTTGCTATTGATCCGGGATACGGCCGTTGCGGTGTGGCGATCGTTGATAAAGATGGCGGAAAAGAAATTCTTATTTACTCCGCATGCATCGAAACATCCGCCAAGATGGACTTCCCTGAACGACTCGCGCGTATTGTGAGCGAGTGCGAACGTTTGATGAAACAGTACAAACCAGATTCGATCGCAATCGAAACTCTCTATATCACAAAAAATCAGAAAACCGCGATGCACGTAGCCGAGGTGCGCGGCGCACTCATCGGCGCGACAGCAAGAGCAGGATTGCCAATCTTCGAATACACTCCGGGAGAAGTGAAGTCGGCGGCGGCAGGCAACGGACGCGCCGACAAGAAGGCGGTTATTAAAATGCTACACGCACTTCTAAAAATAGAAAAAGAAATAAAATACGATGACGAGTATGACGCCATTGCCATCGGCATAACGCATCTCGCCCGCCACAGGGAGCAGGGGAGCTCATTGGGTATATAATGGACCACAAATGAGGAAATTGCGTCGGCTTTGGAAAAAGCTTCCATCGTGGATGGAATTTGGAATATTGGCCTGCCTTGCCATCGGCTTTATTGTTCTCGGCGGAGGAATTATTTGGGCGATAATCGCACCGCTTCCCGCCATAAACAATTTTGAAAATCGCAAGGTTGCAGAATCTACAAAAATCTTCGACCGTACGGGAAATATCGTGCTATTCGATGTCTACGGGCAAATACGCCGTACCGTCGTACCCCTTGAAGAGATTTCTTCATACATACAAAAAACGACCGTGGCGATAGAGGATGCGGAATTTTACACCCACAAGGGATTCCGTCCCCTTTCTTTCGCGCGAGCAATATTTGTTAACATTTCTACTGGAAGCTTCAGCCAGGGAGGCTCCACTATTACACAACAAGTCGTCAAGAACGCGCTTTTAACGCAAAGAAAGACCGTGGCACGCAAAATTGAAGAGATCATTCTCGCCCTTCGGCTTGAGCGTGCGTATTCAAAAGACCAAATACTCACGACGTACCTAAACGAAACACCGTACGGTGGCACTATTTATGGCGTACAGGAAGCAAGTCAATTTTTCTTCGGTGTCGACGCAAAAGACGTCGACCTCGCACAGGCGGCATACCTCGCCGCGCTTCCGCAGGCCCCGACAAGATACTCGCCGAGCGGAAATCACCGCGACCTTCTCGATGCACGCCAAAAACTCGTCCTCAAGAGAGCATTGGAAGAAAGACTAATTACCAAAGAGGAATATGAACGCGCCCTAAAGGAGCCCGTCGAATTCAGGAGCAAGGCGACCGCGGGCATCAAAGCCCCGCACTTCTCCTTCTTCATCCGCGAATACCTCGAAGAAAAATACGGGGCAGATGCCGTGGCACAGGGCGGACTTCGAGTGATTACTACACTCGATTGGGAACTTCAAGAAAAGGCGGAAGAGATTGTTGCAAAGTATGTGCCAGGAATGTTGAAAAATTTCAACGCATCCAATGAGGGCGTCGTTGCCGTGGATCCGAAGTCCGGACAAATACTCGCAATGGTCGGCTCACGCGGATATTTCGACGAGACAATAGACGGGAAAGTGAACATAGCGGTTGCGCATCGGCAACCGGGATCCTCTTTCAAACCCTTCGTTTACGCAACCGCCTTCAAAAAAGGATACACGCCGGAAACGATAGTGTTCGATCTGAAGACGCAATTCTCGACACGCTGTGCGCCGAGTGATCTCAGCAGCGAGGATCCGTGTTATTCGCCCAACAACTTTGACGAAACCTTCAAGGGCCCCATTACTCTCCGAAACGCCTTGGCGCAATCAGTAAACATCCCTGCGGTTAAAACCCTGTACCTCGCGGGAATAACGGAATCTATACAGACCGCTCGAGATCTCGGCATAACGACACTCGCAAAGAAAGACCGCTACGGGCTCACCCTAGTTCTCGGTGGTGGAGAAGTAACACTCCTTGATCTTACCGGAGCATACGCCGTTTTCGCGAACGACGGTGTGAAAAATCCGCCAACTGGAATCTTGCGCGTAGAAGACAAGGCTGGAAATGTGCTTGAAGAATACAAACAGCAAGATGACCGCGTATTAGACGCGCAAATAGCTCGACAAATCAGCGATATACTTTCAGACAATACCGCACGCACGCCGGAATTCGGCGCGAATTCACCCCTCCACTTCCCCGAAACTCCCGTCGCGGATAAGACGGGAACAACTAACGACTATCGCGATGTATGGATCGTCGGCTATACGCCGGGAATAAGTATCGGTGCATGGGCTGGCAATAACGACAACTCTCCCATGGAAAAGAAAATAGCGGCTTTCATAATTGCCCCAATGTGGCACGAGATCATGGAGTACGCATTGCAAAAATATCCATCGGAAACATTCACACCGCCCGCACCGGAGAACCCAGACACATTACCCGCTGTTTTACGCGGTTCATGGAATACGAATGCGGAACAAGGTGTCCATGAAATTCTTTATTGGATCAATAAAAACAATCCGCGCGGAGGACTGGGGGGAAATACCAATGATGCGCAATTCGCTCTATGGGAGTACCCGGTCTCGCTTTGGGCAGGGCGGATATTCACACCCGGACAGGGAGAACATGGCACCACGACACCACAATCTTTAACAGGAGATCGTTTTCACATCACCTCCCCCACATCTAACACAGCCCTTCCACTCCTTGGTCCAATAACATTCTCCGCATTCCATCCGCGTCCAGACGCAATTTCACGCGTTACTTATTATGTAAATGGGGAATACGCGGGGGTTTCCGGTCAATTTCCCTATTCAGTGCCTTTTATCCCACAGTCAGGCGGTGTAACGCAATTAAAGGCAGTTGCCGATACCACAGCGGGAAAAGAGGAAAACTCAATCGTCTTCACGATACAATAATTACTTTGTGGTTCGGCTATCGATTCAATGGCATCACAAGATATGTAAATGAGGAATCCGATACGCCACGGATGACAAGTGGCTTGCCCGCGCCAGCAAACTTAAGCAGTATGGAGTCCGACTCAATTACAGGCAAACAGTCCGCCAAATACCCTATGTGAAAGTTTATATCAAGATCCTCCCCGGAAAGCGCCGCATCTATCGAATCGGACATTTCTCCCACATCTTGCGAGCGGGCTGTTGCACTAAAAATTTTACGCTCAGGATAAACATGTAATCCCACATGTTGATCATTACCGGAAAATATGCGGGCCTTTTTTAGCATTTCTGAAAAATCACCCTTAAGAATCGTAGCCTCCGTTGAGAATGTTTTGGGTATTATTTCTTTATAATTAGGAAAATTTCCATCCACCACGCGAGAAATAAACCTTATATCGTCCGCCATAATAGTAAGTTGTGATTCCTCAATAACAATGGTTATTTCGTCGTGGTTGATTTTTTCAAGTACATGCACAAGCTCTAGGGCGTGCTTTAATGGTATTAGGGTCTCTGATTCCCCACTATCGCCCACGATTATCTTTTCTGCGAGACGGAAGGAATCCGTGGCGACACAGGTAAGTTTTTTACCCCCAAGCGCAATATATACGCTTCCAAGCTCGGGTCGTATCATAGACGGGGACGCCGAATACAAAACCGATTGAATACCGCTAATTAGACGCCCCCTAGACACACGAATTCCACCGGTGCCGTTGGTAGTGGGCAGTGTCGGGAATTCATCATACGGTACAGATTTGATAATAGTTTTATTTCCCTTGGACTCGACTACCAAATTACCGTCATCCACGCTCAATACCACTTTCCCCACCCCTATTGATCTTATCGTTTGAGACAAAACACCGGATGGCACTGCGATTTTACCCTCCCCCTCCATATTGCAATGTATTTTGATTTCAATTGCAGCCTCTAGGTTAGTTGCCCTCAAAAATACACTCGCACCAACATCGATAAGGATACAAGATAGAACTGGTAATGATTCTTTTTTCCCAACAATTCTTTCCGCCATAAGAATTGGATTTAGAATCTTTTCTTGGGACATTGATAATTTTATATTCATATATTAAGAAAGAATTAGATATTAAAACTACTATTATTAATAATGGTGTGCATGATGTGGAGAAGTGTTTGGAAGTGAGTGATGTCGCGATATTTTTAGGATGTGATTATGTGGAAAAGTTGTAATACTTATGGGTATATCGGTGTTGATAAGTTTTTTTATTTTTTTCTAAAAAGCAGTTAAGGTTATTTTCATATACTACACATACATTATCCACAGTGTTATACAAAGATTATGCGTGAATTAGCATGCGTATGTGGTCGATCTCTTGCTCCAGTGAAGGGCTGGATTTCATCTCTTCCTTTATCTTCTCGCAAGAGTGAATTACTGTTGTGTGATCGCGACCACCAAGCTTCTCTCCGATTAATGGATATGAGGCGTTAAATTCTTCACGAAGAATATACATAATTATTTGCCTTGGTTTTACCACTTCCCTCTTTCGGGTTTTTTCGTAGATGCTTTTCTCGGGGATTTCATAGTATCCGGCTATACGGCGCACAACCTCATCAGGAGATATGCCTTTATTCGGCTTGATGTTGTGTTTTATGAGTGTTCGTACGTCTGACAGGGAAACACCTTTTCCTTTGAGTTGGGACTTACAAACAATCATATTGAGTATTCCCTCGATTTCGCGTATGTTGCCATGAACGCTTTCGGCAATGTGTTGGATGATGTCGTCGGGAACCGAAAAGCCGTGGCTTTCCAGTTTGGCTCTTATGATTGCCACCCTGGATTCAATATCCGGCTCGGGAATTTCTGCAATCATTCCTGCGGAGAAACGACCCTTGATTCTGTCCTCGAAGCCCCCGAGCAATAGTGGGTGCTTATCGGAGGAAAAAACTATTTGCTTATTGCTATCGTGCAGTGCGTTGAATAAATGGAATAACTCCTCCTGTGTTTTTTCGGTGTTGGCGATGAATTGCACGTCGTCCATGATTAGCACATCGTTCGCGCGGTATTGATCCTTGAAGCCATTGGCGCGACCGGCTCGGACTGCGTTGATGTAATCAACCGCGAAACGTTCTGAGGTAACATACAATACTCTTTTGTTCGCATGTGTTTTCTTGAAGTGATTGCCAATCGCCTGTATGAGGTGTGTTTTACCGCGTCCTGTTGCGCCGTAGATGAAAAGCGGATTATAAGCAAGTCCCGGCTTATCAATTACGGCCTTGGAGGCGGCATGGGCGAGCTGGTTGAAGGGACCGACCACGAATGTTTCAAACGTGTAACGAGGGTTTAAATTGTCTCGCCTGTCTATGTAGAGATTGTCGAGGTCCATTGAAACATTGTCGACTGACTGTGTCCGCCCGGATTTTCTGATTTCGATTGGAGAAGATATTACTCGGTGCACCACAAATTCGATGGCGCGAACCGCCGGATCCATACTCCGGAGTGCGCTCATTATTAGTTTGTGATGTTTTTCCAAAAGCCACTCTTTAACTATTTTGGAAGGTACTGCGACTTGGACTGTTTCCCCATTGCGCCCTGCTACGTCGGTGTTTTTAAACCACGTGCGAAAACTTGCCTCCGAGGTGCCCAGCTCGATTTGAACAAGTGCATTTTGCCAGAGTTCGTGGTTAGTCATACTTTCTTTTTGGGAGCGCGTATAAATTTGGCACGAACATCATAATACGCGCATTTTTAGAGAAGCAAAGTCAATAGAATTCTAAAATTGTGTTCACATGATGTGGATAATCTGTGGATATGCTCGCTACGTATCCGCTTCCCGCGTAACTACTCAGCCGTTCCCAGTCTGCCGTCTTTGCACCACAAGGGCATTTCCATTTTTCTAACATGGATTACCATGTTGAAAATTTGGTCACGTTCGGAGCGAAGCCATCCAGAATCCTACCACATACATCTGGATCGCTTCCCTGCCTGCCATGCCTGCGCAGGCATGGCAGGCAGGGCAAGGCTCGCGAAGACGAATATCGGAAATCGCTGAATGCTTACCTTCCCGCTACTTGTAGAAAATCAAAAAACAGTGTACCCTCTTTTTATGAAACGAGTGTATCAGCCGAAAAAGCGCAAGCGAGCGAGGGCTCACGGGTTTCGCAAGAGGACGAACAGTGCCACTGGGAAAAATATACTTGTGCGCCGTCGTCGTAAGGGACGTGCACGGCTTTCAGTGTAATGCCGAAGCTATATCGTTTGAGTCGCTCGGATTTTGCAATGGGTCGGGATGCGATAGCGCGTTGCCATGGCAGGTTTTTCTCGCTGTCGGTTACTCCCCTTCCTTTGGGTAGACACCCGCTGTTTGCGTGTGTGGTTTCAAAAAAAGTGGCATCGAAGGCCGTTCAAAGAAATCGAATAAAGCGGCACTTTCGAGAGGTTGTCCGAGTACATATACAAAAAGGTATCAATGCCCCGCCATTGGTTTTTGTATTTCGTGCGAAAGTCGGCGTGTCGGGGACAGCATTCGCGGATGTTTTTAATGATATCGGTGGTCTCATCGATAAAATGTCCAATACGCGCTACAATGCCTCTCAATGATTTCTACGCTATTCCACATCGCTGTCTATGACCCCCTTTATAATGGGCTTATTTTTTTGATTGAGATCATCCCCTCCCACGACGTGGGGTTTGCCGTTATATTACTCACGATTGCGGTACGAACGATTCTTTTCCCTCTTTCACGTCGCGCCATCGAGACTCAGGCGGCGATGAAAAAAGTCGCACCAGAGATTGAGCGACTGAAAGAGACACACAAAGATAATCGAGAAGAACAGGGACGTGCCATATTTGCGCTTTATCGAGAGCGCGGTGTGCATCCATTCGCCAGCGTAGGTCTTCTTATCGCACAATTGCCTGTTATATTCGCGCTTTACTGGATATTTGCCGTCGGAGGCTTGCCTGAAATTTATCAGAACCTCCTGTATTCTTTTACGCCAACACCGTCCGTAGTCAACATGGCGTTTTTAGGCTTTATAGATATGGCCGGACACTCGCTAGTTTTGGGGGTTCTTGCGGCGGTAGCGCAGTTTGCATATACGCGGCTTTCGATGGGCAAGCGCATTCCATCCTTACCCGCCGCGCGAGGGACATCATTTTCTGCCGATCTCGCGCGCAGTTTTGATCTACAGGCTCGTTACATGCTCCCCGCCACATTTATTGTGCTTTCTTATTTTATTCCGAATGCCGCCATGCTTTATTTGATAACGAGTAATATATTCATGGTTGGTCAAGAATTTTACTCTGGCAGGAGATTTTAGCGCTCTGTATTTTTCTGGCAGCTGGAAGTCGGTAACACGCGCTCACTTCGGATGTTTGCGGATGCTCACGATGTAGTACGCGTCGTGCGCGATGAGAAAATAGAACCGCCATGAGCGGTTGATGCGCGCCTGCCACAATCCTATGGATTCATCGTACTTCTTGGCGTGAAGAGAGGGATGGCGGATGTCGTTCACGAGAAAACGGATCTGCTTATCCGTCGCGCGTCTCAATTCCGTTGGCAATAATTCGTAGCAACCATACGCCTGCACTGAGAACTCGAAGCGCATACCGTGGAGCGTTTATCGTTTGCTTCTCAACTTCCTATACCGCTGGAAATCCGCCATGCTCGCAAATGGGCCAATCGTCCGACCGAGCCGGATATCCTCGAGCGCTTTGCGGACATCCTCACGCAACTGCGCGTCGATGCGCGAGACGGGCGCGAAAAATATCTTGCCGTCGCGCTCCGCGAGCTCGACGATGTCGCCAGTGGCGATTCCCATGCGGGTCCGTATCTTCTTCGGGAGAGTCAGTACCCCGCGCGCTTGCATCCTGACTGTGGCGATGGTCATGCAATGCAGTATTACGGAAATACGGAAAAATGCAAGTCGCGTGGCTGTAAGGTTCGGCGATTTCCGATATTCGTCTTCGCGAGCCTTGCGAAGCGATCCAGATGTATGTGGTGGGATTCTGGATTGCTTCGCTTGCGCTCGCAAGGACGGCGGACTGGGAACGGCTGAATAGTTACTTTCCGGCAGCTGGAAGTCGGGGACTTTGTGGAGTATAGTGCGCCAATGGAAAAATCGGTTGAAACAACTCTGAAAGAGTTTCTTGATGCGGCTCATATTGCGTATGGAGGCATCGTTCAAAGCGAAACGGCAGGGCAAATGATTTTTTCGATTCAAACCGAAGACCCCTCTCTTATAGGCATGAATGGGGATACGGTTCAGGCACTTGATTATCTTGTGAAGAAAGTCATAGAGAAACGCATGTCCCCTGTCCCGCTCAATGTGGGCGAGGTTGGTACGGATTTACGCATTCCTCGGTTTCTCGTGGACGTGAACGACTACCGCGTCAAGCAAATCAAAGATCTGCAAAACAAAGCACTAATGATGGCGGAGCGAGCACGTTCGCTCCAGTACAACGTGGAGCTCTCTCCGATGAGTTCTTACGAGCGTCTTATTATACATACAGCTCTTCAGGGTGCTCTGAATGTGAAAACGGTATCAGAGGGGGAGGGGCGCAACCGTCGGGTTGTAATTCAATACGCGAGTGAGATTGATCGCAGTGTGCAGTAGGGCTTACCGCTGGGAAGAATGGTTCATCATAGGCGTCGCATTCGTTCAAATACGGATTTGGTGTCTGTGGCGGGCGCCGTTGTCTGTTCGGTCGATCCCCTCTCCGCGGTCACTTTAAGTTCCAGTATTTGCGGGTTTATTTGTCTTAGGATTAGATAAACTGCGATAAGTAGAAAGAGACCAAGCAAAGTTTCCCGTATAATTTCTTTTGCATGTTCTTTTGTACTCCATAAATCACTCGCCACATACTGGAAACCAGCCCATGCGAGACGCAGAACGGCGAGGATCGCGCCTATTGATATTGCGCCAACGAATATCTTATTGAGGAACGGTCCCAGTTCCCCCGGCGGGGTGTTATAGGCGTCTCTAAGTTTTGTAGAGTCCTTGAAACATTCTAGCGCGATGAATTTTCCATCGGCACTTGCGCATTGGGCAAATGCAACACGCGTGCTTGTGAGGAAGATTCCTGAAAAACCGAGTGTCACGATAATCGTTAGCAGAAAGACTCGTCTTTTTTTAAGTAGAAACGGCATATTTATTCTTTTATACGCAAAAGCCAAAGTGCCTTGTCGCGTGCGTTAGTAAACGCGATGTAATTACCTCCATCGTCAATTATAGGGTTCTCGACATCAAATGGGACGTTGCCCGGCGGGGATAATATCTCCGCAGAGGCATCTTTCGCGTCTACGCGCCACCATGCGTCTGAGGTGTGCTCTTCCCCGCGATGCCACCTGTCTAGAAAGTTAACGGAGGGCTTCCCTTCCGGTACCGCGCAGTAAGCAATCGTTTTCTCATTGCGACTCCACACGCATTTATCCGCAATGGTTTTGATTGGTAGGGCGACGCTTGTCGATTTTTCGTCGACCTGCGCGAATAGTGCCAGGCCCCCGCTTGAGCTTCCGTACAGAAACGCAGAAGATGAAGGGTGTGGCAGTAGTGTTAGTCCAGGGACATTTCTGATTAGGGGGATTAGCGTATCGCCATTTCCCACAATATACGCACTTCCCGCAATGCCGTCAGACGATCTTTGCACTATGATTACGCGACCGTTTGACGCCAAGTGCATTTGCCAGTCCGATACGTTGGAAGAAAAAAGTTTTTGCGGTTTTGTTCCGTCCCATGCCGCACGGAACCCGACGGCCTCGCCTTTTTCGCGCTTGATGTAAAGCAGATCATCGCCCGCTAGGCTTCTGAAAATGGCGCGTATCCCGCTTGGCAGGGGGTTTTGTATGAGTGTGCGTTCCTTTACATCAGACGTGGAGCTTGCGGAGATTGTTCCCACTGCGGTAATTATGGCGCCTGTTTCACTAACACTTCGCACGATTATTCCCCTCTTGCTGGCTATCGCCTCATAGACGTAAGGAATAAGCGTGTTGGTGAGGCGTTCAACTACCCCTGTTTTGAGGTCAACGTCAAAAATATATCCGGTCGAGCGCTCCATAAAACGGAGCATGGTCGAGGTCGAACTGCTTTTTTGTGTAGAGAGCGCGTTACCGATAAAACCTAAACCGGCCGTCGGCGTTTTCCCCACTTGAGCGAGTCGCGGTAGCGCTCCATCCGAACGCTCGCTTTTCCCGCCGACCGGAGTCGATAAACTTGATACTATATTTTCGTATGTATTACCTACAGTGCTTCCGAAAGACGGCGGTTCGCTTCCCAGTCCGCGACCAGCATCTTCTTTAGCAATTTTTTCTTGCCTGGCCTGTATAAAGAAATACCAAAAACCGAGCGCGATTAAAATAAGCGCGATGATTACAAGGAGTGTATAACGAAACGCGGAAGAAGTTTTCATACTTGTCATTGTGTATTTGTGAACGGGTCGTTTACGAGTCTTTCTGAAGAAAGCGTCATGCTCCACGAACCGAAAGAATTTAGAAATAGATTGGTTGCATGCGATAGTGCCAGTTCAACGAAAGCCAATCCGCTCGACCCGCTCGCATTGATGGTTATGGAATTTGGCCGTTCAGGATTGTTCGTGATTGCATTGCCGTTCACCTTCCATTTATAGATTAAAGAGTTGTCGTCATCCATTTGCGCTTCGGCAAAATACGGTATGGCAACTAGAGACATTTCTACTTCTCCTCGGTAGTTTTGCAGGTTTTGCGAGAGGATTGCATTATGGTACATGACTCCGGCTAGTGGATGGTTCTCGTAAAGAACAAGGCGCGGCTCGACCGATGGTATGCGGACAATCTCTTCGGTCTCGAATAGACCATCCAACGAGCGTGCATGGACACTTATCGTATCGGTACCTAAAAATGACGGGCCTCCTAAAACCGCTCTCCCCGCCCCGCGACCGGATATTTTTTGCAGAACATAGTCGTTCCTGCGCCATGTGAAAACTATATCGCTCACGGGAACTAAAGATCCGTTGGTGCGTTTGAATCGCGGAATTGCTTGGAGATAAAGATTGGTCCCCGCCGATGGAAGGGCTCGGCCGCGGAAAAACGGTGGCACATATGAGTCGGATTCCCAGAGAAGGTCAAGTTCTGTTGGGTTTATGCGCACGCTCTTCCTTACGCGCTCGATGCCGTTCTCGAACATAATCACAGTTACGGTTGTTTCAGTGCCTAATACTCCGGCTTTTATTTCTATATCGGCGACGCTCACTCCCCCGCCGATCTTCTTGCCGTTCTCGATCCATTCTAGGGACGTTAGGGGGAGATCTATACTAGCTGAGTGTGCGCTGATGCGCACGCTTTCCCCTGGACGCGGGTGAAGGGGTGACATCTCAAGCCTCAAATCGTTATCGAATCTTCCGAATAGTGCGCCAGTTTGCGCCGAAACCAAGTGAGGTAAGTATGTCGGGATTGCAGAGACAGTTACCGCGCAAATGGCAATGAAAAAAAATATCTTGTTTGTCGGCCGGTTCATACGGATATTTTCGATCCTTGCGCCTCATCTCGCGAGAGGGCATCTTTCAGTCGAAGCGCCGCGCTATTGGACGGAGACGGTGTGGGCGCTTGCGGAATACCTGCAGGCGTGTCTCCGGGTAATTGTCCTGCAGGCATGGATGCGCTTGAGAGATCCTGCTTCGCCTTTCGGATTGCGAGAATCTGCGAGGGGTCGGAAGTTATTATTTGGTCTTCAGTATAAGAGGCGATCACTTTAATGGCCACGTGTTTCAAGCCCGCAAAGAATATCCCCTCCCCCACATCGGATTCGAGCAGAAGATACTTTTCTTCATCCGATAATTTGAAAGTTTGCTGTACAAGATCGACGGATGTCGGCGATTGACGCAGAAGAAGCTGTATGGAAGAGTTGGTAATCATGGGGATTCCGTACGGAGAGTTCAAGAAGTCGGAGACGTCTTGCGTTATGGTTGAAATGCCGAGGAAGTATTTGCGGCCACGTTTCGCAATGCCAAAGAGGAACGATGCTGTGTCTTCACTACGCATCATCCACCACGCCTCGTCTATGACAAGGAGTCGTCTGCGTAGCTCTTTTCTCACAGTATTCCAAATGTGATGCGTAATGATGTACATCGCGGCCGGCTTCAGGTCGTCTTCCATGTCGCGCACGGAAAAGACCACGAGTTTTTTATTCATGTCGACGTTCGTAGGGCGGTTCATGAATCCCGACCACGTGCCTTTCGTGTACTTGGAAAGTCGCGTAATAAGCGAGTCTGAGCCTTCCATGCCGGAAAGCACGAGTTCGAAATCGGATAGAAGCGGAGGTTCGATGGCGGCGAAATTCGCATCGGCCGAAATGTCTTTCAGGGCGTATGTCTCGGTAATCGCCTTGTCTATAATGGCGTCTTCCTCCGGCGTGAGTCCCCCGAGCATGATGCGAAAAAGACCGACAAGAGTAATGATGTTACTGCGCAATACGTCGGAAGGATTTTCATCTTCGCGCGGGATCGGAAGATCAAAAGGATTTATGTGGTGTTCTGAGGAAAGCGAGATATTGAAATAGCGGCCACCGACCGTTTCCGCCAAATACTCATACTCGCGCTCGGGGTCGATGACGATCACTTCTGTGCTGAACATCAGCGAGCGCAATATTTCCAATTTGGTCAAGTATGATTTGCCCGCGCCCGATTTTGCGAAAGTAACCGAGTTGTAATTTTCCAAAGAAAATCTATCGAACAAAATCAAAGAGGAGTTATGACGGTTGATGCCATAAAGAATCCCCCGATCCGACGTGAGGTCGAAAGAAATAAAAGGAAATATGGAAGAGAGCGGTGCTGAGTTGAGCTTGGTGTGTACGTCAAGCTCGTCTGTTGCAAGCGGTAAAACCGAACGGAATCCCTGTTCTTGCTGAAAAAGCGCGGGTCGAATATACACAAGTCGCGATTCCAAAATGGAACGAACCTCGCTTTCGGTTTTGTCGATTTCTTCTCGCGTGTTTCCGTAAATTGTGAGATACAGGCCGACTTCGAATATTCTCTCCTGCGCCTGTTGGAGCGAGTCTCTCAATTTTTCAAGATCTTGATATGCAGTATCGAGTATCGGATCGCGGACCATTCCCTTCTCTTCGCGTGTCGATATCTGGCTTTGCACTTCCGCAACTTTTTTTTGGAATTTGCGCAACATCTCGTTGGTATCCATGGGATGTACGAAGATGGATATGTCGATCACTTTGTCCATGTTGATGATGGGAGCAAACCAGCCCGTAGTAAGAAAACGAGGGTATGAGATTACAAAAAAGGTTCGCGCTATTCTCTCTCCGAGATCAAGCTCTCGGGAATTGACCTTGAGTGCGTGTGGCGCGATTACGTCTTGAAGATTCAAAACTCCCGTCTGGTAAATCTCTTCGGGCAGTACAGGCAGTACATGCGTCGCGGACTGCTTCTTTCCCAGTGAAAAAAAATCTTTGATGTTCATATTTTATCTTGACGACTGTCCTCCTATGGCGGAAGCGGGAATCGGTTTTCCTTCCTCTCCAGGGTTAAACATCTTGTATAAAAGTTCAACGGCCTCTTCCGTGCCGAGCTGAACCGTTCGTACGCCCGTGCGTATCAATCCTTGCTGTACGATTGATATGCGTTGCTCAAGTTGGGACACTTGCTCTTCGAAGGTGCGGTTGGCTTCCGCGGAATTTTTCTTCGCGCGTTTCCACGGAAGCATAGACGTGGAGCTTCCCCCTGCAATCGGAGCGATGGTTGGCGAATACGGAACAGCTACAAAAAAGTTTTTTGTCATGATGTTGGCGGCCTCTGTAAAACTTTTGATGAATTCTATGTACTCTCGTATTTGGATGCGCATAAGATCGTCGAGTTGTTCTTTGTAAGCTACTTCAAGGGTTGCAATGTATGGTCGAATATCCAGCATGCGCGATTGTACGAATATTTGCACGCTGAAATCGAGTGAATTGAGGAAGTTTTGAAATTGTACGATGAATGCAGTTTGCTCATCTTCGGATTTTAGCGCGAAGTTAAGCGAGGATGCGAGAAGAACGGCACGCAGTCCGCCACCCTTGAGAACAATGACGCCATCGCGCACCTCTGATACGGGCACGAATTCTTGCGTCGATTTCGTTCCGGATCGTATTGTTGTTTGTTTGTTGGGCATGGTACGTTAGATTCTTGCTTCGCGTGCGGTTCGCACTGATCGTATTATTCCGCCACCACGCTCTCGCTCGCCGGCAACTCCCGCCGCGATTCTCTCTTTGATGTCCAGGCTCCACGCTAGTTCATGCAATTTACTATCCGATAACTTCGGGATATATACTTCCGAAACAGCCTTCATGTCCGAGCTTGCGGTTTTCTGTATCGGCTTCTTGCTTGCGTTGTTCCAAAGATATAGCTTGGAGCGTATTAGAAAATAAAAAGCATTTTCCATCCCAAGGATAAATGGACGGCCGTTCCACTGTATAAACGCAAGCGCCGCGGCGAGGCCGCCAATTCCCAGGATCAGTGGTCCTGAAAGATAAATCGGCAATACGCGATATATGAGATACGACGCCCCCGCGCCTCCGGTTATGTATATGAATTGTTTGAATGTAAGTGGTCCGAAAATTTTGTCCTCCACTTCTATAAATTGAGGCACCTGGAATTGCATGGCTGAATTATATCAGTATTTCTCGCTGAATCGTCGCATTATTCAGGCAGGGGGTTCTCTGTACGGATCATCGTGAACGTCTTTGCGTGCGATGGATGTTTCTCCGGGCACATATGCGCCGGATGTGGGCATGCGAATCGCCTTTTCTGTCGGCGCAGATTGGGACGGAGTTGCCGGTGTAATTGTACTAACTTCTATTGTTTTCTGGTCGCTGTTGTCCGTGTTCTCTACACCACTACTCAGCGTTTGTTCGCGCGCTGTTTCCACTCCGCTCATCTCTTTTGCTTTCGCCTCTGGATGTTCAAGCTCGCGCTCTAATTCCTGCCGGATCGGCTCAAATACGATACGCGAAATTTCATCCGTGAGTACTGCGGCCGCTTGAGCATCTACCCCCACCTCTTTTTTTATGCCCTCCTCCAAATCAGCCGGACTTTTGAATCCAAGCAGAGTAAGCATCACTTCTTTTTCAAGTTTCTCCCACTGATCAAGATAAAGCTTATTTGTATTCGCCAGTTCTTGCAAGCGTTTCTCGATGTCTGCAGAAGTAATCGCTTCTTGTACCACCTTAGGAAGCTGGCCTAGGCGCGTTAGAATGTCTTTTTTTAGTGTGTCGTCCATACTCTATTTTTTAGTTCCGCCCGATGGCGGGGATTCGAAGTTTACACCAGCACCTTTCGCACCGTCCCTGAGCCAGTTCGCCAGTTGTCGACCGTCAAGCTCTTTTGCGGCACCGCCGATTCTCTTGGATGCAGGATCATTATCAACGGAACCGAGAATTCCATACAGCGTTCCAAGCCGCGTGTGGGCTGATGTGCGCGCAACAGCTTTATCGCTTACGGAATTAGCCGCAGATTGTACCTGATCTCTTTTTTCTTCATCAAGCCTTCTGTGTTCATCACCGATTTGTTTAAGCATCGCGTTCGCGACTTGTTTTCTCCCTTCAACCGCCGT
The DNA here is from genome assembly GCA_964356695.1 of uncultured Candidatus Saccharibacteria bacterium. Classification (GTDB taxonomy): domain Bacteria; phylum Patescibacteriota; class Minisyncoccia; order Phycocordibacterales; family UBA2100; genus UBA10103. Next base: position 40,834 of record CAYHIZ010000001.1, on the reverse strand, counting down.
GTCTCCAGCCTCTTTGATTTCTTTGTTGAATCTGTCGAGACCTCCTGTTATTCCCTCGATCTCTTTATCAAGGCGAGCTATTTGTTCGATGGATCTGGCCTCTTGCTCTCTTGCGTCCCGCTCAACTTGCGCTCTTTGCTCCGCGTCGCTTATCGAAGCCGCCATGGCGATGCGTTGTCTTTGAGTGTTCCGCTCGGCTTCAGCGGTAGCTTTACTCATACCGGCGGCTTTAAGATCATTTTCCATCTTGGCAAACGGCGCCTCCCCTGCTTCCGCTCGAACCTTGTCAAGCGCAATCTTTTTCTCAGTTTCCGCAGGCTTCCTTGCATGCTCGGCCTCGACAAGGTTTTTCTTGTGAACTTCTTCATCAGACTTAAGGGCATCTCGTTTCGGCTTTTGGTCTGCGTCGGCTTTTTCTCCGTGTATCTCCTTGACCTCCCCTTCGCTTTTGAAGCCTGATGCACGCGCGTTCTTGAGCGACTCTTCCGCGATTCGCTTCATGCTTGCGTTATAGCCACCTTGCCCTACGTTACCGCCATACATGCCACCGAGGGTCGAGCCAAGAATCGCCTTGGTGGCCGTTTGCGCGGGTTTTGTACTTAATGCATCAAAGGAAGAGTTACCGAGACTTGTGGCAGCCCTCAGCCCTGCGCGTTCCAATAGGGTTGGCATTCTACCCTCTTTTGTTAGTTTGTTTGCAAGACCCTCTCTATATGCAGATGCGTTGCCACCGATCCACGTTCTCCCGGCTAGTCCCAGAAGGCGGGACGGACCCGCGAGTGCCGTAAGTGCCGCTACGCCAACGCCAGTCCGCAAACCTGTTTGTGCAGATCGGAATCCTGGAATGATTTTTGAAAATGCGCTGGATACCGCAAACGCGGCGTATAGTAGGCCGAGAACAAGTACAAAGTTGAGAAGCGCAAGAATGTGTATTTTGTTTGACGGGTCGGTAGCGAGGGCGCCGAGTACGCCAATCTGTCCGTCGGGTGCTAGCTTTTTCAGTGCTTCGCCCAGGGACTCTGCGACTACGATAGTAATCCACAATAGTGCCATAAGTATGGGTGCAAAAAAGGCGGTCTTGAGGAGCGATTCCCACCATTGTGAAAACATGGGTTGGACGTGTTGGGAAGGAATGAGCCAAGTTGCAAATGCGACGGCGGATGTGAGCATTAGGAATACTATCATTACGGCGCGGGAGAGAATGAGAAAAGTTCCGTACAGAAGCACAAGACTGACGGCGATGAGAAATATGAAAGAAATCAGTCCATACCCGAGCGCAGTAGATGCATCGTTGTTAGCTTCTGCGATTTTGCGCAGTTTGGCGTAGTCGTTTCCGATAAAACCTTCAGCACCGAGAAGCTTCATGAACTTCCCCGCAATACCACTAACTTTAGGCGTTGCCGGTGTTGCAGATTCCGTGTCTTCGACTGTTGTCGCCGTTTGATTTGCATTCTCTCTTATTCCTTTTACCATCTGATTATAAAATTGATATGCGGTAAAATTGGAGGCGTCTACTATTATCTTGGTGAAGAGCAGGCTGAAGTTGATGAGGACTGCAACTATCAACACGTGCGCAACTTTTTTCTGGTCGCCAAACTCTTTGACACCCAGAATGATGCTGATGGCAATGAAGACGAACATGCCGATGATTAAGATATTGGCTATATCGCGCAGGGCGGTCCATCCCGTGTCTATCCCATCTTTAATTAGACCAAGATACTTTCCAAACTCTACGATAGTGTATGTCAGCACGGTTTCAAATATCATTCCCGCAATCGTTGCAAACTCGACGCCGAGCCATATAAGGAACCTTCCCACTCCGGCGAATATCGCGCGCGTCCAACACCTCATAGGGGCTGTCAGGCTGTTCCATGTACCGCCACACGACATGTTCGCCGGTTCGTATCCTAAAACATTGATCGTGCCTATTATTTCTCCGCTTTTATCATCAATGCATTCATAAACGACAGTATAGTTCTGTTTTCTCGGAGTCGAGCCGGCAGGACATTTTTGTTCTCCAAATCCAATTCCCGATCCAGCTGTAGGACCCGTATTGTTCTGCGCTAGAGATACTTCTGGGACAAGAACAGCGCCCGCCGTGACTAGCATCAGTGTCAGTGCGATATGAGAAACTTGACGCCTAAGATTTGTTTTTTCCATATAAATCTATCTCTTCCACCGCTCTGCCCAGAGCCGGATTACTGTAGGATTTTGGATGTTGCACCAGCCTATGCTCGGATCGGGCGAGTCGCCCCATGCTTCCGCTGTGTCTGTGCGTAGTGTATCCATGGCGGAGCGTATGTCTTCGACTTGTGTCGTGGCGTTCGCCACGTCGTATTGCGAGTGGAGCGACCCCCCTGCGACGAGCGTATCGAGTTGTTGAAGCGCCAGACGCTGTGCCGCAACCGAGTTGGTATTCGTCACGCCTGCGATGAGTCTATCGATTAGGCTGACAGCTTTTTGCGCGGACTCTACGTTTTCGAGCGCCGCCTCTGCGAGAGGTGTGATTTGGGAATCAATAACTTGTTGCGAGAATGCAAGGGTACTTGTAGATCTGCTGATTTTTGCGGGGTCGAGCGTGATGCCGTTTTGACCGGCATACTCCTTCACCTTTGGAACGACAAGTGCCCAGCATTGGCGTTCTATGCCACGAATAGCGTTGATCGTTTGTGTTAGATTTTCTGCGATCGAATTCATCACAGCCAAGAATCTTCCCTCCACTTGTTTGGCCGCATTCAAAATGGTTATGGCCGCATTCACGGCGGCGTCTATTACTCCTTGCGAAGAGTCTCTAGAAACTTGATCGATATATGGCGTCCCTCCCCCTATGCTTCGTCCAAGTCCGGCGAGCCCTTGGCTATCTGTAAGCGCCTGTGTGGTAACGCTTGCAAACAGAGCGCCTATCATTTGTCCTATATCGTTTGCGCTTTCGAGTTGTCGCACGGGGCTTCCCAGAATTTGCTGGAATGATTCCTGGACAACGGATGACGGTGTCAGGATCTTTTCTTTAAACGGGTCTTGATCGTTGTCGGTTACAGCATAGAATCCTCTGCCCCAATCCCAAATAGTTTTTTGGTTGGCTATTGCCTCGGCTCTCACGGCATCCATTGCATCTTTTTTCTCCATGTATGCGAAGAATAAATTACAAGCCGGATCTCTCAATTCTGCGAAATTTTCAAAACTGAATTCATTTTCTGTCGGATTCTGTGTCGCCATAGCAAGATCGCCTTTGTATCCGCACTCTTGCTCTTCGGAGCCCCTTGTCTCGGCCCTGTAGTTTATGGCAAGTGCGCGCGGGATTTTATCTCGATATAGCGGGTGTACGGTTTTGAAAGGGCTTTGCAAATATGTAAGCGCGGCCCGGTCTTCTATGGGCTCCAAATCGTCGGGAATATTAACCACGTAGCGTTTATTGCCCTCGCGCCCCGTTTCTATGCCGATGTATTGTTTCTTTAAAAGTGCAGAGGTTGCGCTTTCTCGAAGCCGATCTTGCAATGGTCGCAGTACGCATTCTTTGTAAACTAGGATGCCGGTGTTCAAAGTGACAGCCGCGTCGTTAACCGGTACATATGTACCACCTATTGCGGCTAGTGTTCCGGCGCTGGCACCTGCACCGGCGGTCTGATTGCAACCGAATATGCCCTCTTGACTGAATTCGTATTGTTCCGTGGTCGAGTCATCCGGAGGGGCTGTCGGGGTTACTGTGTGTCCAGCTATGTGGGCGGCGCTCGCAAAAATAGGCATGCATGCCAGTAATGCAAATCCGGTTACCGCCATCCGCCAAATTGAAGTTGATCTCAATTTCATATCTTTTTTGAGCGATAATATGTAGCCAGAGAATTGAATGAAGTCAACAGGTTGGCTTCTCCCGTGTTGTATGTTTGCAGGAGTGCGGCCGCGGCGAACGCATCATCTGCATGGATCGCCATTTTTTCCACTATAGTTCCGAATTCCGAGAGCGCATTCAGAATTCCAAGATGTTCTTGTACTGCGTCTTCCGGAACGGTTATGTTGGCAGCTTGCGCGACCGCTTTTTGATAATTTTTGGACGTTACTGCAAGTTTTTCCGTATATATCGGATCATTCGATCCTATGTAATTGGCGAAAAGCTTTAGTTCATATCCCGGATTTCCAAGTAGAGGCTCAAGAGCTTTGCGTAAATCACCGCGATACGCGAGCATGCGATCGTATGAGGCGTTTGGGTCGGTTTTTATGTCGCTGATAGAGTAAATTTTGTACGAAATGTTTGCCCGCAGGGAAATTGCAATATCTTTCGCGATCTTCTCGCCATCCTTTTTTGTGTATATACCCGCTTCGTTCAGTGCCGTATAAGAGTCTATAAGTACTCGAGCGACATTTCCTTCTATGTTCGAGATTCCATCTTTGTCCTCCGAAGCGTTTGCGGATGAAGATGAATCCAATTCGTTTGATGAATTATGGATAGGGGCTTGCCAATCGATATTCCCGTATGGGGTCGAAGTCCGTTCGCTAAGAGACGAATGTTTGGTATTTTTTGCGCTTACCGTATTTCCTCTTAAAAAAAACTGATGCATTTGCCAAACGCCCACTATCACAAGTGCGAGTACTGAAATAGAGGCGAATGTTGCCATGCGAAAAAAATCCACGCTTGCTTCTGCGCGTTCTGCCATATGCTCGAATTATAACCGCCAACTGCGGATAATTTGCGGATGAAAGGTGGACATCAAGCTTTTGTGTCCACTCGCTATGGACTTTTACTATACCACTGCAGAGTTAGTGAAAATGGTCTACATGCTCGACCGCCCTCTCCTCTTTCTCAAGTACCTTCTGGTCGGCGGTTTTCTTTTTCATAAGCATCATTACTGTAACGAGTGAGGTAATCGGCACAGCCAGCACGAGGCCGATCGAGCCGATCATGGTCCGGATGACTTCAGTAGCAAATAATTCTCGGTTAAGGTTAAGTGAAAAGCTAGAATCGGTGGTCGAATAAAAAAGCAAAAGGAGCGGGAGCGACGCACCAACATACGCGATTGCCAGCGTGTTCACGAGTGCGCCAATATGCTCTCTCCCGATACGAAGTGCACGCTTGAAAATAAAACTTCGAGGCAAATGCGGTCCAATGCGATGCAATTCCTCAACCGCAATAGCCTGGCTGATCGCCGCGTCGTAGAGCACACCGAGCAAACCGATAAGAATGCTACCGAGAAGAAGGCCGACGAAATCAATCGTGCCGTTCGTGTCAAAATTTAGATACACGGATTCCTCGGAAGCGAAGCCGCTCAAACGTGTCACGTCAACCGCGTAATATGCAAGTCCACCTGTAAAGAGAATGGTAACAATCATGCCGATCACGGCTGAGGTGGTTGTCTTGTTGAATCCGTGCGTTATGTATGACCCGAGCACTATGATGAGCGAGGCAACCCCGACACTCACTAAGATCGGCGAGTAGCCGTGCAGAATGCCGGGGAAGAGCAGGTAGAAAATAAAGAGAAAACTTGCGACTAGGGCGATGAGTCCGCGCAATCCCTGCCAACCGCCGAATACGAGAACACAGAGAACTAAGAGGGCAATGAACCCATAGATGGCCGGAAGACGATATGGCTCCGAGACGGCATACATTTCTCTCCCGTCGAGGTCATCCGTCTCATGCCTAAGGTAAAAGACTTCATCAATTTTGAGACTCAAATAATCATTGTCTACGGTTAGCACTTGCCCTTTCTGTGTGCCCTCTAGAACTTTTACTTTTATTTTTTGATAGTCGTGACTCGTCTCGGTGCCAGGAATATTTTTTACTTCCTGACTTAAAATCTCAAGTACCTGCGCTTTGACGGTCTCGATCTCGTTCTGCACAAGCTCTTGAGCGTGGGCGATGCCCGATGTAAATTGGCCTCCAATAAAAAGGAATGACAGTAGTACAAGAATTGAGGACAATTTCTGCATGACCTGATGTTAGCAAATTTGGGTCTCGAATGCTTCGATTTATAGCCAAGCACTTGCAAATATTTTGCAATTAGTTTATTATCCCCTGCATGCCAAAAGCATCCGACGATGACCTCGCGGCGGTTATAAGAAAAGCCGGTTTCCGCGCGACCGAGACGCGCAAAGCGGTGTACGCTTTTCTCGAGAAGGCGAAGTATCCGGTAAGCATAAAAGAAATCGTAGACGGCGTGGGCGAGAAGAATATTGACCAAGTGACTGCATACCGAATTCTCGATGCCTTTCAAAAAGCAGACGTGGTCACAAAGATCGACTTACGACACGGCCACGCCCACTTCGAACTGAAAGACGAGAAGGACGATCATCACCATGTCATCTGCACGGGATGCGACCGTGTCGAGGACTTTATCGGGTGTGAATCTGAACGCCTTGCGAACAAGGCATTGAAACAAACTAAAGGGTTCCCTCGGATCACCAGTCATTCGCTGGAATTCTTCGGTCTGTGCAATTCCTGCGTTCGAGAAAACAAAACATTACAAGTAGCGTAATTAGTAATTAATATAAGATTTTATGAACATGAAATATATAGCAGTGATCGCGGGCGTGCTCATCATCGGCGCGCTCGGCTATTTCTTTGTCGGGCAGAAGCCGTCGAACGCTCCGGAGGGCAAAATCTCCGTGGTAGCCAGCTTCTATCCGATGTACTTCTTTGCCTCGCAGATAGGCGGCGACAATGCTGATGTGATTAACGTCACCCCTGCCGGTGGCGAACCGCACGACTATGAACCGACGGCGCAGGACATGGCGAAAATAGAAGGCGCGAACCTGGTCGTTCTCAACGGCGGAGGACTTGAAGCGTGGGGCGAAAGCGTCAAACAAAATATGGATTCTCAAAAAACCACTCTCGTGACTGCCGGTGAGGGACTGATGACTCGCCGTTTCATTTATGACGGCGAGGATATTGTCGATCCGCATGTCTGGCTCTCGCCCATTCTTGCGGAGCAGATGGTGGACAAGATAGAGCAAGGCTATGCGAATGCTGATCCTGCGAACGCCGACTACTATGCGAAGAACGCAGTAGACCTTAAGGCGAAGCTCAGCCAACTCGACACGGAATACAAGCAAGGACTCGCGAGCTGTCAGAGGAAAGACATTATCACGTCGCATGCCGCGTTCGGTTATCTCGTCGCGACCTACGGACTCAACCAGGTACCGATCTCGGGCCTCTCTCCCGAAGAAGAACCATCGGCAAAAGACCTCGCGGCTGTCGCGGACTTCGCAAGAAAGAATGGCGTGAAATATATCTTCTTCGAGATCCTTGTGTCGCCGAAACTTTCGCAGACGATCGCAACCGAAATTGGAGCGCAGACCCTGGTGCTTGACCCGATAGAGGGAATCGCGGATGACGGTCTTGCGGCCGGACAGGACTATATGACAGTGATGCGTAGCAACCTCGCGAGTCTCAAGGTTGCCTTACAATGCACGCAGTAAATCATGGTGAAAATATTGTCGAGGCGAAAAACGTCTCATTCTTCTACAACGGACACGAAGTGTTCAAAGACATCAACCTCGACATCCATCGGGGAGATTACCTCGGGCTTGTCGGCGGCAACGGCGCTGGAAAGACGACTTTGCTCAGGTTGATTCTTGGGCTTCTTATCCCTAAAAGCGGTGCGATACGACTCTTTGGGCAGGATATCCGGTCGTTCAGGGATTGGTCGAGGGTAGGGTATGTACCGCAGAAGGCCACCGCATTCGACGCCAACTTTCCGGCAACAGTAGAGGAAGTGGTGTTGATGGGGCGCTACGGCCATCGCGGATTGTTTCGACGGATAACGACGGAGGACAGGGAGAAAGCGTTTGAAGCGATACGGCAAGTGGACATGCTCCGATATCGCAATACGCTTATCGGCGATCTATCGGGCGGAGAGCAACAGCGCGTCTTTATCGCTCGCGCGCTTGCCGGAGAGCCGGAGGTGTTGTTCCTCGACGAACCGACAGTTGGCGTTGAGCAGAGTATCAAGGATGAATTTTATGCGCTGCTCCGCAAGTTGAACAAAGGGCTTGAATTGACGATCGTGCTCATAACGCACGACATCGAGAGCATGGCTCACGAAGCCATGCACATCGCCTGCATCGACCGCACCATTTTCTTCCATGATTCAGTCGACACATATTTCAAGGGTACGCATAACGTTATCCATCCACACCCATGAGCATCTACGATATTTTTCAGTACGGATTCTTTCAGCGCGGACTTGAGGCCGGTATTATCGTCGCGTTCATTGCGCCCTTAATCGGTATCTTTCTCGTATTGCGCCGCTATTCCCTTATCGCCGATACCCTCGCGCATGTGTCTCTTGCTGGCGTTGCGCTTGGATTTCTTACGGGCATTAATCCCATGCTAACCGCGCTTGGGACGACCGTGGCGACTTCTCTCGGCATCGAGAGGTTGCGCTCGACGCAACGTATCTATGGCGAATCCGCGCTCGCACTCTTCCTTTCGGGAAGTCTCGCGCTCGCGACGGTGCTCTTGTCGCTCGGCCGAGGCTTCAATAGTAATCTTTTCAATTATCTTTTTGGCTCCATCGTGACGGTGACACAGGCGGACGTTTATATGATTGCATCGCTTGCGGTTATTGTCGCACTTGTGCTCGCCATGTTCTACAAGGAGCTGGTGTATATAACGTTCAGCGAGGAGTCGGCGAAAGTAAGCGGCATACCGACCTCGCGGATTAACACCATCTTCATTGTGCTTGTGGCCATGACGATTGCGCTTGCGATACCGGTCGTCGGCATACTTCTCATCGCCGCGCTTATCGTGATACCTGTTGTCTCGGCTTTGCAACTGCGAAAAAGTTTTGCCCAAACGATTTTCTATGCAGAGGCCATCTCGCTCTTTTCAGTGGTAGCTGGTATTTTCACATCCTTCTACTTTGACCTATCGACCGGAGGAACAATCGTGCTCATCATGCTCGCGATTTTTCTCCTCTTCTGGTTCAAAAGGAAATGATCATTGTCTAATTTCTTGGTTCCGGAGATCCTATCTCTATAACGTGATCGCGTTTGTGAACGTAAATATACTGCCCGGATCGCCTGACTTGAATTTCACTCCATGCGCGGAGAAAAGAGTTGCGAACGCAATATAATTTTTTGTGTACGTTTCTGCTGAGGCATTGTAAGTGGTCATCGCGTCAAGCAGCGCCTGATCGCTACCTGCCTTCGGAATACGCGATAGTTTCTCACCCATTTCTTTGTAACTTTTGGCAAGCTTTTGATGTGCGGTCGATATCTGTGATGGAACTTCTTCCACGACGAGCAATGCGTTCCCCACCTCCGCAAGGCTGTTCGCAAGATTCAAAAGCACCGCGTTTTTCTCCGGGTTTCGCCTGTCCTCGAACTGATTTTTCATTATGTGGGGCGCATTGCGATATAAATCTTCATAAGACCGTATGCTTCCTGCAACGTCGTTCCCGTAATCATAGAGTTTTTGCTGTGCTTCCGTTCGTTCCGATTGATCTACATCGGGAGATATGCTCAAAAGACCCGCAGGAATGAATGAATATGCGTCTGAGGCGAGGGGGGCAACCTTGGTGGGCGGATTTTTGGGCGCATGGGCCAGAGTTGCAAGTAATTCTTGGAGGTCAAAATCAGTCGTCTCTCCTGTTTGTGTTTGTGGAATCTGTGTCGTGGGTGGGGCGTAGTAAAATGGTGGACCATTCCGTACTTCGGTGTACAGGCTGTTTTCTGACGTAAGATCCTGATCTGGCGTACGCGCGGTTGGATCAGAAATATTTGCTCCGACACCACCCCACGCACGCAGAGAAGAAGCGGGCCCTTGTTCGACTGCGGATTTTTTCCCAACGATGAGCGCGCCAACGAGGATTAATATAAATGTTCCTGCTAGCGCGACAACATATATGTGCGAACGGATCCACTGCATGGGATAAGTGTACAATGAACAGTGAGCAGTGAACAGCGTCTTATTCGAGTTCCTTGAGGTGAAAGTCGTCAAGATACAAGATGGAAAAGGCAACAAGTATCAAAATGAGATTACTGAGGAGAACATTGCCCGGTAAAAGATACGCGTCGAGGAGCGACTACACCCCTTTCCAGAACATAACGATGGCGACTGACACAAAGAGCACGTGCACCGTTCGATATTTTCTTTTGAAAAGACGGTACTTATGCACACAATGAAAGTATAGCAGGTACAAAAAAGAGTTATAATACATCCATGATTGAAAGACCCGATGATAAGTTCAAGAGCGTGCCAGATAAGAGTATCGAGAGCCCCGAGCGAAAACCCGATCAGCAACCTCTCCATTTACCCGTAACGCCTGATCTCATACTGAACCCAATGGCGATATCGGAAAGAGATATAGCAAATGAAGTGGGCATACAGAACACGAAAGATGCGCTCGGTATCGGGGCTCGAGCACACGGTTCGGAGGCTCCGCGCGAACAGCCAAAAGGCCTATCTTCAGCCGAAGTCAAAACCAAACAAGACTTTCGGCTCGCCATGGATATGATGAAGCATAGTTTTACCGACCCTACAGATCTAGAGACCAACCAGACATTTTGCAGATTTTTCTTCACTCCCGAGCTCGCCAGCTACTACCTCATGAAAGACGGCGATAAGCAGATCGGCGTTGAACTTATTCGCATCAATCCAAACGTTCCCGATGCGATGTATACGCCATACGCAGGGATACATTCAGACTACCGAAATCAGGGGATCTATCCCAAGGCGGCGGAGATCAGCGACGAGCAAATGCGCGCACGTGGCAAAGACCATGTGTTATACGAATTTGAAGATAAGCGTGTCTTGGCGGGAAATGTCTACCCCGACGAAAAGCCCGAAGATGTAATGCGGAGAGTCGAGGGCAGGCAAAATTTCTGGAAACGCTCGGTTGATTGCATCATTGTGAATGATCCGGACGTTGCGTATTGTCGACCAGCGTCGGACGACCCTCAAAAAATCCAAGCCTACGATTCTTTGGCTTTCCGCATGCTCAATAGAGCAGATCCGAAGTGGAACGGAGTTTTAAATGAAGACAAAACAGCAATCAGTCGCGAATCGTATGAAAAATTTTATCTTGAGATCATGCAGTTGGAATACGGTAATAAGGACAGCGTTCCGACAAAGGATGAATTGCGGCGCAAGTATCCTGCGATCGACAAATTCTTTATGCAGCTCGATGCGCATCCGGACAAAAAGTGGATTTCCATTGATACGACGAAACCTCGCGAAAAAGCGACTCCGAATAACCCCGAAGAAATGATCTCGCGTGACGGCAGGGTTGAAGAACGGGACAGGTGGAAACACGTTCCGAGTAAGGGTACTGGTTGGGAAGAGTCTCTGCGCGATCGTAAGACAGTCTAGTGGGTTTTGTGTGCGGCATCCAGTATCAGATCGCGTTTTGTTGCTTGAGTTCTCTGTGACGAATAAATATATTAACGCCAGTCTCAACGAAACCTGCATAATCTTCCTGCATTTTCCGGACCATGGGCTGAGAGAGTTTTTCGGATCCCATGCCCCTATGCGCCCCTCGTTGATCCAGAACCGTCACGATTGGAAATCCATTTTGATGATAAAACTTTGCATTGCCTGCCATGTCCTGATGATCGGAAGTTATCGTGTACATTTCAGTTTTTCCTTGTGTGATCGCCTCCTGCATAATCTTGTCGAGCAATTGCGCCCCAAGATCGCCACCACGGATTCCCGGCTTCAAACCAAACCAGCCAATCCAACAGTGTTCAGCTTTGTCATCTTCAAAACCCGAAAAACCCGTAATTCCAATCATTTCTCCGACTTCATTTTTCACGATCCAATAGTTTTTATTTATCTCAGTGCCGTGCGCGATATCCGTATGCCGATCGGGATATATTTGGGATTCAAGATCTCTCCCGGCCAATCCTTTTTCCAAAGCAAATACTTCGTCCATCATTTTCTTTGCTTCATCGACGTTATCCCTGGAAAGCCTTTCAAAACTAACTTCAATCATTTCCAGTTTGGCATCTGAAAGTTCTTTTTGTGCTTTAACCATCTCAGATGCCTGCACCCATCCCGCGTCGCTTTGATTAAAGTGATCAACGACCTTTTGATCATTATCAGTTCGTTCGTGAGAAGATATTGAATTTGGCATATGTGTTACTGCACTTTCTCGTGCCTATAAACATACCACTGATTACGAGTTCTCTATTCTATGGGGTGTCGGTACCATTATTTGTGAGCTACAGTGTTGACTGTTTTTAAATGGTACTATGTGCCGATGGACACTCGATACGTCGCGGTTTTGGGAGTCATTCTCGCGGTGCCCTTTGTGGCGCAGGCATTTCCTTTTGGCGGGCGTGCCTCCACCGTTCTCCAATGTCCTTATAATTCGACGATCTATGTCAATTTGGGTCCTCCTGTCGGAGGTGAATACATTTGGACGAGCGCAACGCGCACGTATCAATTCGGTCCCCCCGCGAACGCGGGGCAATGGTTGTTAGGGTTAGCGGGCGCACCCTACTACTGTATTTATAAAATATCTCCGCTAACTATTTACACTGGCATCGCAATAACCATGATGGGATCAAGCGGTCAGGGCGCACCGGCTGCTCCACCCACAACCGGCCCATCGTCACCTTCTCGTATTCCGTCCCAACCATCTCAATCACCCCCAGCACGCTCCTCCATATCTAATCCGTCCCCCGCTTCCAACCCAACAACGCCATCTCCCACCACTTCTCCGCCTCCTGTTTCAAACCCTACACCCCCCAATCCTCCGCCAATTCCTCCTATCGGAACCCTTGCTAAATTAATCATCAGTGAGGTTTATTATGCGGTAGACACGGCACATGGTACTAAACCGGTGAATGAATGGATCGAGATTTTCAATGGCACTACGGCGACTGTAAATATCGGCGGGTGGAAAATAGAAGATGCCATTGCGTCTGATGTAATACCAAACGGCACAATGATCGCGCCCGGTCGTTTCGTGGTAATTTCCGCCATGCCTACAACGCGTTCTCTTTGGAATATTCCCCCCGAAACTCAGTTTGTTTCGCTTGACAGTTCCATCGGAGATGGGCTTTCAAACGGAGGAGATCGCGTTGTTTTGCGGAATGCCTCCGGCGCTGTCGTGGACGCCGTCTCATGGGGTACGGATAAGACAATGAATCCGAGTGTGCCCGTTGCATCGTATGGCAATTCTCTTTTTCGAGTTACGCTTTCAAAAGACACCAACACCGCCAGCGACTGGGGCTTGCGCACGCCCTCGATTGGGAGGTAGTTTCGTAGCTAAACGCCCCCATTTCTCCCACTGCATGTCTTCTGCTCGGATCTTCTCGTTAATGTCGAGTTGAGTAAAAGCTTCACTTATTTTTTCCTTATCAAATACCACCGCGAGATTGCTGGAGAGAAATTTTCGCTTCGCGGCAAATCCTGCATGCACGACTTTGAAAAATACGTCTTCGCTGATATTGGAGAATGATTTTCTTGAAATATTCTCAATCAGGAGAATTGCTGAATCCACCGATGGTGGCGGAAAAAAATTTCCGCGTGATACTTTTGCAATCATTTTCGGAATTCCGTATGCTTTGACCGATAGGGACAAAATACTTTCCTTGCCGTCACGCGCGATTATTCGCTCCGCCACTTCTTTTTGTATGAGAAGCACCATCGCACGGGGTTGTACATTTGTTGCTAGAAATTGCCGAATGATTTCACCGGTAATGTAATATGGAATGTTCGCGGCGACGACATATTTCTTCAATCCCATTTTTTTCGCAGTGATGTCGCGTATATCTCCAGTGATAATTTTGAGTTTACCCGAATCTATTTCTTCTGAAAATATATTCTGAAGATGTTCTGCTAGCGCCTCATCTTTCTCTACGGCGATGACTGATGCCCCTGTCGCGAGTAGTTCTCGCGTGAGTGCCCCCTTCCCCGGTCCGATTTCGAGGATGGTCTCGTCTTCGCGCACGTATATCGATTGCGCAAGTCTGGTAGCCGCCCACTGTCCCGTGAGAAAATGCTGTCCAAGTCGCGCGCCGAGTTTTTTCATGGAATGACGAGTTATTTCACATCCTCTCCGGCGTGGGAATGCCGAGGAGCCACAGGCCATTCTTGAGGGTGCGGCGCACCGCTTCGGTTAGTGCCACTTTATGCGGCGAATTTGTCGAACCATCGAGAATCTGCTCGCTCGCGTACCAACGATTGAATGCCGAGGCGAATTCCAAAAGATAATTAGTGAGAAGGTGCGGCTCCAGTTCGTGCGCGGCGTATTCCACCGCCTCGGGAAAACGATATAGGAGACGGGAGAGCTCAGTCGGGGGAGCGTCTACATCCGCCTTAGCGGTAACATTTTGCTCGCGTGCTTTTTCGACTACGGCGCATGCTCTCGCGTGCGCATACTGCAGATATGGACCTGAATCGCCTTCGAGAGAGAGCGCGCGTTCGCGATCAAAGACTATATCTTTACCAGATCCTTGCCTGAGGATTTGATACTTAATCGCGGCAACGGCGATTTGCTCTGCAAGTTTTGTAGGGTTATCCGCACCTGCCTGCGCAGGCCGGCGACTTTCTGTGGCGCGTACTTTGGCGACTTCGATAAGCTCATTAAGAAGCGACTCTCCTGTGATTACGTTGCCTGTACGCGAAGACATCTTGCCATCTGCGAAACGCATCATGCCATGCGAAATATGGATTGTTTTTTTCGCGATATCAGGAAATATAATTTCCATCGCTTTCAAAACAACCTTGAAATATTCACTCTGTTCGTTTGCCGTGACGATGATCGACTGATCCAAATCTGGTTCTTTTTCGAATTTCGCTTTGTTGAGACCGAGCTCTTTCGCTTCGTATGTCGGCAATCCGCGAGCCGTGAGAAACACCCGTGTGTGCAGGCCGTATACCTCTCCCTTGAACACAACAGCGCCATCACTCTCCTCAAACACTCCTTTTTGCAAGAAGTCTCTGACGATAGCCGTTCCTTCCAATCCCTCTGTTCCTTCAAAGAAATAGTGGTCGAATGTCGTACCAAGGATTTTGTACAAATCCTCGAAGTGGGCGAGCGATTCTTTGCGGCCCGTATCGTAAAGAGCGTTGATTTCCGGATCGCTTTTTTCGTATATTTTTTTATTGATCGCGTCTATGCCCTCTTTGTGCTCGTCGTAGCGTTGCGCGCCATACGCGTACGCGGCTCCCCACGAAAGTTCCGGTTTTTGCGTCTTGCCCCAGATCGCTTTAGCAACGTGCGGCCCTACATCTCCCTGCCAATTCGCTCGTTTTACTTCTGCACCGGAGAATTGCAGTAAGCGCGATATAGATTCTCCTATCGCGTTGCTCATCAGGTGGCCAATGTGGAATTCCTTGAAAGGATTCGGGTCGGTATATTCAACCATGATCTTTTTGCCCTGGTTCTCTTTTCCGCCACCCCATGAATCCTCATTGCGAGCTTTCTCAATAGCCTCTGCGAGTGTGGCAGAAGTTAGGTAAAAATTGATGAATCCGGCTCCTGCGACTTCAATCCTTTGTATTGAAGTCGGTCCGAGCGAAGTCGAGGACCTGAGAAGATTCGCGATCTTTTCCGCAAGTGCTCGCGGAGCGATTCCGGCTTGTTTCGCGTATTGAAGAGCGATGCCGGAAGAATAATCTCCGTTTTGTAAATCTGCCGGATGTTCGAGTCTTATAGATGGTTTTACTGCGACAATGTCTTGTGCGACAAGAATTTCTGATATACGCGCGATCAACGAGTGCAATATTTGCATATGTATATTAAATGTTACAATGCTCAGTATAATCTTAAATACTAAAGAAATGCTATGAATGAAGCAATTAGATCTAATAAAAATGGATGTGAAAGTATTGGTGACGAAAAATCGATAGAGCCTATAATAAATGCATTATTGTCAGGTGATTCCTCCTCGCAACCAACACTTTTGCAAGCATTGAAGGAGTATATGCCGAGAAAAACCCCCGAGGGGATAATAAGCGATTTATGGGATACGATTGTAAATCTCTCGGAAAAGTTGGAAAATACGCCCAAGAGTGTTTCATGGAGACGCGAGATTGCGAACATCCTTTTAAATGCAACTGATGAAAAACATAACTAATACCATCACCAATTAACCATTCAATAATAGACATCCGTCTTTGCGAGGCATTTGGCCGAAGCAATCCAGAGTCCGTGCGCATATTCTGGATTGCTTCCCTGCCTGCCATGCCTGCGCATGCAGGGCAGGCATGGCTTCGCTCGCAAAGACAAATGGGGGTAGATTAATTAAAAATAGTATAAATATCAGCGCATCGTTTTCAGGCAGGGCGTATGTGGCGCGAATCGGCTTTATCACTCCGCATCAATCCCCATTGATCTCGCCGTTCCCGCAATTAGTTTCCTTGCTTGGGCAAGGCTCCCGGCGTTCATATCCTCCATTTTCTCTTCGGCAATTTCTGTAAGTTGTGCGCTCGAGAGCTTGCCGACTTTATTTTGCGGTTTGTCAGACCCTTTAGCCATATTAAGCTTCTTCAGGATTAGGCGAGAGGCGGGCGGTTTCTTGACGATAAAAGTAAAAGTGCGGTCTTTGTAAACCGTCATAAGCACGGGAACGATGTTGCCGATCATCGTCTTTGTCTGATCGTTAAATTGCTTAACGAACTCTCCGATGTTTACGCCCGCAGGCCCTAGCGCTGTTCCAACGGGCGGTGCTGGCGTAGCCTTCCCCGCCTCAATCTGCAGTTTGATGATTTTGGTGATTTCTTTTGCCATGTCGCGATACTATATAGGAAAGATTAAATATCTCAAACCCTTTGCACCTGATCGGCTTCGAGTTCGACGGGGGTCTCGCGACCGAACATTGGAACGAGAACTTTCACCTTGCCACGGTCTTCGTCTACTTCCCCCACTTTGCCTTCGAGATCTTTGAAAGGTCCGTCGATAATGGTAACTGCGTCGCCTACTGCAAGATCGATGGCGTGACGTACCTGATCGCCCGAGACTCTCTTTAGTATCTTTTCCACTTCTTCTGAAGCTATAGGCACGGCCTGATTCGCCGTTCCCACAAATCCCGTTACCTGTGGGGTGTTTCTAACGACACCCCATGCATCGTCGTCCGCCACCATATCTACAAGTACGTAACCGGGGAAAATCTTTTCTTTCATTTCCGTCTTACGACCGCCTTTTATCTTTATTTTCTTTTCCGTCGGTACAACTACGTTGAAGATTTTATCTTTCATTCCAAAGGATTCGATGCGCTGTTTCAAATTGCGCGCAACCGCATCTTCATATCCGGAGTACGTGTGAATCGCGTACCATTGTCTAGCTTGTCCGTGTGTTTGTTTCATATTGAGATTACTCCGTATCGGTTACCGTATTTATTATAATTTTGTCCGTTGATGTCGAGATCGGTTCAATTATGCTTGCGGAAGGCTTTTGCGGTAAAAACTGGAGAGCCTGCTTAAGACCATTTGTGAAAATATAATCAAAGAATCCAAGGTATGCGGCGACAAATAGAGATAGTGCTATTACAAGTATCGTGTAAACGATTGTTTGCAGATGCGTTGGCCATGCAACGTGCCGCAGTTCCCCTCGCGTATCTTTCAAATATTGGATGAGGCTCATAAATATTGATTTTACTTCCTAATCAAAAACCCCTTGCGGGGCTTATGTGCACATAGTAATCATATACGCACGCAAGTCAAGCGAAGATTCGATTACAGGATTCTATGTATGAACCACGAAAAGACAGATAAAACGAAAGAGCCCAAAAATGCTGGTATGAATCCTGTTACGATAAAACCGGGAACAATCCACGTCATCGCATAGAAAAGAAATGCATTCAGAATGAATGAAAAGAGTCCAAGAGTCAGGATGGTAATTGGAAGCGTGAGAATGCTCAAGATAGGTTTGATGACCATCGCGATCACGGACCAAACGAGGGCAACGAGAAGAAGCGTTACCCATCCCCCTGTGGCCGTAATACCGGGAACTAAGCTCACGGTGAGATATACCGCCACAACGGTTCCTAAGTATCTAATAACTGTATGCATGATTATCGCTCCATTTTTTATTCCCACGGTTCTTCTTCTTTTTCTATACCATCGCCAACCGCCTCGTCTTCGTCTTCCTGTTCCAGTACGTCGCCGGCTTCTGCTCCTAACAGATCACCATCAGTGCCACCCGCAGACTTTTCTTCACCATAGAACATATGTATGTGAATGTTATATTTCTTATATTGAGTAAACACAAATATATTACTAATGCCATACTGGCGTGCAAGCGAAAAGAAGCGCGAGTGTGAATAACTTTTCGATGAAATAAAACCATGTATGAAGTCCGAAGACGAAATTACCAAACATTTCCGGCTCGCAATCCCGCAACTAAACGGTCTTAAAAAGCTTGGTATTTTTACGGTGCACGATCTCCTTTATCATTTTCCCATTCGTTATGATAGGAGTGGTAGTGAATCGGCGATAACGGGACTTGTAGCGGGAGAGTCGGTAACCATTTTTGGCACAATCAGCAAGCTTGAGACCAGAAAATCGTGGAAGCGCAAAATCCCCGTGGGCGAAGCGATCATAACTGATGCGTCCGGTTCGATAAAAGTAACATGGTTTCATCAACCGTATCTTGTAAAGAAATTTTCCGAGGGAATGTTCGTGAAGGCAATGGGCATCGTATCTGGAAAAACGGGAAAACCATATCTTGCAAATCCGCACGTCGAACTCGCCGATCCGACAGATGTTGGATTATTCGTGAAAAATGATGTGCACCTCGCGTCCGCATCATTATTTGCCGTGTATCCGGAGTCGCGCGGCGTAACGTCATTATGGTTCCGCCACGCTTTCGAAAAACTGTACACCGCGAACGCTTTGGACATACTGGACGATCCTATCCCACCCGATATTGTGCGTCGTTACAATCTGCCGGAGATAAAAAACGCACTTTTATACATTCACAAGCCAGACGAATTGGATCATGCAGAGGCGGCGCGTAAGCGTTTTGCTTTCGAGGAAATGCTGGTTATACAAGTCGCGCGTGCGCGTGAACGGGCGGATAATGACGCTCAATCTTCGTTCCCTATCCATAATGGTAGCGAGCTTGCGAAAAAATTTCTCGACTCGGTGGACGTTTTGCCTACCAATGCCCAGGGACGCGCTATAGATGAAATTCTTGCCGACTTCGAAAACAATCATCCTATGGCGCGACTTTTGGAGGGCGACGTGGGGAGCGGTAAGACGCTCGTTGCCGCCGCCGCCGCATACGCAGTGGTTCATGCGAGACCTCAGAACCGCGCGTCTGGATCGTTACAGGTAGCCTACATGGCACCGACGGAGATTCTGGCGGGACAACATTTTCAATCGTTCATAAAATACTTTCACCATTTGCCAATCTCAATTGCACTGATTACCGGCAGTGGCTGTAAGAAATTTCCTTCCAAGGTCAATGAGGGCGAGGCGACCGATATTTCACGTTCACAACTCTTGAAATGGGTCGAAAGTGGCGAGATCGCAATGCTTGTAGGAACACATGCGCTCATTCAAAAATCGGTAAAGTTTCGGCATCTGGCATTCGCGATTGTCGATGAACAGCATAGATTCGGCACGCGACAGCGTCGCGCGCTCGCGCGTAAGGAGGGTATTGTCCCGCATTTTCTTTCAATGACAGCTACTCCGATTCCAAGAACGCTTGCTCTTACAATGTACGGCGATTTGGATATTTCTGTTTTAGATGAATTGCCACCCGGCCGTGCGAAAATAACTACGACAATCATAAAGCCCGATGAGCGTGCGACAGCCTATGAAAAAATCCGCGAACAATTGATTGCAGGGCGGCAGGCATTTGTAATTTGCCCGCGTATTGAAGAGCCGGACCCAAAAAAGGTAAATGCTCTGCAGGCGAAGAGCGCAAAAGTGGAGGCGAAGCGATTGCAAAAAGATGTATTTCCCGAATTTCGCGTCGGTCTATTGTATGGCAGTGTAAGCCCAGGTGAAAAAGATGAAGTGATGCGGAAATTTGCCGCTCACGAAATTGATATCCTCGTTGCGACTTCGGTCGTCGAGGTTGGGATAAACGTGCCAAACGCAACGATGATGATGATTGAGGGCGCCGAACGTTTCGGACTCTCTCAGATCCATCAGTTGCGCGGACGCATAATGCGCTCGGCGAATCCGCCACATTGTTTTCTACTGCCCGAAACCAAGGGGGACGTGGCGATGAGACGCTTGCGTGCCCTAGAGAGTAGTTCGGACGGCTTTAGTCTGGCAGAGGCCGATCTCGAAGCACGCGGGTCCGGCGATCTTTTCGGGCATAGTCAGTGGGGTATCTCCGACATCGGGATGGAAGCGTTGAAAAATCCCAAACTAATCAATGTGGCGCGTGACGAGGCGCAAAAGCTTATTGCCGAAGATCGAGAGCTCTTCAAATACCCCATTCTTGCGAGCCGTGCCGCGAATGCGAAACAAGAATTACATGGAGAATAGTCTAAACTCACAGAGTGATCCTCTGGTTCGGATCCAATACCCATATTCCGCCTCGGCAAATATGATAACCGTTTGTACAGCTGTTTCTGGGGCATGAAAAATATGTGCGCCAACCCTCTCTTGGACAGTTTGATGTGTCACCGCTTCTAATTGGAGCGGCTCCTCCCCCTTCGTAGGCACTTACATCGATCATGGTCAAAACCGTAGAGCAGTGCGATGTGTACGGTATGCACCATTTTTGCCCGGCACTGCATGCGCCATTAATGAAGCCCGTTCCGCTGGCCAAGCAGTTACCGGCAATACATGGGACAGATAGCGTCGTGCCGAGCGGATACGAAATTCCTTCATGTGTGCACATCCCTGCCTGTTGTCTCGTCCCTGTTGCCGAGGTCTCTTGATCCAGAATGGGCACGATCGGCGCACCAGCAAGTGTGCGCACTAAATCCGTGATCGCGGTGCCTGCGATCTGAAATGGCGCACTCGTAGTGCTTCCAACATTCGAAAGTGTAGCCAGTATTGAATACGTCCCGGGAGAAAGAGAGCAAAGGCTCGAACTTCCCTCGCATGTGAATTTGGCTATGCAGTCGAACGAGCTCGTTCTTCCAGAACAGCCACCTCCACCACTCGGCACGATCCACGCATACTTGCCGGAAGAAGAGAGGTTATTTGCAATTGTCCCGATTTTTTGCCCGTTAATATCGATAAGTGATAATGAGACAGAGGCGCGGGTAGAAGATTCGCCTCTCCACTTTATGTTTAGCGTGTTGCCCACTGTAAAAATTCCACCGAGAGCGGGTTCTGTTATCGTAATTCCTGCGACTCTCGGATTTGTGTTGTTAGCGATTTTGTTCGAGAACACAGAATCAATACATTGATATCCGGTAAAACAACCACTAGCGTCGCGTCCTTTTTTCCATGATCCCGCACATTCGCCGGGTAGCGGAGCCGGAGGTGGCTTCGGGCAAGCGTCGAGTGTTTGCTTCCCAGCGTGTAGAGTGCAATTTTTAAGAATGGCCGTGCGCGTTTTTGGTCCGACTACGCCAAAGCCGGTAGTTTTGGCAGAACCGGAAGAAACTAAATTATGAATGATCTGAAACTGCCGCACGGCCGCTTCAGAGAGTGGACCAAAGTATCTTGTGGCATCGCCGTTCGGGAGTAGCTTGGCTACAATCAGAAATTCTTGAAGCTTTTGCACGTCTTCACCACGTGAACCAAGGGAGAGAGTGCGTGTTAACGAAAGGCAGGGTAATTTGTATGGCAATAGTGGCGTTGACGTGGCGGTGCTGTTAACGACGTCATCTTCTGTCCCTGTTTTTAAAACCTCAATCTGGTATAGGAGATTCTGTATTTGAGTCTTAATGTCTTCGGCCGTTAACCCGGAAGCAATAATCGGAAACAGGAAAATAATGACCAAAGGAAATAAGTGGAGTCTAGACGCGGTACTCATGAGTGTCGCATGCTCTACGATTGATTAAATGATCGTGACTCCTGCCGTAGCCTTGACGGCACCATTCTCGTCACGCAAAGATATCGTGTAATTCCCACCGGCATAATAGATGTGATTTGCCGTGCTTGAGCCGTTGACCGAGCAGTCGCCCTGCGGTAAGACGCTTGCCGGAATGTTCCCATCTCCCCAATCAATGGAATGTGTGACGCATCTCGGATACGCGATCTGCAAAGAAACCGCAAAAGGATTGCCTCCTACCGCCGGAGTGACGGATACTATTGCCCATGTCGTAGAGGTTGTGGGGTTAGGAGATGGGGCGGGGCCGGGTGGGGGTTGACCTGCGCCATTCACTTGGACGGTGGCGGATGTCCTGTGTCTGCCAGCCGAAAGGGTTACAAGGTATGTGCCACTGTTTTGGTATTGATGTGCCAACGCTTGCACCAGCTGTGTGCAGTCTCCGACCGGTACCGCGATGTACGTGGGCGGGGTTCTGTCACCGTAATCGAGTATGTATGTTGCGCCACTGCAAGAATTGACAGTATTGACCGTTGCTTGAATTGCGACATCCAGTGGGGCGTTCCCTGCAATCGGGGTTATCTGGATGAATCCGCCAACCGGAGCGGGTGCGCTATTTGGACCGGGGACTCCGCCATAACTTCCCGTCGTACACAAAATCGCGATCGCGGCCGCTGTACGCGGTCCAACAACGCCGTAACCAGTGCTGTCCGGTGATCCTGAAGAAACAATGTTGTATTTTACCTGCCATCGCCTTACCGCCGCTTCGGTAAGCCCGCCATAATAGCCAGTCACAAGTCTTTCGCGGTAAATCTCGGAGTCTCGAGCTAGAAATTGCTGGAGACGTCCTACGTCATCGCCGGACGATCCTTTTTTGA
Source organism: uncultured Candidatus Saccharibacteria bacterium (assembly GCA_964356695.1). GTDB lineage: Bacteria > Patescibacteriota > Minisyncoccia > Phycocordibacterales > UBA2100 > UBA10103. The sequence goes on along the minus strand of CAYHIZ010000001.1, from coordinate 18,108 downwards.
GACTTCTGCCGATAAGAGGGCACGAGCTTGAGTCGGATCCAGTGCCGGCTTTTATGACGGGAGCGCTATCGCCCTCTCCAAGTTGTCCTTGAAGTTGCTGTACGCGTGCGAGCAGTGCCTGCGCCTGATCGCGAAGCTGATCGGCGGTCGAAGGTGATACGTAAGTTTGTGATTGCGCGTACGCAGGAACGGCAAACACTAAGGCGCATGCAGTCAAAAACGACAAGCCTACTAGCACAATTGTATTACTATTAGTGATTTTCATACGTACATTGTCGCATGTACTGAAAACCATGCAACCACGAATCCACAAGTATTGTGAAAATCATATCAAACAGCGTACCTGTATGAAAAATTCCCTGTCTTTTGGATGCGTAAGTGTTTCTACTAAAATATCGGGAGAAATCCAACGCGCTTCCGGATTGTGCGGATCAGTCGGCGCGAGCTTTTCTTCGTGAGTTAGAAAAAGAAACATCGTGATCGTTTTATATTCACTCGTATCGTCCCCTCCCCCCGGTTTCCCTTTGTAACGCCCATACGAACCAAGTTCTTTTACAAGCACGAGATCATGCAATCCTGTTTCTTCGGTGATTTCGCGCCTAGCCGCAGTTAAAGCATCTTCCCCAGCATCAATGTGGCCCTTGGGAAATCCCCACCACGGATCACCGCATCCGTTTCGCACAATCACGATTTCGCCACGCGCATTTCGGACGATACCCCCAGCACTTTCGGTTTTTAGCATCAAACTCATGTACTGTAATCATACACTTTGCTCGAACCTTTTTCGAACACCTCATTCGAGTCTGATGACTCTCAGAGTCAGAAGACCCCCCGTTCGCGTGCACTCCCGCCCGCGAAGGGCAAAAGAAATCGTGGGCGTGACTCCCTAGCTCTGCATGAGAGAAATAAGAGTATTCAATTCTGTAACATTGGCGCGCTGTGCATCAAGTGTTGCCTTTGGAAAAAACTTAGTATATTCGCCGAGCTCAGTGCGCTTTTTCTTATTCAGATAGTTGGACTCAAACTCACTTTTGCACCACGCCGAAGTCCTACCGGAAAAAGATTGTCCGGGTCTTAAAATCGCAAGCAGTGTAGCCTCCAGGCAGGGAGAATTTTCAAGCAGTTCAACTCCTCGCTGTCTTGCTTCTGCTCGGGCTTGGTTCATTTCCTGCTTGCTTTTATCATTATCCAAAATCACAACCCTCCGATCAAACGCGCCCGGCTCATTCACGGCATTGGTGATGATGTTTGTTGCCGTGCCACCTTTGCCATTACGTATTGTTACTGCGACCCCGCTATCTCGGGAATACAGTCCACGCAAATGTTTTAGGAACATCTCCTCACCAAGCCCCTCGCCATACATCAGTAAAGTTCGGCTGGCACTGCGACGTTTTTTCTTGTATGGATTCGTTCGCGACATAATTTTCAATGTTAAATATTCGGAACAGCCCCGTACGCTCCGGCGATATATTTTGAGTAATAGTTATCATCAGAGCGAACATCGAGCATTTCGTCCAAGCGCCACGCTTCGCTTATGCCATTTTCATTCTTCTCGACCAATACAATCTGGTACTTATCGAGCTTGCTCAAAAGCATATGGCTATGAGTGCTTAGAAGAAGCTGTGCGTTTTTTGGATTCGTCTCCGGCTGTATGAACAAATCAAACAACGCCATCACCATTTCAGGATGCAAGTTTACATCAAACTCATCGATAATAGCGACACTTCCTTTTTCAAGGGCGGCGAGAATGCTTTTCAACAGCACAAACAATTGCTTTGTTCCAGACGACTCATATTGAACAGGTAAATACTGTGTCTGCCCATTGAACAGATGTGACGCTCGAACATTGAGAGAAAAACCATTTTCCTTTTTCTCTTTCTTTATTTCGAACCCACTTAGCCCCAAATCAAATCGGCTAAGCAACTTCTCCGCCTCTTGTTTAAGCGCACTGTTTTCACTAAAGAAATCAAAGGCTCCTCCGAGTTGGGCAATAGAATTGGGGAGCAAATGATCACCAATCCACCCTGCCTCAATGACATTTGTTTCAATCTGTCCCCAGTATGTCGCAATGGCCTGACTTTCCGCGTGATTAAGTCGGGCGGCAGTACCAATAACACTTGCATTTGAACGCAAGAGATTTTCAAAGCCTTTTGGCAGATCAAAATTATCTCCTTCAAAATCATACCGACTTTCTTTCACATTCCAGCTTCGAGAGAAAATTTTCTTGGTAGATTTCTTCTCCTTTGCAAAACTGGTGAGCTTTAATTCCTCGCTTAAAACCTTCTCTTTAGTGATGGTAAATGCGTAAGTATACACTTTTCCATCAACCTCAAAAACCACTGACAGCTCTGTCGGCTCATTCTTTTCGTCGCCAAATGCGAACGGCTGAACGACAATCGGATTCTCGGGCTTCATGTTGAACGAATCAATGATCAGCCACTTCAAAAACGGCAAAACTTTTAGCAAGTTAGTTTTACCGGACGCATTTGGTCCTACGACCGTTTCGACCTTTGAGAGCCGTACGCCTGACTTGGCTACAAAATAGCCGTTATTTTCTGGGGCATTGCCGTTTACCTCAAAATCAAGGGACGTCTCCTCCCCAAATGAATAGAAGTTTTTACATGCAATTGAATGAATCATATTTTTATAGGTTTTACGCTTATTATCTCGACCTACCGTATCCTAGCAGATAATAGATTAAATTGCAATGATTTCCACAATAGTTTGTGGATAATTGAGTAAAATAGGCATAAAATGCCTATTTTGCCCTCACACCGATCTCCCATTTGCGTGCAATCCCGCCCGCGAAGGGCAGAAAGGATCGCGGGCGGGGTTCCCTTAGAGAGCCTGTAACGCTCCAACTTTTTTCCGCATTTTATCAATAAACTCGGCCTTGAATGTAATATAAATGCGTTCACCTTCCTGATGTTGCTCCATATAACTTGGGAGAGGCTGTCGTTTATGTATTTCAGAATCATCGGTGTCGGTTTCAACTCTCAGACCCGGTAAAGGCACAATCCTTTGGGCAACCGCCTTCCCGACTTCCTTTCCGCCCTTCTTAAACCTCAAGTGTATTGTCCATATGCTCAAGAATGGGTGCTCACTACTCACGCTCTTTCTAAGCAGATTAATCCACTCCTCGCTTTTTTCGTGATTTACAAAGACTAACAAACTAAACTTTACTGGCTTGTCGCCATACTGTTTCTGTTTCTTCTCAACAACTTTTAGGGCTTCGTCAAAAGATTTGAAATGGGGGTAAATGCCGGCTAGCTCTACAGACTCCATCTTCATATCGTTAGGATTTTCTGCAAAAGATATAAAATCAAAATCTGGGTAAGCTCTAGTGACTTGGTCGTACTGCGCCAACCACCAATCTCTCCGTAGATATTGCTTCAAGGTAAGAGTAAAAAAATATGCCGCGAATCCCTCTCGGGCTTTCCTCACTTCCTCATCCGGGCTTGTAAAGAATTTTTCAGCGCCAACTTTTTCTAAAACCTTACCAACTTGATCTAGAAGTGTATGTGGATGTGCAAAAAATATTCCTGTCATTTTTATTTAACTTCGTATTCCCAACCAGGCCGCCATGCCTTTGTTTTTCGCCAATCCTCGGCAAGGGCTTGTTTCCACGTCTTGTCTTTGAGTAATACATCGAGCGAAAGTTGCGACGCTTTATGCGCGACGATTGCGATATGCTTGCCGTCGTAGTTTTTCTTTAGGAAGTCGAGAAAGTCCACTACGCGGGTTTTCACATCCTCATAACTTTCGCCATCAGGAAACGGCTTCGTAATTGCTTCATCCTCTTGCATCGGTTCAACAATATCCGAAGACGCGCCGTTCAAAGTGCCGTAATTACACTCACGAAGCCGTGCGTCGGGAATAATCTCATACACGCCCTTCCACGCGAGTTTTGCCGAATTGTGAGCGCGTTGTAAGTCGGAACAGAACACGACATCAAATTTCTTGTCTTTGGTCTGCTCTTTGAGTTCTACAGATTGCTTCACGCCGAGTTCCGAAAGTTCAACATCTTTCCAGCTGGACGAAATTTCTTTTTCGTTATCTGTAGTCGTTCCGTGTACAAAATAAGTAATATTGATTGCCATAATTTTATTCTAAATCGCTTTTGCCGCGATTACATACCGAGCAAAGTGTTTGTAAATTTTCTAAAATTGTTTCGCCACCTTTTGCCCACGCCTTAAAGTGGTCAACATGAAGAATGATACTCGGGTCAGTTGCGGGTGACCGACCGCAATCTTTGCATTTGAAATTATCTCGCCTCATAACAATAAATCGTAACCGCTCATTTACACCTCTTGTAGTTTTATGTTGAGTATTTGGCTCAATTTCCAAATTTTTTATTGATTCCTCGGATGAGATATTTTCCTCATTGTTGATATAAGCGACAAATTTTTCTAATGCCTTTTGCCATGTGCCAAAATGGTATTCATAGAACGCACCGCTGTACTTTGAAAGTGGTGCATACAATTCTTCGCGTATAGGTTGCCGTCCTAACTTTATCCAAATATTTTCTAAATTTTGAAATGCCTCCTCGTCAGTTATATTATAATTCCTCGTCTTTTGGAGACCAGCTTTTTCAAGTGCGTTTAGCCAACCACCAAATCTTCTACCAAAAATATGGCTATTAAATTTACCTTGTTGATCATATTCATTGTGGGTTACAGAATCCTTCTGTAATTTATTAGCAACTTGGCGTAAATCATTGATCAGCTCTTCATCAGTGACATTTCGATAATCTTTTGGAGTGACTCTGTTGTATTTTTTTAATTCAAATTTCATAACTTTATTTCAAAAGTTCACTGCTTGAAATTCCAAGCGCTCCAGCGATTTTTTCCAAAATGGAAAGAGTAGGATTCATTCGAATTTCGATCATGTACGCCCACTAGGAATCGAACCTAGGTAGACCGTGTATAAGACGGTCGCTCTACCATTGAGCTATGGGCGCGCGCGACTCACGCATACGTTTAAGCGCCATAGTAATGTACTCCCGCGCGGGCGTATTTCCAAAGAGAAGATTGGTAAGGTCAGCTATTCCCAGTATTCGTCTTCGCGAGCTTTGCGAAGCGATCCAGAAGCATGAGGTGGGACTCTAGATTGCTTCGCTCCGCTCGCAAAGACGGCGCGCTGGGAACGGGTGAGTGGTTACTTGTGTACGCCTCAAATATCAAACAACTTTATGCTAGTATCCCCCTATGGATGCGCGTCCTACAACCATCTCGATATCGACTGGCACGATCGTGGTGGCAGTTGTTATATTCGCAGGAGCGTGGCTTCTCTGGACACTGCGAGATTTGGTCTTGGTTCTTCTGACGGCGGTCGTTATAGCGTCGGCAGTCGAACCTGCCGTTCTGAAACTCCGTCACAACAAGTTGCCGCGCGTACTCTCTGTACTTCTCGTATACATCCTGTTTTTCGCCGCTTTTTTCTTTCTATTTTATTTTTTTGTTCCGACGCTGTTTGCAGATTTTGCAACATTCCTTAACTCTCTTCCCGTCTATCTCGATAAGCTGAATCGTATAAGCGCATTCGACGACTTCGCGCGCATCATGGGTACTGCACCTCCTCATCTCGCAGGTCTTGATCTAATGGCCAGTGTGAGAAGCGCAGCTGAGGCGGCGGGGGTCGCTAGCAACGCGCTTAGTGCGATCGCGAGTATTTTCGGCGGAGTTTTTTCATTCGTCCTCATTATCGTATTCTCATTCTATTTCGCCGTCATCGAAACCGGTGTGGATGACTTTTTAGAAATTATCTCGCCTACAAAACACAAGAAATACATTTTGGACCTTTGGGATCGTTCGCGACGCAAGATCGGACTCTGGATGCAAGGTCAATTGCTTCTTGCTGTAATCATGGGGGTTTTGCTTTTCCTTGGTCTCACGATTTTGGGAGTGCCTCACGCGCTCCTGCTTGCCGTTATTGCGGCCATGTTTGAAATCATTCCCGTATTTGGTCCTACGTTTGCGGCAGTGCCAGCCATCGCTATTGCACTGGTAGATGGGGGCGTGACTCTGGGCATGCTCACGACCGCTCTCTACGTCATCGCCCAACAATTCGAAAATCATCTCATTTATCCGCTCGTAGTAACGCGTGTCGTTGGCGTTCCGCCTCTTCTCGTTATTTTGGCGCTCATTATCGGGGCTAAACTCGTGGGCTTTCTCGGGATTCTTCTTTCAGTGCCTATGGCGGCGACGATACAGGAATTTACTAAAGATATTCGAGCGCGGCGCGTATTTTCCGGGAACGAATAAAAAAACGCGCGGAGTATGGTTCGAATCATACGCAATTCGCGGGGGAAATGAAAGGCAGCGGGGCAACTCCCAAAAAGAAAAAGAGTCGGAGGATTTCCCTCTGACTCTTTCAGGCTACTTTCGCGACTGCAACGAGCCGCGCCGCCGGTTTCAGTTCACGCAAACACGTGTCGCTCAAGCGCGTTCCAATAAGCGCCGAGGCGCGCACTCAAATAGACAACGGTCGCCGCTAGTACATCCTCGCTCACTCCAATTTCGAGCAGAAGCTGGACAAGATCGTTTGATTCCGCTGCATGTTCGCCCTCGATTTCGAGATGGATGTTGGTGTACGACAGGTCTTCCAGCGCGTACACTTTCGCTTTGTTCTCGTCCTCGATGGCGAGGAAGAAAGGCACTTGGTGTTCGACGACTTTATAGGCGATCGTCTCGATGACCTTGAACACCGATATGCCACCCGGCATCGTGCCGAAGGGATCTCGAATCACGGCCAGAAGCTGCACGGTTTCGGGTAAGTGCGTCGTGGAACCGGCGACGAGTCCGATCTTTCGACACTGTTGCTCGAACAGGCGGTAATGGATCAATCCCCTATCGCCGCCTCCGTACGCGCCACGTAATAGTCCGAGGTCGTCGGCGAAGATAGAGGTTGCCTGTTGGAGCAGTTCTTCCAGAATGGACCGGCGCCGTCCTTGCGCGGTTCGCACCTCACTCGCAACGACTCCGATGTAACCTGCCGCGCCCAAGCCGAACGCTTCGGACAACATGTAGTATTCCCTCCCGTAGCGAATCGCCTGTGCGACAGAGACATGCGTAAGTCCGGAAAAGCGGGTGAGGAGGCGCTTGGGCATAGCCCCATTCTCCTCAATAAGCGTGTCAAGGTTCTTTTGCACTCTGTTCTCCTGTGTTAGCACCCCCACTTGAGACTGTACTCCTGACCGCGCGTTTGGCAATACTATGGTGAATTCTGTTGGAAACAACGGGCGACTGGTTGTACACTAGCGTGATGAGTAAAGATTTTTATCTAACAACGACTCTGCCGTACGTGAACTCCGATCCTCATATCGGCTTTGCGCTTGAGCTTGTGCATGCCGACATACTCGCGCGCTACCATTCGTTTCTTGGTGATGATGTATTTTTTAATACCGGCACCGACGAGCATGGATTGAAGATATACCGCAAGGCGCAGGAGGAGAAGAAGGACACGCAGGCGTATGTCGATGAATATGCGGCCAAATTCCGCGATTTGAAGACTATGCTCAATCTCTCGCCCAACCTCCATTTCGTCCGCACGACCGATATTTATCACAAAGTGGCCGCGCAAGAATTATGGCGAAGATGCGACAAGGCGGGTGATATTTACAAGAAAAAATATAAAGGTCTGTATTGCGTGGGCGACGAGGCATTTGTTAAGGAAACTGATCTTAAGGGGGGTAAGTGTCCGAATCATCCGACGATGGAGCCTATGCTCATAGAAGAGGAGAATTACTTTTTTTGCTTAAGCGCATATCAAGAAAAATTGCTCGAGTATCTAGCGCGCGAAGACGTTATCGTGCCGGAATGGCGCAGGCAAGAAGTTATACAGTTTGTGAAGCGCGGCCTTGAGGATTTCAGTATTTCGCGCATCAAGGAAAAGATGCCATGGGGAGTGCCGGTGCCGGGCGATGAGAGTCAGATTATGTATGTCTGGTTTGATGCGCTTACTAATTACATCTCGACTCTTGGGTGGCCTGAAGACAAGGACGGCTTGTTCAAGAAGTTTTGGGAAGATGGAGAAACGCTGCAGCTTGCGGGGAAAGACCAGGTGCGGTTCCAATCGATCATGTGGCAGGCGATGCTTATGTCTGCAGGATTGCCCGCCACAAAACGGGTCGTCTATCACGGATTCATCACAAGCGGAGGTCAAAAAATGTCCAAGTCGCTCGGCAATGTAATCGATCCCGTATCGATCGTAGATGAATATGGTACAGATGCACTGCGCTTTTTCCTCGCGCGGCACGTTCATTCATTCGACGACTCCGACTTTACGATGGAGAGATTCAAGGAAGCCTACAACGCCGATCTCGCAAACGGTCTTGGCAATCAGGTTGCGCGCATCATGCGGTTAGCCGAGGACAATCTTACCGACTCTGTCGCAGTTTCAGAAGAACAAAAAACAATGCAGCCGTCTTTTTGCGCATTGCTTGATTCGTACAACTACAATGCGGCGACAGATTTGATCTTTGAGCACATAGCGAAAGCAGATGCGCATATTCAAGAGAAAAAACCGTTTTTTTTGGTAAAATCTGCGAAAGCAGAGGAGAAAGAGGAAGGTATTAAAATCATCGAGCGACTCGTCGGGCATTTATCAATGATTGCAACGCATCTGTCCACAATCATGCCGGAAACTGCAGAGAAAATTCAGAAAGCAATCCTGACTAATACAATGCCGGAGACGCTGTTTCCGAGAAAGTAATATGCGATCGCACGTTGCGTCTTGGGGCATTTATGATATATTGCCAATTTAATGGATGTTATCTTACATAAGAAACTTCCCTCTGAAGCAGAAGCAGATCTTATTTCAATTCGCAAAGGTCGCGATCTCTCTTTCTTTGATCTAATCTCTATAGAGCAGGTTGTTACCGACGATCTCGCGCTTATACTCGATGTTGCGCGTCGATTCCGCGATTACAAGACATACAAGTTCTCTTTCAATAAAGGATACTCGCAGGTAAATGCCTTTTTCGAGCCATCAACGCGCACCAGCGCAAGTTTCGATCTTGCGGCGAAACAACTTTCGATGGACACGACGAACGTAGGATTCGTTGGTTCGTCTGCGAATAAGGGTGAGAGTTTTATCGACACTGTCGAAACACTCGGCGCATATCAAGTGCGCACCATCGTGTTGAGGTGTTCGGAAGCTGGAGGACCTGAATTTGCCGCGCGTCATGTATCCGCCTCGGTCATCAACGCGGGCGACGGCTGGCACGAGCACCCCACGCAAGGGCTTCTTGATGCGCTCACCATACTCGATGAATTTCAATCAAAGGATCTCGCCGGGCGAGTCGTCACCATCGTCGGCGATGTGCGGCACTCGCGCGTGTTCGGATCTCTCGTGCGCATCTTGCGCAAGCTCAAAGCAGAGATTCGCGTCGCCGCACCCGAGACATTCCTGCCGGATTTCGTTGAGAATTTTGGCGTGAAGACATTTTGGAATGTCGACGAGGCACTTGCTGGTGCCGATGTAATTTACGCACTGCGAGTACAGCAAGAGCGTGATGCTATGACCGACATCCCGACACTGCGCGAATACTCTAAGACATTCGGAATCTCGCCGCAGCGATTGCAATTAGCAAAACCAAACGCCATCATCATGCACGCAGGTCCTGTCATGCGCGACATTGATGTACATTCGGTTTTAGTTGCTCGTCATGCTCAATCGCGCATCCTGACGCAAGTCGAAAATGGTTCGGCCGTGCGCAAAGCGCTCTTGTGGCTACTTGCAGAGCGATTCGACGGCAAAATAAAACCATACTCAATCCTATGAGCACACTTCTTATCAAAAACGGTCGTGTCATTGATCCGATTTCGAAACGAGATGAGATTGCCGATGTATATATTGCAGATGGCAAAATACAAAGTGTCGGCAAATCTGACATCGCATCGGCGGAGATGGTAATCGACGCGACGGGACTTGTTGTCTCGCCGGGACTTGTCGACATCCATGTGCATTTCCGCGAGCCGGGTCGTGAAGATATCGAGACGCTCGAAACGGGCTCGCGCGCGGCGCTTGCGGGCGGCATCACCTCGGTTGTTACAATGCCCAACACGGCGCCGATTGCCGACAACCAAACTGGAATAGAATTCATCATTAATCGCGCGAAAGAACTCAATCTAATCGATATCTTTCCAGCCGGTTCGATCACCAAAAATGAAGACGGCGCCATACTCTCCGAAATACGCGAACTCAAAAATTCCGGCGCCGTAGCTGTTTCGGACGATGGCGTAGATATTGATAATACAGGTGTTTTGCTTCGGGCACTCGAATATTCGAAAACTCACGATATGCTTCTTATGAATCACTGTGAGACGCCCGACCTCGACAACCACGGCGTCATGCACGAAGGCTGGGTATCAACTGATCTCGGACTTCCTGGCATTCCAGAAGTCGCCGAGGATCATGCGGTGACGAAAGCAATCATGCTTGCGCAGCGCTCAGGAGCGCGACTCCACCTTTCGCACTTGTCGACCAAAGCGGCGGTAGCAGCTTTGCGCGAATATAAACGAACCGGAGCGATAAATGTAACCGGCGAGGTTTCGGTACAAAACTTTGCGCTTACCGACGAAGCGTGCCGCGGGTACAACACAGACGCCAAAATGTATCCGCCTCTGCGTTCGGAAGATCACGTCGACGCGCTTATCGCCGCAATCAAAGACGGCACAATTGATGCTATTACAACAGACCACGCGCCACACATCGAGCCCGACAAAATAAAACCGTTCGTCGATGCCGCACGCGGCACCGTCGGACTTGAGACGAGTTTTGCCGTACTAAACACGTACCTAATCAAACCGGGTCATGTTTCACTCATGGACGGTCTCGCGCTTATGACATATAAACCCGCCGCGATCATACGCAAAGAAAGGGGAACGCTTAATATCGGTGCCGACGCTGACATCGCGATTTTTGATATTGCAAAAGAATGGGTCGTTGATCCGTCGAAGTTCTACAGTAAGGGCAGGAATTCTGTATTCGCAGGCAAGACGCTCACCGGCAAAGCACTGCATACGATTTATCGCGGCGTGATCAAGATGAAAGATGGCATCGTTTTGAAATAATTCATGAATTAAAACATGGAGGCATTCTTGATCTCGAGCATGCTGTCAATTGCAGATACTGGCAACGTGATGCTTGTTACGGGCGGTTTTGTCGTCGGCGTTTTGAGTGTCGTATTTGGAGGAGGACTATTCTTCTCGGTTCCGCTCATGCAGTGGGTGTTTCCGTCGCTTTCGTTTGGCTCAATCGTAGGCAATATAAAAGTCGGTTCTTTGTTCCGCAGTATCGGATCGACGTGGACAACACGCGGAAGCATTGAATATGTGAGAAACATAGAAGTGTCTACGTTTGCTTTTCTCGGCACCATACTTGGGGCATTTTTGATATCACATTTGAGTCAGGCATGGATTTTGCCCGCGACTGTTTTTGCGGTTGTGTTTGCAGAAAGCGCACCGCGGATCACTGCTTTCATTAGCGGTAGAACGTTTCATGTTGCCGCATTTTTGTGCGGGCTCTACGCGGGAACATTTGGCGCAGGCATTGGCATTATTCTTGTCGCACTGCTTCGATTGAAACATCCAACAGATACCGACATCGCACTAGTCAAGATTCAGGCACGGTTTGTAGAATTCATGCTTGTCTCTGTCGCCGTTGTCACACACTGGTATGGTGGGAATTTATTGTTTGCCGTGTGGTTGCCGTGGTCTGTCGGATCACTAGCAGGAGGATACGTCGGAGGCATACTTCTAATACATCTCTCGAAATTCTCCGGCGCACTGCAGAAGATTGTATTGCGCATCGCTTATGCGCTGGCGATCATCACTGCAACGATTCATTTGTGATGTGAGGGGTGTTTCATTGCTTACATGAGTTGATATACACTTGTGAAATGGCGGGAATGAATATCTCACGACAAGCATTGTTGCTCCACAAAAAGTTGGGCGGGAAAATCCGCGTGATTCCCGCAACACCAATACGAAACAAAGCGGATCTGTCGCTTGTGTATACGCCCGGTGTCGCAGAGGTGTCGAGTGTGATTGCAAAAAATCCGAAGCTTGCGCGCATGTACACCATGAAAAAGCGCACTGTTGCTGTAATTTCCGACGGATCGGCAGTGCTCGGTCTCGGAAATATAGGACCTTTAGGCGCGCTTCCTGTAATGGAAGGAAAGTGCGCGATTTTTAAGACGTTCGCCGATGTTGATGCGATTCCTATAGTGCTTGATACCCAGGATACCGACGAAATCGTAGACACAATCGTTCGCATCGCACCGGCCTTTGGCGGTATCAATCTCGAAGATATTGCCGCGCCGAAATGCTTCGAGATAGAGCGGAGGATTATCGAGGCGTTAGATATTCCCGTCATGCATGATGATCAGCACGGCACGGCGATAGTCGTTCTTGCCGCGCTCATCAACGCGCTCAAAGTTGTGAAGAAGAAAATACATTTGGCACGAATCGTGATTCTTGGCGCTGGAGCCGCAGGAAAAGCATCCGCGGATTTACTCTGCGTTGCCGGAGCAAAAGATATAATCGTACTCGACAGCAAAGGAATAATAGATTCCAGCCGACCAGAAACGCACAAGCGGTCGCTTGTAAAATTCAACAAGCGCGGCATAAAAGGTGGACTTCGCGATGCACTCAAGGGCGCAGATGTTCTTCTCGGCGTATCCGGTCCGAATTTGGTGAAAGCAGAAGACATAAAGCTCATGGCAAAGAATGCAATCGTGTTCGCGATGGCGAATCCTATGCCGGAGATTATGCCCGATGAGGCAAAGCGAGGAGGTGCACTGATCGTCGGTACGGGAAGATCGGATTTTCCGAATCAGATCAACAATTCACTCGCGTTTCCAGGCGTTTTTCGCGGCGCGCTTGATCGCAATATACGCAAAATTACAACCGCGATGAAAATAAAAACGGCACGCGCAATCGCGGGACTGGTGAAAACTCCGACGCCAGACAAAATCGTGCCCGACATGTTCGACAAAAGAGTAGCAACAACAGTCGCAAAAGTCATTCGTTAGTGTGGTAGGGTACGCTTTTGTAACTATAGTCACAGAGCTATTGCCCACAGAATTGTCCACACGGCGTGGCATGTTATCATGCTTTCCATGGAAGACATCGCCAAATACATCACATCCGATCCGCGTGTGGCGCACGGCAATCCAGTGTTCAAGGGTACGCGCGTCATGGTGTACTTAGTACTTGAAATGCTCGCCGCCGGCGAGAGCGTCGAGGATGTCCTGCGCGCATATCCCAAGCTCACGAAGCGTCATGTGAACGCCGCATTCGGCTTTGCCTCCCGCGCTCCGGAGATGCGCGGTTCGGTCGTCAGATTCGATCATGCGCTTGCTCGTTGACGAAAACGTGCGGCGCGAAGTGCGCGATTTCCTCGCTTCGTTCGGGAGCGTGAAATACGTTTCCCGCGGCGCTTCCGACACATTGGTCGTGCGTATGGCGCAGGTCGAGCATAGGATACTCGTTACTCACGATAAGGATTTCATCAACGCGCTCGCATACCCGCCGGAGAAATACGCCGGAATCGTTATCGTCCGCATACATCCGCCGAACGCCGATATAATCAACGGCGCGTTGTCACGGCTATTCGCGCAGTATGGAGAAATGGAGTTGAAAGGACGCATCGTGATCCTTGCGGCCGACGGATTTCTCATCAACCCGCCTTTTGAGGACACTGAGTAGTCGCGTTGCGCTTCTCCCCTCACTCTCGACACACCATTGATTGAGTATCTACAACGCGGGCGCAAATCTGTATGTGCTTGCCCAAAACCCTTTCTAGCGCACGCAACACCCCCACCATCTTAGGAGAAATTATAAAACGGCACGGGTTATTCCAAGGGTCGAGAGATTCAAATTATTACTGGACGATAACTTCAAAACCTTGCCCATCGAAGTCAAATTCGGTCCGACGCCACTCACGTCTAGGTATTTTACTTTGACCCATTTCGTACCATTGGTCGTCGTATATCCTCGTCCTTTTACAGATTTACTATTGTCAGTGCGAAAAATATTGTCCACCCATGTGTCTACATTTGTGTTCGCGGTGACATGATCCGATGTTCTAGAAATAATCAGACGAGGACCAAATTCTATCGGCTGTGGAACTGGAAAAATAGTGAGGTCTGACGCGACGACAAGTTTGGAGTTAACTGTGTTTGAGCGATAATCATTTGGGAATTTTATCTCAATCCCTAAATCGTTACTTTTTAAAGTCTGCCAGTCCGATAATGTACTCTTGGTCTCCATAACCTGAAATGTGGCGAGTGTTTCTTCTAAAGAATCACTCTTTTTAGCGAAACTTAGATAGTAAGAATACATACCACCATTAATCACAACCTCTTTGTACAAGTTATCGTTGTTTGGACCTTCTACCTTTGTTTTCATTAATGCTTCATGTCCAGTAGCTCCATGCCCAGCAAATGTCGTTTCTTCAAGGGTGATATATTTCCCGTCGCCGTAATTTTTTTTCCAATTAGCGACGAGGTCAGAATACGCGCCAGGAGTTGACCGAGACGCGTTTATATACAGATTATTGTATTTTGCACGTTCAGAGTAATCACAAGATTTCATCAAATCAATATCTGATGGATTTTCCAGTATAAATACTCTGTAACTTTTTTCATTGGCCAATTGAGCACGAGTTGAAGAATCTTCGCACGTGTAAACATTATTATTGGTGGGCAGTTTTATGCTAAAATCAAAAGCACTATTCGTATATGTCTTCCAATCTGCAGTCTGCTCAGTTGATGTCGTATCAGTAGTTTGGCTTACGACATTCGTCTGATTGCCTTGTTTATCTTGTGTATACACATATGCACCACCACCGACCAACAGAATGGCAATGAGTGCAAGGATCAAAGGCATGACAAATCCTTTTTGTGAGTTTTTCATATTATTATTTTAGCAGTTTATTTACTAAAACAATAGAGGATCTGATTCCCAAAACTAATCACCCTACTTCTCCAAATCCAACACATCATCGATCCGTATTTGTGCGACGAATTCGGGGGCGTGGCTCACGAGCACCATCGCGCCTTCATATTCGCTGAGTGCTTTTGCGATCACTGGCAAATGGCGAAAGTTGATGTGGTTGGTCGGCTCATCGAGGATCAAGAGCCCCGGACGTTCCAAAACGAGGCGCGCGAATGCGACGAGACCTTTCTGCCCTTCAGATAAATGACCAATTTTGGTGTGAATGATGTCGGATGTGATGAGGAATCCGGCCGAGATCGCGCGCAGTTTTTCTTCGTCGGGTTTGTGCATCGCCGCTTCGAGCGATTTGTATACCGTGTCGTCAAAATTGAGCGTTGAAAAATCCTGACGATAATATCCGACTTTGACCCCCTTCCCTATCGATGCCCCTTGCGCGGTGCCCCTAGCGATGGATTCGAGCAGGGTACTCTTACCGATTCCATTCGGACCTTTCAATAATAGATGCTTACCGCGTTTGAGCGAGATGTTGGCTTTATGTAATTTAGCCTTGCCTGCTCCGAGCCCAGTTGAGGGGATCGTATTGTATGAATTTATGTGTAATATCTCGCCTTTTATATCCTGCACCGGGATTAAAAATGTTTTGATCGTTTTGTCTTCTTTGCGCACATCGACTTTTTCTTCTTCCATTTCCGCGATCTGCGTGCGCATCTTCTTGGCGATGAGACGCATCTTACCGCCTTTGTTCGCGAAGTAGTTGATTTTGTCTTTGTTGGCTTGAATATCTTTGGCGAGGAGCGCGTTCTTGCGATTCTCGCGTTCGATACGCTCGGTGATCTGTTTGACCACGTTGAAATAGTTGCCCGTGTATTGCTCGACCTTGCGCGTTTTTACATCCAGATACAGCACGCCGTCGGAAAATGCATTCAAGAAATCCGCATCGTGCGAAATCACTACGACGGTCTTGGCGTATTCAGTGAGATATTCGGTTAGGTGTTTGATTCCCGCATGATCGAGATTGTTGGTTGGTTCGTCGAGCAAGAGCAGATCAGGGTTTTGGATGAGCGCGGAGGCGAGCAATAGCCGCGCCTGCTGACCACCGGAGAATGATTTGATGATGCGATCATGCACTTTTACATGACCTTTTAGATTGACCACCTCAAGCGCTTCGTCGATACGCGGATCGATGTCGTACATTTTCTTGTCGAAGCATTTCTGGAAAAATTCGCGCACCGTTAGATCCATCTCCGTACGCGGGATTACCTGGCGTGATGTCGCTATCGTGAGTCCGTGCGGCATGTGAATCTTGCCCTCTTCGAGGCTGTGCGTGCCGGTGATGAGCCCGAATATCGTGCTCTTGCCTGCACCGTTCTGGCCCATGATAGTGATCTTGGACCCGCGTCGGATGTTGAAATCTATCTTCTCAAGAATGGGTTTGGCGGCACTATATTCAAAAGACGCGTCTTCAAAACGCACGATTGTTTCTTCCTTCGCCATTGGAGCACCTTACTGTATTTAGACGCAAATATAAAGCTTGACCATTAAGAAGATACTGTCGTCCCGAAACATTCTGCGGATGGTCGTCATCGTGGTGTGACGAACGCGATGATGCCGAACAGTAGATTCTTCAGTTTCGAGAGAGCTTCTGCGAAAATGCCTTGCGAATCGTTGCGCTCATTCGGACGGGCGACGTTTGGATAGTTGCGCAAATCTTTGGAAGTGAATGTTGGGATGCCACCTGTCACATTATTATTAGTACGTGGCGCTACGACAGAAATGTCTTGTACGCCACCGCGCCTCCATGCATTCGCATCTCGAATTGTTCGCGACAACTTTGCGTCGGAAATCGAGGGGATCGATGTATATACCGGGGCACCTTCGTTCGGCTTCGGCAACTGCGTTTTTTCTGGGCGCAAGATATTTGAGATGGAATTGAAAGGGGATATTTTGGTCGTAGGCGCCTGACCACCGCCGGACGCTCCTCCGCCCGATGATTGTTGGGATGCGGGTTGCCGTTGTTCGCCAGAATTTAAATCGGATGAGAGCTGTTGATTCTGTTGTGCTTGTTGTGGCGACAAACGCACACACTGGCCACTTTGCATGGCAGATCCTGCGGGGCACAAACACTGATCGTTGTATGTAACGGTATCCTGTGGGCACGGCTGGGGTCGTAAGCACTGACCGTTTGCGCAACCATCTTCACACTGCTCTACGACGTGTACGGCGCATGAGCTACTTTGCTCCACAAGAGCCGTGCCAAAACAGTAGACGGTTTCCACGCAGATGGTGCTTTTTGGTCTCTGGTCGTTTAGGGTTTGAGTGTTTCTGGGCGGGATGCCATAATCTGTGGGAGAAGTCGGAATGGGGTCGGGTGACAAGGGACCCCCCTTATAATTACGTTCCAAATCTTCCATACTTTGCTCGTCGAGAATGCGTTCACGTTGTGATGCGTCTGTAAACGTGGGACGGTAACCGGTAAGCGGAATCACACCAGCTATATCCATCGTCTTGGCTCGATTATTCAATACGTCGGTGAATGTCGCCGAACCCTTATTGAAGAGTGGTGGATTATATTTTGCGGCTTTTGACACGACATCGGCGGCGCGTCCATTCGGATTTTGCATATAGCTCGCCATAAATATCGGAAAGTCACCGGGTCCTAGAAAGTGTTCCATCGAGATGCCGAGCTTCGGCTCTAATTTTGCTTGCTGTATTGTTCCTTTGAATGTGTCCCATGCGCCCTTGGCACGAGCCGCTGTTACCTCCGCGGAAAGATACGGATTTGATCGCGTGCCAGGGTCTTTTGCCTTGCCGTATATTTGTCGTGTGAATTTGGTCCACGAATCCGGCATCCACTGAAAAAGGCCGTACGCATGTGCGGGTGAGCCTGCTTTCGCATTCATACCGCTTTCCGCGTTGGCGAGTGCAGGAAGATATCCGACCGGTAATCTGAATTGTTGTTCAAGCTGAGTAAACTTCGCGTATAGGGCTTGAGTAGTATCCGTATACGCTGCGTATGCCACACTCGCTACGAGCAACACCGACATGGATAGAATCGCCACGAGCACTACCCTGTGCATCGAGCTAGAAAACATGGATCATACGCAATATCGGTGGTAGATAGTGGCGGACGGCGATTTCATCCATA